>CAYVSX010000013.1:0-24671 GCA_964454245.1 uncultured Candidatus Saccharibacteria bacterium | reverse complement strand
GAACCCTGGTCTCAACCTTGGGAAGGTTACATAATAGCCGTTATACGACACCCGCAATCAAGTACCATTGTACCATTTTATTGTGGCAGGCCGAAATGCTGGCGGAATTCAGCAAAGCTATCGGCAATTACATCGGGCTGGGCCTCGCAGGCCGCCAGTGCCGCGCGCGAGTAGCGGGTGGTAATGGCGCACACATACAGCCCGGCCTTGCGGGCCGATAGCATACCGCGCGGGTCGTCCTCAAAGGCAGCAACATTTGGCCGTGCGCTTTCTGGCAAGTCAAGCGACAAAAAGGCTTTATCAAAGGCTTCGCGGTGTGGTTTGGGGTGGGCTACACGCCCCACATCAAAAATACGATAGTCAGGAAATAGGTGCGACAAGCCAAACTTGCCTAAAAAGGTGTTAATATCCTCAATCACGGCGGTGCTGGCGATGGCATTTTTATCATCAATGCCATTATGGGTAGAAAAAGCGCGTACAAAATCATCGGCACCAGCGATTGGTGCGCCGTGTTGGGCTAGCAATTCG
The DNA here is from genome assembly GCA_964454245.1 of uncultured Candidatus Saccharibacteria bacterium. Taxonomy (GTDB): domain Bacteria; phylum Patescibacteriota; class Saccharimonadia; order Saccharimonadales; family Saccharimonadaceae; genus Saccharimonas. The sequence continues at coordinate 24,143 of CAYVSX010000013.1, read as the reverse complement.
CCGTATATTTGGTTTTTTATTTCAATTAGCTGCCTGATATGCGGGTGGGTTGGGTCCACTTCGCCGGCTAGCAAACCACGGTTTTTTAGTAGCGTAAAAAAGGCTCCGCCAACTGTATGCACGGGCGAAAGGGTGAAGCTTTCTAGGCTTTCTTGTGCCGTTACATTTAGTAGCTGGCTATAAGCACTGGGCTGCTGGGCGGCAAAAAGTCGCAACGCATCAAGGCGTGCCAAATTGTGTAGATTTTCTTCGGGCTGGCGGGTGGGATTGTTGTCTAGCAGCGTATCGTCCACATCGTACACCGCCCCGGCAATATATTCTGGCTTTTGCATACCCCTATAATTGCAAAGTGTGGGCAGCGGCGCAAGTATAACCGAGTTTACGTAGTGGTGTGCCGCCTGGATTATCGCTGCACTCCTCCACTCAAAAAAGGTCGAATGCAAGCATTCGCTTCCTTTTATCGTTCTACGAACTAGGTTTTGGCCTAAATCAACTAGTGTGAATACTCGCTATAGAAAAATCCCTAGCCTTTCAAGGTTAGGGATTTTTCTATGGTGCGATTTTACAACTTGGCTCGAACTATTTTTGAGCAAGACTAGAGCATTTGAGCCGCGCCGCCTGCCCAGCGGAGCTGGACGCGCCCCACCAGAAAAACCCTTTGCATTTTTGAGATCCCCCCACCGTTTTTTACTTTTTTAGTTGAAAAGGGTGTTTCTGGTGGTTCGCCTACTGCTGAGGCAGTAGAGGCGGCGCAGCTCTGGTCGGCATAGCCGACGCGCTTGCGCGCCCTCGTCCTGTACGTTTAGTGGCCAATCAGAAAGCAAAATAGCAACTGAAAGTATCTCTAGCAACGACTAGTATCAGGTGTACACCCGATACTAGTCGCCCCACCTACTCCTCGTCTGCACTCTCTTGTTCCTCTTCTATACTCTCCAGTTCAGAGGTAGTAAACTGATAGCCATTTTTTGGGTTTGGTGTCATTTCTTTATGCTCCTATAATTCCAAATATTAAAAATATTAGCCCTAATGTAAGGGCAATACACCTTACATAGTTTAGTATACCAGTTAGCTTATTTGCACGAGTGTCTGGTTTTTTATCTTTAAAGACTTGTGCTTCGGATTCAATACTTAGATAATGTACCAAAATAGCAGAAATGAGTAAGGCGAGGCTAATTTTTTGCAAAACTCCTCCGTCCTCAGTGGCAACTTTTGCAAGTATTCCAGCAGCAAAAACAATCACTGGTACGACCGCACCGTCTAATTTCTCGTATGATTTGCGCCTATTCTCTAGCCATGCGTTCATGCAAAACCTCTCTTACGCTCTTTACTGTAGTCTATTTATATTATACCACTTTCGCCCCTGTCGATGTATTCCGCTTTGCTCCAGAGTGCGATATAATAGAAGAGCTTAGACCTTAATAACTTTTAACGCCTGAAAACACATACATTTTGTTTGTGGACTTGCACATAAAAAAGCAGCCACGGACAAACCTGTGCAAGCAGGCGTTAAAGGTCTAAGCAACCCGTTCGTGGTTGCTTCTTTTTTGTTGTAGCTACTTGCGGCTTAATGCATATCGCGAGGGAGCATGGCAAAAAAGACAATTACCTTTATCGACTTATTCGCTGGCATTGGCGGTTTTCACCTTGCCTTTCATAATCTCGGCGCAAAGTGCGTGTTTGTAAGCGAGTGGGACAAACCGGCACGAGAAACCTACAAAAAGAACTTTGAAAAAATCGAGCCAGAGCTATTTGCTCCCGAAACTATCGACCAGACATTTACTGGTGATATTACAACTGTATTGCCAAAAAGTATCCCAGATTTTGACATTATTACTGGTGGTTTTCCGTGCCAGCCATTTTCACAAGCTGGACTTAAAAAGGGCTTCAACGAAACCCGAGGTACTCTTTTCTTTGACATTGCAAATATCATGAAAGAAAAACAGCCGAAAGCGTTTTTCCTTGAAAATGTGCGAGGACTACTGACGCATGACGGCGGACGAACATTCGCCACAATTCAGCGAGTTTTGACCGAAGAGTTGGGCTATAGCTTCTTTTACAAGGTCGTCAAAGCGTCAGACTATGGCGTACCGCAACACCGCCCACGATTGTTCATGGTTGGCTTCAAAGATAAAAGTATTGATTTTGAGTTCCCAGAACCAGTCAAACTCACGATGACAATGGACGATGTGTTTGGCGGCAAGGTAAATAAAACCGTTGGCTATACTTTGCGTGTCGGTGGTCGAGGTTCTGGGCTTGCTGACCGGCGTAACTGGGATACTTATTTGGTAGACGGCGAAGTGCGCCGATTGTCGCCAAAAGAGGGCTTGCGCATGCAAGGTTTTCCCGACACCTTCGAGTTTCCTGTTTCCGAAACACAAGCCATGAAACAACTTGGCAACTCCGTTGCAGTGCCGGCGATACAGGCAACGGCAAACGAGATAATCAAGAGGCTTAAATAATGGACACTTATACTTTAACGGCAAATAAGGGCGAGTGGTCGGAGCTGTATGTGCTGTTCAAGCTCTTTAGCGAAAACAAAATAAAAGCCGCAGATATGAACTTGCAACCGACAGATGACGAATATACTTTTTTGCAGATATTTCGTGAAGATGTCGAAAATCGACCTTACATATATGACTTGGAGCAAGACGGCATGGTGCGTATTTTAACAGCAAATGGACAGCTGGTTGACGCTGTGAGTACACATTTATTGCCAGAAAAAGCCCAAAGAGTATTTGAAACGATAAAGTCAGCCAATACCAGTACTTTTGCATTGCCTGAGGCGGCTGCACTGATGAGCGAATATCGCCTAGAGAAAATCAAAGCAAATTCTAGCATGAAGTCAGACATCGAAGCGATTATTAAAGATAAAATGATTGCGCAGAGCAAGCCTGTCGGGTTTTCTATAAAATCACAAGTCGGCGGAGCCTCGACGCTACTAAATGCAAGCAAGCGGACAAACTTTATCTATAAAGTGCGAAACTTTAACGGTAGTCTTGATGAAATTAACAATATAGAAAGTTCTCGAAAAATGCGAGATAGACTACAGGCAATTACTGAGGCTGGCGGAGCGTTGGAGTTCTCGCACATTGAAAGTACCGTATTCACTCGCAATATGCGTGTGATTGACAGTATTATGCCCGATATTCTCGGCAACATGCTGGCTGATTATTACTCGGGGCAAGGCGTAACGATGACGAATCTGTGCGCACTACTCGGAGCAAAAGGCTTGCACGGTTTGGGTGCGTCAGAGATTGGCTATAAAGTAAAATCATTTTTGCGTGCGGTTGCACTCGGCATGGTGCCTAGTCGTGAGTGGAATACTCGCCTTTCGACTTACGGCGGTTACATAATCGTCAGAGATGACGGTATGTTACTTTGCTATCATTTGTATAACGATGATGACTTTAGAGATTACTTATTCAATAGCACCAAGCTCGACACGCCAAGCACTTCTCGCCATGATTTTGGGTATCTTTACGAAGAGGACGGCGAGGTATTTTTGAAACTTAATTTACAGGTTAGATTTTGCTAAAGTCCACGCTATATCTAGCGTATGTACACCAGATATAGCGTATCAACGCCAAGTCGCTAAAGCGACACGCCACCACCAGAAACACCCTTTTCAACTAAAAAAGTAAAAAACGGTGGGGGGATCTCAAAAATGCAAAGGGTTTTTCTGGTGGGGCGCGTCCAGCTCCGCTGGGCAGGCGGCGCGGCTCAAATGCTCTAGTCTTGCTCAAAAATAGTTCGAGCCAAGTTGTAAAATCGCACCATAGAAAAATCCCTAACCTTGAAAGGCTAGGGATTTTTCTATGGTGGCGCCACCTGGATTTGAACCAGGGACACAAGGCTCTTCAGGCCTCTGCTCTACCGGGCTGAGCTATAGCGCCATAAAATAACTTACTTATAGTAACAAATTTACCCCATAAATTCAAATAAAATCGACTATTCGGTGGCGCGGAGGTGTGCCAGCAAGGCGCGGGTGGCATCCACACTTAGTGCCGAATCGATAATTGTAGGTACATTTTTAGCGCCGATATCGTACACGCTTGCCCCGCGTACTTCATAAATGGGCAGATCATGCGACGCGGCAGTGGCAATCTCTTTGGCTACGCCAGCTCCGATTTCGCCCCCTGGAAAGCGCTGAAAAGCCAGTGCGTCGCAAGTAGCAACTACGCCTATAAAGTAATCCATCCCGCCACGCCCGTAACCTACATCATGTTCGGGTGTATTAGGGTTCACCACTTTCAAGCCTGCCGCCTCTAGGGCGCGCACGGCTTGCAATTCACGCTCGGTATCATAATCAGTCACCGGGTGGGCAAAATAGCACTTAATGGGTGTGTCGGGATTGTAAGGCATGTCATTTATGATATCAGCTATGAAAATAAGTTGCTAGCCTGCTATGATAATACAATGACCATGCGCGACGTAACTGATGAAGAATTTGACCAGCTGATACAGCGAGCGCTTGGCGAGCTGCCCGGCGATTACGTGAAAAACCTGGATAACGTGGCGATAACTTATGCCGATGACCCTACATCCGAACAGTTGGCGCGCAACCATGTGGGGCCGCACGGTTTGCTGCTAGGGCTATACGAGGGCACTCCGCAAACCTCGCGCTATGCTGCCAGCTACACTGGTGTTTTGCCCGATAAAATCACGATTTTTAAAAACCCGATTCGTTATGTTACGCACGATGATGAGTCATTTTTTGCGCAAATCAAACGCACGGTTTGGCACGAAATCGCCCACCATTATGGCCTAGAACACAAGCATATCGATGTGCTAGAGCACGGCAAAAGCTAGCCGAGTATTCCTACCGAGCGGGCTACCACCAGGGCGAGGGTGAGGATGCTGATGACCGCTTGCGTGCCCATGAGCACCTTGGCGTGGCTGGTGAGCGGCTGAGCGCCGAGGCTGGCGCCATTAAGCGAATTGATGACCGAAATGTATAAGTAATCGATGAATCGCGGCCGCCAGCCGGCAAATTCGGCAGGATTGTTTTGCTGCGGAAATTGGAAGTCTTTATCGGATTTTGTCCAGTGGTGGTTGGTTAGGCCGGGGCTGTCGATTTCCCAGTACCATAGTGCGTACACGATAATATTGGTGAAGAATATGGCGATGGCCGAGCCAAGAAGTGCGGTACCGCCCGTAATTTGCCCCTGCACCAGTGCGTAGATGACTACGGCGAGCGATGCAAAGTTAGCGACTGTTACCAGCCCAATTAGCACCGTGGCGATAGTGTGTTGCACCGCGCGGCCATGCAGGCGGCGGGCGCCAGTGGTCAGGCCCAGTAGCACCGCTAGCACCACCTCGGCCACTACCACAATGTACTGAAAGTCCGAAAACACGCCGTGATTGATCCGCCACACCACTATTTGTAGCGCTACGGCGGTGATGAGTGCCAGTTGCGCCTGTATTAGCTCTGATTTAGTCAACTTCATAACATTAGAGTAGCATATGCGACATGGGTGTGGTATAGTTAGAGCTGATGAAATTTTATATAAATCACGCAAAATAGCCCCGCCGCCAGCGGGGTTATTTTTTAAGAAAGGAAAACTATGGAGCAAGCAACATTTTTATCACCGGAGCGAAACTGGACGCCAGAACAGCTAGAGCAAGCGCAGTTTTGTATTCGTTGCCTGAAGACGCGCCCCGAGCGTCCCGCGGTGCAGTGTGCGGCTCAGGTAGGCTTAGGCGATTACACGCCGCACGCTCGTATCAGCTGTGCAAGTATTATACGCGCTGGTGGTAAAATGCCTGAACATGGGCGCATGGATCCAAACCGACTGGGCTAGACGGCTACTATTCGCCCTCTATCTCAACTTTTTCTACTTTACCATTATTCACTGTTAGGTTTAATCGGCCCTGCACGAAATCCATAGTAACCGGCAAATCTTCGCCGTTTCGTTTGACTATGCGTGCTGGTTTGTTTTCGCTCTTTGCCTTATCCAGTGCAGCTTGTTCGGTTAGGCCAACATAGCCATTCGGAGTGTCGGTATTGGTCTTGCTGCCGTTTGTGGCTGCGTTTTGCTGGTAGGTCTTGCCATTAATAATGCACTGTTCTGGGTAGCTTTCAGCGATAGATCCGCCTGCTGCTTTGCATTCATCGTAGTTTTGAACATTCTTGCCTGGCGTAATGTTTAAAAGTACCACGCCTAGTATTGCGATTCCTAGCACAACACATAAGAGTATAATTGTGCGTCTCCATGCAACTTGTTTCACTTCATTTTTTGCCATCACATTCCTCCTATTATGGTTTTATTGTACCACAATGTCGTTTTCTCTAGTTGTCCGGGACATGGCGATATACCGTAAACAGTATAGTAAAAATATCTTTAGCATAAGATTGCAATTCATACAATGAAAAGTTTATATAATACATATCCTTGAAATCGCCGCGGTGCTGTGCTATATTTATCAATAACGTGGCTTGCGCCCGTATGTATGCGGGTATAGCTCAGTTGAGAGCATTCAGCGAAAAAAATAGCGCTAGAGCTCTAACAACTGACCAATTACTACTGGCACGTACTTTACAATTTCACTTTATGCGGGTATAGCTCAGTTGTTAGAGCGCATCCTTGCCAAGGATGAGGCCAGGAGTTAGAGTCTCCTTACCCGCACCATACGTGCTAAATCGGACACTTCGGTGTCCTTTTTGTTTATTTTTAAAGTGTAGATAGGGCTAATTTCTTTTGTGTAAACCCTGTTGTCGGCATCCACGTAAAAACCACCTGGAATTAGTAAATCTTTACACAATGTACGCTGAGTTTTGCTCATATCTGTTTTTATAAAGGTGTCGTTAATATTACCCAGGAAGTCAAATGCAAAGTCCAAAAAATGTTCTTTGTTGGCAGAAGTAAGTGTTTCAAGGTCACTAATCTTCCGCTCTATCTTCTTAATGTCGCACTTGTGTTCTTCAATTTGATTTAATAAATCTTCCTTTATCGTGATGTTTGAATCTTCAACCGCTGCAGCAACCTTTAGTCGAATCATTTTTGTCAAATTAGTTATATTTGCGCTTAAACGGCTAATGTCTTGGGATATTGTTTTCTCTTCGGTCTTCCATATATTTAGCAGCGAAAGCATTAAGCTGCGGCGTGAGGAGTCCTTGAAGGTGAAGGGTTTAAGTGCATTACCTACTTGCGTGTGCAGCTCGTCCTTTGAAATATACCGATTGCATGAATTGCACCGGTACTTCTCATACACTTTGCTATACGGCTTACCATTTTTAAGGCTCACGCCGCTAAACCTACAGTTTTTTACACCGTTCGACTCACAAGGAAGACAGGTGACGAGCGACGCGAGAGGGTAACTTTTGTTACCGTCCCTACTCGGCCCCTTCTGGTATTTCGGCTTATTATTGAATACCTCAAGTAACTTTTTGTGCTGTTCAATCGTAATTAATGGCTCATGTAGGCCAAACTCGTTACGAACTCGTATTTGCTTGTTGACCTCAACAATGCCAGCATAAAAAGGACTTGTCGCATAAAGCCTGAACTTGTCCATTTTGTAGTGCGCCCGTCCTCCTTGCATAAACTCACTACTATTTAGATCCTTTAAGGCTTGGGTTGGGTCAACTCCATGATCCGCCATACTAACCAGTACCCTTTTTAATGCGGGCCCTCGGACAGGATGTACATCAGGTACTCCTGATACCCTACCTTTCATATAGCCAGGTTTGGGCGCAAATGGGTAACGACCCTGCTCTAAACCTTTTGTCCCGCCGTTAATTGATTTTGTAATACGCTCCTCGTTGCTACCACCAGCCCTCCATCCCTCTAGGAAACGAAATAGGCTCGCATTATGGGAGTTTTCGTTCAACTCAGGTTTATCTGCGAACCACACCTGAACACCCAACTCATACCAAAAGCGTACATACCAATACGTCTGCTCCTCCGGGCTTCGCATAAATCGGTCAACTTCTTGTACAATAAGGTACTTAACATCCTTATGGCGCCTACAAAACTCGTATATTTCCAATAAGTCCTTACGGTTATAATTCATTCCCTTTTTGGCGGACTGGTGACCAGCCCATACGCCGTCATGAGGAATAATCACATTCAGAAATTCAGCTGCTTTTAAAACATTATCTTTTTGGGAGGAAAGGCTATTATTTTGTAGCTGCTCAAGCGATGAAACTCGACAAAGTGCAACAGCTTTATATTGTTTAATCATTACTCTTCGCCCCCATTTGATTGATTTATTGACATGTGTTTATATAAATTATATAAGAACCATGCAATATTTTGCGAGTGACTAGTCTTGTCCTCGGATGATTGATTTTTTTGTGTTGAATTTAGTATAGGCTTTTCTTCGGCCATCTTGGCATACGCTTCCTAAGTCAAGTAACCATACATAGGTATGATGGAAACTTAATTAGTGCAAGGAAGACTGGCCTCGATGTATCTAAACGGCCATAACTGTGCAGTAATAATTTTCGAATAATCGATTCAATTTAGATGTATTCATTATACGATATTTTAAAATCAAACTCCAGGCATTCACACATCATTCACACAATTAATCGAGGTGGCGTCTGTCATTAAAGCTAAAAATAAAGTACAATGACACCGTTGACACCAATTGAAATGCACCCGCAAAGCAATTATTTGTGATTGCTATGGCTTACGCGATAAAAGCGGCCATAGTAAATCCGACGCGCAAGCCGAGGGTGCATGGTGTCAACAACCTGCTATGGTCGCTTTTATGTTGGGCGACTGTGGCGAAAGATGACGCTAATGCAGACGCCTTTTTCTATAGACCAAGTGCTCGATAAACTGCGAACAAAACGCAAGCTATTTTCGAGTGAGGCCGACTTTCAATTTGCACTAGCTTGGACTATTAAGGAGCTTTACCCTCGCGTTGAAGTGCGTCTCGAGTGGGTTCCTGTCGACTACAATCCAAGTATATACATCGACATAGCAGTGCTTGATGAAGGTAGGTTGATACCTATCGAACTCAAGTACAAAACTAGGAGAACTGATAGATTAGTAGATGGCGAGCGGTTTGTATTGAAAAACCAAAGCGCACAAGACCTCGGAAGATACGATTTCCTTAAGGACATACAGCGCATAGAGTTCATCAGGATGCATTTTTCGAATTTTTTAGAAGGCTATGCCATTCTTCTTACTAATGACCCGTATTACACAGTCAAGCCTAGCGCTAATGCAAGCTATAATCAGTTCTCAATTGCCGATGGTGATACAAAGACGGGTTCGTTACGGTGGTCGGAGGGGAGCCAAGCTAGCTTACTCCGTAAAGGCATAGACTTGGAAGGTTCCTACCCAATCAGGTGGGGTATGTACTCCATCCTTGATGATACCGAGTCGGTTCTACAGCTCGTAGTGCCCATTAGGAAATAGTCGGGTGAGAATCATAAAATTATATAAGGAGATGCAAATGCAGGAACAAATCGCTGTCAACAATATAAACTTACCAGTTTACGAAACCGCTCGCAAAAAAGCACTTTATTTCGGTCTACTCGGTGCCGACCGTCGTTATATCGGCGACAAGGGTCTCGGAACTGCTAAGTTGGTTCTGAGTATTTGTTCGCTTGGTCTGTACGGACTACCTTGGTGGATAGCGGACTACGTCATCATTACTCGCCATAAGGATGATTGGGAAGAGTGGATTTCGCGCAAGCAGGCGACCCAGCAGCAAAAGCAGCAAACCTTGGAGCAAGCTAAAAAGGCTCAGGCTGAAGCGAAGGAGCTAGAAAAGTTTCGTATGGAAAACGGACGATGCGTTAAGTGTGGTTCCGATAGAATTCAGGGTGTGGTTGAAACTAATAGCTCGGCACAACTCACTGACGCAGTTGCAAATATAATCCCACACGGCGCAACGCATCTCGAGCAAAAAATACGAAGCAAAACAATGATTCTATGCTTAAATTGTGGACATAAGCGCGCAGTGTAAAGAAAGGGCTTTTTATGAGTAAGTCGATTGGTGCAATCATTGGGGATATAGCTGGTTCCATATATGAATTCGACAACCACCGAAGTAAAGACTTTCCATTCTTTGGCGACGGAGTGGAGTTTACCGATGATTCCATCATGACCATAGCTACCATGGAAGCTCTGATGAATGGCGGTTCACATGACGACTTTGTGGACGCATACAAAAGGCTCGGCAATAAGTACCCGTCTAGTTACGGGCTAAGGTTTTCTGACTGGCTAGCTTCCGATAATCCAAAGCCTTATGACTCCTGGGGTAATGGCTCTGCAATGCGCGTAAGCCCTGTAGCGTGGTTTTACGGAAACCTTGAGGAAGTGGTGCGTGTAGCTAAGATTTCGGCTGAAGTGACACATAACCACCCAGAAGGTATCAAGGGGGCACAGAGCACGGCCGCCGCCGTATTTCTTGCACGAACCGGTAAGGGTAAGCCGTATATCAAGGAGTATCTAGAAAGGCAGTACGGGTATTTCCTGGATTTTAAACTCGACGATATCCGTGATACATACAAGTTCGATGAATCAAGTACGGGAACGGTGCCACCCGCAATCGTAGCATTTTTAGAGAGTACTGATTTCGAGGATGCTATTCGTAACGCCATTTCAATCGGAGGCGACTCCGACACGCTCGCAGCGATTACCGGCTCGATTGCAGAAGCCTTCTACGGCATAGACCTCGATATGCAAGGCAAGGGTCTGTACCTCTTGTCTGATGACTTGCGTAAAATTGTTTTTAACTTTAATACTCGAATAGTGGCGATTTTAGCGGTGCATAGGTTTCGCTCCCTATCCAATGTCGATAAAAAGGCTTTAAGGGCTTTAAACGCCCGCATACAATCGCACACGGGCGACTGGGGCGGCTTGGCTCAAGAATTTGTACAGTTCATGTACGATAAAGACCTCGTTGTTAACTTTGATTGGCCAAAATGGCAAGCAGGGCGCGACTGGTATGCGCTACAAGATGCCAGTAAGTACGACAAGCTCGATATTGAAATGTCGCTTAAGTTACTGACTACAATAATTCGTAATGATAGGTTTAATGAGGGGGCCTTGGTAAGGGCATTTGAGGACGGAACGTTTTGTAAAGTCACCAAATACTTGATAGATAGTAAAAAAACTAACTTCAACACTTTTGTCTCCCCTGATATAATTGGGTTCAATGACTAGGAGGAAAGGCAGTGCTGCCTGGGCTAAGTATAAAGATGAGCGACGTAGAAGACGCCAAAATGTTAGCTATGCTCCTAATCCTAACTACCGTAAGCTATTTGCGCCAGAAAGCGATACTGATCGAATCCAGCTTGTGGCTCCCAAGAAGTTCTCCATATTAACTAATCGCGATGAAGTAATACGCTACCTAAAGCGCGTTGCGGAGCATGTACGACAGCGTGATTATGCGGTCATCAATATGCGCGATATAACTTCAACTGACTTGGCGACTATAGCTATAGTTATCTCAATGATGATGGACGAGAGAGCAGAAGAAGGGTTGATGAGAAAATACATGAATGTATATATTCCGCCGCCCCACACAAACCCCGGAAGGCTATTTATGGAGGCGCAGTTTCACCAAACAGTCACAAAAGAGGGCATCGCCGACCACACATTCTTCTTATCAAGACGCAGCAATGAAGTTAATATTGAATATATCGCTGACGTTTTAAAGTATGCCAGGAGCTTCTTGGGAGAAGACAACGTCGAGTATTTATCCCCCATCATGGTTGAAGTAATGCAGAATACGAACAACCACGCCAACCCGGACGGTACGGAGGATAGTGAAAATATACCTTGGTTTCTCGCAGTACACGAAAATGCAGAAACAGGGGTAATGACTTTTACTATTGTAGACTTAGGTATTGGAATATTTGAAAGCCTTAAGTTAAAAAACCTAGCTGACACGAGCAAACTATTCGATGACGCGATAACAGATATGTACGGGAACTCGCAAAGTAAATTCTTAAGTGTTAATATTCCAAAAGGAGTCGATAGCTCAACGGGATTGGCTTACCGAGGAAAGGGCTTGAAAACTGTTCACGCTTTAGCAAACAAGGGCAATTATGGTACATTTAAAGTAGTGACCAATAGAGCTTTAATAGACGTTTTGAATACTAGTAAAGTGGCGATAGACTCAAGCGAATCAATTAGCGGAACGGTCTTTTATTGGGAAATGGATAAAAATGGACGAATTTAAAGTGATACGAGTTATAGATTTCGCAGAAATACCTGGTGCGCGCCATCGAACAGATGGCGGAAATTCAGCTGAACAGTTTTTTGAAGATGTAGTTAAACCCATTGCGGATGTCGAATTAAAGCAAAGTAAAAACGGAACCATACTAATCGACCTTGATTATACCGTAGGTTACGCGTCGTCCTTCATTTCGGAACTCGCAAAACTAATGTCAATAGCCTACAAGCAGGTTCCCAAGGTCAAAAGACGACTAGTAATTAAATCCGATGAAGACCCTGGGCTGATTGAGAGTTTCTGGAATGGCTTCAAGCAAAAATACGCTGAATAGAGCTACGGTTGCTGCAGGGTTAGTATTGCTGCTTGTCGGCGGAGCTATTGGTGTTGTTGTAGGAGATATACCATACGTAACTTTTAAGCGAGAAGTGGATTTGGGCACACTCGTAGCTATTTTAGGGTTAATCGCAACTGCGTTTTATATCCCTTACTTTGTTGAGAGGCGCTTTTCTCGCATGGACAACATTAATGAAGTCGTACGAGATGATATTGATGCCATAATTCAGGATACCGAAAGACTCAAACAGATTTACGTTAATATTAAGCCAAACATCGCCGTAAAAGAAGCAACTTACAAAGAAATATTGGCTCTTTTTAAGAGCATATCGGCGGCAATTCTAGCCCTAGAAAAAGAATTAACTGAACGGGGTAAGTTGGCAAACTTTAAGGAAGGCGTCTATAACAAGGTATTTATACCAACAAAAGATAAGTGTACGGAAAAACTATTAGTGAACGTTCGTTTGGATGTAAATGTAGCACTTGATGCTTCGGCTCAGCTTAATAAATTATGCGCCGTGCTTCGTAAGTACCGCTACAAAACCTACTCAGACAAGTAGCTCCATATAGGCCGTGTAAGTCTACTACCTTACTCTTGTATACCCGCCCTACTATATACGCTCCCCAATATAGCCCTCCATCGCATCAGCTCACTCCATACTTCGTGTAAATTAGTACCCTTACCCTGCACCATTGAAATAGTCCCGATTTATCGGGGCTTTTTCAATGGTATTGAGACACTCTAACTCCTGGCCTCATCAAAAATAAACAATTGCCAGGAGCTACTCTTGAACCGGCCCTGGCTGGTCAAGAGTTTAGAGTCTCCTTACCCGCACCACGTAAAAACCCCACCTTAGTGTGGGGTTTTTACGTGGTGAAGTTGTTTTTTGTGTTTATGGTTGACAAATATAATGCGGTGGTGTATAATGTAATAACGTAGGGCAGCGGTCCCGGTATGTTTCATATTAGGGCGTCCATGGCGGCTACGAATTAAAAAAACATTAATTCGGGAGCCGTTTTTTAAATACAAAAAAACGATTCGCGGTAAACGAAAGGTAAAGCACATGCTAACAGAGCGTGACCAATTCCAATCAATACCAAATATAGAGCAAACTGATAACGCTCGGCTGATTGACGCCGAGCTGTTTGCGTGGGCGGCCCACGATGGGCAGGTGCGTAAGCTAGGCGAGCGCGAGCCATTTGCTACCCATCCAGTGGGCGTGGTGGAAGCGCTGCGCGAGGCTGGCATTTACGATACCGACGTGCTGATAGCGGCACTACTGCACGACACGGTGGAAATGGGCAAGGTGACGCTAGAGGTAATTGAGCAGCGCTATGGCCAGCGGGTGCGCGATATCGTAGATGGCGTAACCAAGCGTACTGGCTTTGCTACCCGTGAAGAAAAGCAGCAAGATTACCTAGGCCGGTTAGATGGTGGCAATAAAGACGGCGAGCGCGCTCCGCAAGAATCGCTACTGGTGGCGCTAGCCGATAAAATTCATAACATTGAAGATCTGATAGAAAACCACCTGCAGCTGACCCACGCTGGCGAAAATACTAATGACATGTGGTCGCAGTTTAAGTCTGGCGCCGCGGGCACGCTACAATGGCATCGTGATGTGCTGGATATAGGGAAGAGGTACTTGCCGCCCGATCACCCACTAGTCAGCCGGCTAGATAACGATGTGACGAAGCTGAGCGAATTGCTACTGGCATCGGGTGCTATACGGCTGGCCGCCATAGATGATACTATATAAGTATGTTTAAGCGTTTTGTATTAAAAAAATTGCAAAAGTATGTGCGGGCGTATTTTACCCGTCACCCCGAGGTAAAACTGGTGGCCGTAGCTGGTAGTGTGGGCAAAACCAGCACCAAGCACGCCATTGCCACCCTGCTAAGCCAGCGCTATAGGGTGCGTATGCACGAGGGTAACCATAATAGCGATGTTTCGGCCCCGCTGGCCATACTGGGCATCGAGTTTCCGGGCAGTTTACGAAACCCGCTAACTTGGCTGGGCGTATTTAGGGCGGCGCACCTGCGCGTTACGCGCCCCACCGATGTGGATGTAATCGTGCAAGAGCTAGGCACTGATAGCCCGGGCGATATCGCCGCCTTTGGCACGTACTTGGTGCCAGATATTGCTGTGGTGACGGCGGTGACGCCCGAGCATATGGAGTTTTTTGGCACTATAGAGGCGGTGGCGCAAGAGGAAATGAGCGTGAGTAGCTATTCGCGCTTTGTGCTGATAAACCGTGATGATGTGGAGGGGCGCTTTGCCGACTTTGAAACCAACCCCAACTTTAGCACCTACGGCACCACTGGCGCAGCCGAGTACCGCATAGAGCAAGATAGCTTTACGCTAGACGACGGCTATGTGGGCAAAATATATGCGCCCGAATACCCCGAGCCGTTTGATGTGGGTGTGCGCGTGTACGGCGAGCACAGCCTGCGGCCGGTGATGGCCGGTGTGGCGGTGGCGGCCAAAATGGGTATTGCGCCGGTAGAAATTGTTAAGGGACTGGCCGAAATCACCCCTGTGCCAGGGCGCATGAACATACTGCGCGGCATTGGCGGCACCACAATTATTGACGATACCTACAACAGCAGCCCGGCGGCGGCCGCTGCTGCTATCCAAACCCTGTACAGCCTAGATGCCGACAACGTGCCGCAGCGCATAGCCGTGCTGGGCGACATGCGCGAGCTGGGAGCGGCCAGCCAGGCCGAGCACGAGAAAATAGGTGCCATGTGCGACCCCAATATGTTAGCCTGGCTGGTGCTGGTGGGGCCAGATAGCGAAAAATACCTAGCGCCGATTGCGCGCCAGCGTGGCTGCCAGGTGCATATTGCCAAAAATGCCATCGAGGCCGGCGAATTTGTGCGTAGCGTCACCGATGAAGGCGCTGTGATATTGGTGAAAGGCTCGCAAAACACCATTTACCTAGAGGAGTGTGTAAAAATACTGTGCGACATGACCGAGGACACCAAGCTGGTACGACAATCGCTGGCGTGGCAAAAGACCAAGGACGCTTACTTTAACGAATATAAGTAGTTGTTCTTTTAAGTAAAAGAACCAAAACTCTTCTTTTTTGCTCTACTTTTATCGCAAAAAAGTAGAGTTTTGCTACTTTTGCGCCAAAAGTAGGCGTTTGCTTTTTCGCAAAAAGAACACAAGTTAGACGTAGTTTGCCACCTCTGGTACAATAGTAGGTAATTATGAAGCGATATAACCCTACCGAAATCGAGCCAAAATGGCAGCAAACCTGGGCGAGTGATGGCCGCTACCATGCGCCGGACGCGAGCGACAAGCCAAAATATTATGTGACTGGTATGTTCCCGTACCCAAGTGGTGCCGGCATGCACACCGGGCATTTTTTTGAGCACTCTATTGTTGATGGCGTGGCGCGCTTCCGCCGCAGCCTAGGCTACAACGTCATGTACCCCATGGGCTTTGATAACTTTGGCCTGCCAGCCGAAAATTACGCCATCAAAACCGGCGTATCACCGCAAAAGGCCACCGCCGATAACATCGCGAGCTTTAAAAATCAGCTAAATAGGGTAGGGGCGAGCATTGATTGGGATAGGGAAGTCCAAACCAGCGACCCCAGCTACTACAAGTGGACACAGTGGATATTTACCCAGCTGTACCAGCGCGGCCTAGCCTACCAAAAAGAGGCCAACCAATGGTGGTGCCCGAAAGACAAAACCGTACTAGCCAACGAACAGGTAGTAAACGGCCGCTGCTGGCGCTGTGAAGAATTGGTGGTGAAAAAGCCAATGAAGCAGTGGTTTTTCAAGATTACCGACTATGCCGACCAATTGCTAGGGGAAATCCCTGCCCTTAACTGGCCCGACAAAATCAAAACCGCCCAAGAAAACTGGATCGGCCGTAGTGAAGGCGCCGAAATCCAATTTGGCCTAGATATCGCCACGAAAGATTCGATTAAATTCACTCCGGAACTTACCGAACTTATTTTGCAGGGCGAAAAAACCTCAACGATTCGGCTGGAGGCAAAAAATGTAACAATTGGTGACTATGTAGACATGCTTGCCCGCGATGGCGAGCGCGTAACGCCGTTTGGCAAGGCAAAAATCGTCGCTGAACGCCACATGCCGCTAGGTGAAATCCCTAACGATTTAGCCGGGCACGAGCCATATAAAACCGATGATGAAAAGCTACAAGATTACAAAAAGTATTATGGCAACGACGTAACGCTAGATACCGAATTTACCATTTATGACTTTGCGTTTTTGCCGGATATTACGGTGTTTTCAACCCGCCCCGATACATTGTTTGGCGCGACGTTCTTAGTGCTAGCCCCCGAACATCCGCTGGCGCGGCAGTTGGCTACCGATGACACTCGCGAAGCAGTAAACGCCTACATTGATGCAGCGATAAAAAAGAGCGAGATCGAGCGCCAAAGCGAAAGCAAAGAAAAAACTGGTGTCTTTACCGGCAGTCATGCCATCAACCCGGCCAGTGGCGAGCGCGTGCAAATTTGGGTAGCCGACTACGTGCTGGGCGGCTACGGCACTGGCGCGGTGATGGGCGTGCCAGCGCACGACGAACGCGATTTTGAATTTGCCGAGAAGTTTAAGCTACCCATAGTAGAAGTAATTACTAAGCCAGCCGACACGGCCGAACAATGCTACCACGGCGAAGGCGTGCTGCAAAATAGCGGTACATTTGACGGCATGGCCAGCAGTGACGCCCGCGAAGAAATTGTGGCTTGGCTAGAGCAAGAGGGCAGGGGTAAAAGCAAAGTGACCTACAAAATGCGCGATTGGCTAATTAGCCGCCAGCGCTATTGGGGTGCGCCGATACCGATTATCCACTGCGATGAGCATGGCGCGGTGGCCGTACCAAAAGAAGATTTACCAGTGCTGCTACCAGATGTAAAGGACTACGCGCCAACCGGCGAAGGATCGGTACTAGCCACCCAAACAGATTGGGTGAACACAACTTGCCCTACTTGCGGTAAGCCAGCCAAGCGTGAAACCGACACCATGGACGGCTACGCTTGTAGCAGCTGGTATTTGCTGCGCTACACCGACCCGCACAACGATCAGCAGCCGTGGGCTCGCCAAAAGGCCGACTATTGGAGCCCGATAGATATGTATGTGGGCGGCGACCATGCCGTGGCGCACCTGCTGTATGTACGCTTTTGGAGCCATGTGTTTTACGATATGGGGCTAGTGCCGACTAAAGAGCCGGTGAAGCAACTGGTGTACCACGGGCTGATCCAAGCCGAAGATGGCCGCAAGATGAGCAAAAGCTTGGGCAACGTGGTCGACCCGCTAGAAGTGATTGATGCTGGTTACGGTGCCGATGCGCTGCGCACCTTTGAGCTGTTTTTGGGCCCGATAAACGAAAATAGTAGCTGGAGCAGCAAGGGAATTGCTGGTGTGTACCGCTTTTTGAACCGACTGTGGACACTAGTGCAAGAGTATGATGATGCAGACAAAACTGGTACTGCTGATGATAAGCAACTGGCGACTATCACTCATGCCACCATCAAAAAAGTCACCGACGACCTACACCGCCTGAGCTTTAACACCGCTATTGCGGCCATGATGGAGTGCGTGAACGAACTGTACAAGCTAAAAACCGCTGGTTTTAGCACCGATTGGCAATTTACCATTGAGTCGTTAATTAAGCTAGTGCAGCCCTTTGCGCCGCACATGGCGGCCGAGCTGTGGCAGAAACTGGGCCATAGTAGCCAGCTAGATTTTGAGCCTTGGCCACAGTGGGACGAGGCGAAAATTGCCAGCGACAGCCTAACTATAATCGTACAGGTGAACGGCAAGTTGCGCGCCAAGCTAGAGGTAGCGGCAAGTGCCAGCGAAGAGGAAATAAAAACCCTCGCCCTTGGTGACGAGAACGTGGCGAAGTATGTAACGGGTGAGCCTAAGAAGGTAATATACATCAAAGGTAAACTAGTTAGCGTAGTAGTTTAGCGAGCCCTTAAAATGCAAATCGCCCCACCATTTCACCCGGTGGGGCGATTTGGTGGGGCGGAACCCTACTGAAGGTGATACCCGCCGCCACGCCAGATGGCGTGGTTCGACTCGACCACCGGCTCCGCCTTGGGGGGTTCCGGTGCCTTCACCCTGGGCTCCAGAGCGGCCGAGTCCCGTTGCCAGTGCTCGGCGTAGGCACGGATGTGGAGCAACGACGATCCGACGTAGATGAACGTGATCAGCGCCACCATGTCCCACAAGGTGGTGTCGGTGACACCACCGGCGAAGAAGCCGATACCGACGCCGATGGCCAGTATCGCCGTGGCGATGCTGACTAGGGCCCACCAGAAGTGGCGCTCGGTGTCGTTGTGGCGGTGGCGGATGCCGACCACCGCGAGGAGGATTCCTCCGAAACCGGACAGCAAGAGAAGAGCGATCATTTTCGTTTTCCAATCAATAGGGATGTACGCCAAGTAGGATTACTCAGCTAACACCATTATAGCACAAGTAATATAAAAAGTCAATACATTACGCCATAAAACCAAAATATATAAACCAGCTTGAGTAATTACCCCAACTACGGTATAATAGGCACTAAGTTTGAAAACCGTATAAAGGAGAACATTAAATATGGCACAGCCAAAGAAGCAATCGAGCCCGCGCAAAACCGGTCTCCGCCGCAGCCATCTTGTCCTCAAGCTAGCCCGCCGTGTAAACGGCAGCTCGCCTGTAAAGGTCAAGACAACCAAGAACGAAACTGGTAAAAGCAAGTAACTTTACCGCAGTTAAGAGTGGGAAATTTTAACAAGAAAGAACCAATGTAATGGCATCAAACCGTCACCTCGGCCGCATTGTCGCCCTGCAAAGCCTGTACGAATACGAATTTCGCACCCAGGCGGGCGATACAACCGTCTCTCTAGACGGGACTTTAGGTCGCAACCTCGAACGCTACGAATCGGCAATCGATGATATCGATTTTGTAAAAGATTTGGCGGCTGGCGTGATAGCGGCGCAGGCCGAGCTGGATGCTAAAATCCAGCCAATAGCCCCAGAGTGGCCGATAGAGCAGATAGCCCGGGTGGACCGCGCTATACTGCGGCTGGGCCTGTACGAGCTACTGCACCGCGGCGATAAAGTCCCGCCTAAGGTGGCTATCAACGAGGCGGTAGAGCTTGCCAAAGCTTTTGGTTCTGATAACTCAAGCAAGTTTGTGAACGGCGTACTGGGTACGGCGTATCGCACGCTTGTGGAGGAACCATCAGCCGATGCCGAAACCAAACAAGCCGAATAATCGCTTTGCGGCCGTAAAAAAGTATTTTCCGCGCGCCAAAGCATCTATTCAAGAGGTGGTGCGCGAACCTACTAGTGGTGGGATTGTGTTTCGCCATGCCAAAAAGCCGGGCGAGATAGAAATATTGCTAATACAAGACGCCAAAGACCGCTGGACGATACCGAAAGGCCATATTGAAGACGGCGAAACTGCCGTGCAAACGGCGCGCCGCGAAATTGGTGAAGAGGCCGGGCTGCATGAGGTGGATATGCTGGGCTGGCTGGGCAAAATCCATTTTCGCTACCGCCGCATTGACCGCCTGGTGCTAATGACCACGCAAATATACCTAGTGCGGGTGCGCACCGATGGCAACGAGATTCAGAAGGAAGAGTGGATGAACGGCATCAAGTGGTTCCCATTCAACGAAGCGCTGGATTTGATAGAATACGAAGATATTGCTAAATTAATGCTAAAAGCAAAAACCCGCATAAGGGAGGAGAAACTATAATGAGTGGGATGCCCATTGGGCCATATGTGGACTTTGCCAGGGAGAAATTAGGCTTTGAATACCATGATATTCAGCTCCTAATTACTGCCCTGACGCACCGCAGCTACGTAAACGAGCACAAAAAAAGTGTTAGCCAACACAACGAACGCCTGGAATTTTTGGGCGATGCCGTGCTGGAGCTGGTGGTGACCGATTATTTGTACAATAATTTTACCGAGCCAGAAGGTATATTAACTAGCTGGCGCGCCGCGCTGGTGCGCACCGAAAGCATTGGCGATGCCGGCGTGAAGCTGGGCTACGAGCCACTCGTGCGCATGAGCAAGGGCGAAAAGCAGGGCAGCGAGCGCGCCCGGCTGCAGATATTGGCCAATGCCTTTGAGGCGACGATTGGTTCGATATACCTGGACCAAGGTTACGATAGGGCGGCGGAATTTATTACTAAGCATATTTTAAGCAAGCTAGATGCCATACTAAGCGAGGGCAGCTGGCGCGACCCTAAGAGCCACCTACAAGAGGTGAGCCAGCAGCGCGACGGCGCCACGCCGGTGTACAGGGTGATGAACGAAGAAGGTCCTGATCATGATAAGGTGTTTACCTTAGGCGCTTACGTGAACGATAAACTGATGGGCAAGGGCATCGGCCCCAGCAAACAAGCCGCCCAGCAGCAAGCCGCCCGTGCCGCGCTGGCGGAATATGCTAAACGTAAAAACTAATTGTTTGCTAGTGCCTAGCGGCTTGGCCGATGCTGCGGGTGATGATGCCTCTGGAGTGTTTCATAATTAGCGTACGATAGGTTCTTTGCACCTCAGCGTCGGGAGTGGCTATGAGTTTGAGCATTTCTTTTTGCGACGGTAGTGTGCCAGTAGTGGCATACTCGGCAAGGCGGCCTAGTAGTTCGGCGCGGCGCTCTGGGGTGATTGATTCGGGTGATTTTATAATAGTTTCCATAGCGAGTAGTATACACCTTTGTATCATTTGACACTAGTGGCCTACTAGTGTACAATGTGTAAGAAGTATTATTACTATTGATAAAAGTGAAGTAAAGGAAGTTTAATTACATGCTCGCAATTCGTTTGCAACGCCTAGGCCGCAAGGCTTACCCAGTGTACCGCCTAGCTGTACAAGAATCTAACCGTCACCCATCGAGTGGCCGCGTGGTTGCCTATGTTGGTAGCTACAACCCACACACCAAAGAAGCTAACGTAAATGTTGAGCAGGCGCAAAAGTACCTAGATAATGGTGCTCAGCCAACCCCGCGTGTGGTAAAGCTGCTAAAAGCTGCCGGTGTAAAATTGCCTAAATGGGTAAAAGAGTACGAGGCCGACAAAACCAAGACCGTAAAAAACGCTGAAAAGCTGCGCAAGAACCAACCAAAAGAAGAGGTTGTTGAAGAGCCAGCTGTAGAGGCCGAAGCACCAGCTGAAGAAGCTGCTGAAGCCCCAGCTGCCGAATAACTATCGCTTGCAAATACAAAATACCCCACCAAATGGGGTATTTTTAGTTGTGCTTAGCGTGCTACAATATAGTTACGGTATTAAAAATCAGTGAGACAGCAAAGGAGACCTGTGGGCATGTCAACTATCGACCAGCAATTTGTAGAATATATCGTAAAATCATTAGTCGAGCACGCCGATGACGTGGTAGTCGACCGGATTGTCGATGAAAAGGGTGTATTACTAACGCTAACCGTGAACCCCGAGGATTTGGGGCGGGTGATTGGCCGTCGCGGTGTGACGGCGCAAAGCCTGCGCACCTTGCTGCGCGCCCTGGGCACTAAAAATGCCGCGCGGTACAACCTAAAAATCGTTAATAACGATAATCCCAGTGAGTCAACCGTCATTTCATCAGATGACGATGACGCTAGTGGTAATCCTGTGGATAATTCTACCAGTGATGATGTGGAAAACGAGACTGATGAAGCGAGTGATTATGCAAAAAAGTCACGCCAAGAGCTTGCAGAACTCGACGACCTTGATATATAATTAAGCATAAGTTCATGCGAGAACACTGAACTGCGAGACTTTGGCAAACCCTACGCGAGATTTATAGGGTGAGCTGATAACAAATATTTTTGAGAGACTTATTTGTACTAAAAACCCACCAGTAACGGTGGGTTTTTAGTAGGGTGACGATTTATCGAATCGTCATAAGCGCAAGTACGGTGCCAGTAACGGCAACGAATAGCCCTATCACTACAAATAGTGTCGTTCGGCTGATTGGGCGGGCAGGGAGCCCGGCGATGCTAGTAATAGATTCTTCTTTAGTGGCATCGGCCTGTATTGTTGAGGTATCTTCGCTTTCGCTGGCAATATATACGTTACCTTGGCTTACTTGCACGTCGGCCGGTACGTCCTCGCGCGGGCGAATGACCGGCTCTTCTGTGGTGATAGTGTGCAGAGGCGTAATAGTAACGCGCTTGGTGCTGGCGGCTAGGCGCTGGTCGTCGCTAATATCAGCCGGCTTTTCGGGGGTGTTGGTTTCGAACTCCATATTGCTTATATTATAGCAGACACAAGCTTTAGTTGGTAGCGGACATGAAGAAGCCCCGAGGGGGTGCCGGAGCTGCCATGGTGGCGGCTCAACGGGGCTTCCTCGGGGCGACGGCTAGTGACGCCTGTTGTTCGACGTTATTTCTGTCGAAATGTGGGCAGCAAGCGTCAAAAGCGTGATACACACTGCCACAAATGTGGCCAGTGCAGGCAGGAACATGAGCCCACCATGGTCGTTGGCGGCCATGGTGTTGCTGCCGAAGTGCGTCGTGATTGCAGCCCAGGCTGGGCCTCCGACACTCCACAGGATAGCGATACCGGCGGCGCACCCACCTACCACGGCGAGTGTGCCCACGCGATCTCGCCATGTGGCGGGGGCGGGGTACTGACGCCAGATGAGAGCGGGACGCTCTGTCTCCTGGATGGTGAGGCGTATGTGTATCCATACACCCACGCCAACCAGGATTGGTGTCGCCAACCAGGCGACGAACAGCGCAATTGTGGCAACAAGAAGGTCCATGATCTCCATCCTTTCGTCTAGCGAGAGATCCTCATTACATTTTAGCATGTATTTACAAAAAAGTCAATACCTGCTACAATCTAACAGATGAGAAAGTTCCAAGTTATTACGCTGTTTCCCGACATGTTTACGGGGGTTTTTGAGAATTCTATGATGTGGAAGGCGCAAAAAGAAGGCATAGTGGAACTAAGCACTATAGACCTGCGTGAATATGGCCTAGGGCCGCGCCGGCAGGTAGATGACACGCCGTACGGTGGTGGCGACGGCATGTTGCTGATGATAGAGCCGCTATGGAACGCTGTGCAGGCCGCCAAGGCTAACGACCCAACCGCCAAGGTGTTAATAATGACGCCACGTGGCGTGCGCTGGAAGCAGGTACTGGCGCAGCAGTATAGCGAAAGCGACCATGGCTGCATATTTATTTGTGGCCGCTACGAAGGCTACGACGAGCGCATAATGGCACTGGTGGACGGCGAAGTGAGCGTGGGCGACTATGTGCTGACCGGTGGCGAACTGCCGGCCATGACGATAATTGATAGCATAGTGCGCCTGATACCAGGCGTGTTGGGCGGCACTGAGAGTGCTGTGATAGAGAGCTTTAGCGATGGCGAAACGCTGGAGTTTCCGCAATACACCCGGCCAGTAGACTGGAACGGTATGGCCGTGCCAGAGGTGCTGCTGAGCGGCCACCATGGTGAAATTGCTAAATGGCGCGCTGAAAATAGCAAAAAAGCTGAAAATTAATAAAATTGCGTGTAAAAGCGCTTGCGCTTTTACAAGAGGTGCTGTACAGTAGGGTGTAGCGAACTTACAAAAACAAAAATTCCACCTTTTTAAAAAATGTAAATCGCTCTACGATATATCCACCACAACTATATCTAAATAGCACTCCTTTTGGGGTGCTATTTGCGTAGCAAAAATGCCGCT
>CAYVSX010000012.1:0-26623 GCA_964454245.1 uncultured Candidatus Saccharibacteria bacterium | reverse complement strand
ATAGGGGCGATTAGCTCATTTGGCTAGAGCGCCACATTGACGTTGTGGAGGTGATAGGTTCGAATCCTATATCGCCCACCATAGTAAAAACCGGTCATTACAGGCCGGTTTTTACTATGTTTAGCCAGTTTTACCCACAGCTCGTAAAAGTTTTCCACGGATATTTTTGGCCGCATTTACAGATATAACCCGCCTGGTGATATAAAGCACGCCACATGCGATGCTTGACTTTTTATACTACTTATGCTACAATGTAACCATGAGTAAAAATACACCTCATACCCACACCAAAATAAACAGTAGTTCAGCGCTTGATCGCTTTGACCTAGCGTTTGAATATAATGTTACATGGGCTGAAGAAAAGAAGTCTGTGAAAGAACGTTCGCGCTAATTAGTAGCGTTTTGAGCGTAATCTTACCCTACCCCGTTAGAATACTTTTTTACCGAGAGTGCTTAGTTAGCTAGGTACTCTTTTTCTTTTTGCCTGCTTGCTTGGCCAGGGCGCGTGAAGCTAGGGTTGCTTTATCGGTAACATCGAACTTATCAAGGTATTTGCCAAATAACAGGTGTGTTTGGGCGTTAAGCGATGCTACGGCATTATAGCAAATAGATGTAAGCGGCATCAACACCCACTGCAGTACCATTAAAGCGGTGCGGTGCCGTTTGTAACGCTCGGGACGCGGCGGCAGCATCTTTAGCATCAAGAATATAGTTATAAACACGCCCACCAAGGCGATTTGCTGGATACTACTCACCACTATTGGCAGCTGGTGAGCAGCGATGTTGCGCGAGGCTTCGGGGTTGATAATAAGCGGCACCCAACCACCAAAGGTAATGAGTATGGCGATGGTAGCTAGTGTAATGTGGCTGTCGATTAGGCGGATAAAGCGTGCTAAGCCCTCGAAAAACGGTACGTTGCGCTTGCGAGTAAACAAGCGTGTGGCTACATATGGCACGTCGGATGCCCCATACGCCCAGCGGCGCAGCTGCTTAAACTGAGTAACCAAGGTCTTTTTATAGGTGTCGGCCATAACGGCATCTTGATATATTGGCACATGAATAGGCAGTACGCTGTAGTTGCCACCAAAGTAAAAGTAGCTGCGCCAATACTGATGGCCGTCCTCAACAATGCTGCGCTTGCTCCAAAAATCCATTTCTACTAAGGCATCGAGCGGCTGACTATGGGCGGCGAAATTGCGCAGCGTATGGGGGCGCATACTGCTAATAATCGTCCAAAACGAGTTACCAGTAGCGATTACCCGCATTGGCGCCGGCGCATCCCAAATATTGCCAAAATATAGCGCCACCGGCTGGTACGAAAGGTGTTTGCGGTCGGATTGCACAATATATTCGTAGGCCGCGTAGTCAAAGTAGCTAGGGTACGGGCGATTGTCGCTATCCAGCGTGGTCACTATCACGTCACTGTAGCTGATGGCTTGTTTGTTACACCAATTGCGCAGGTGTTGGCCGGCATAAGTGATGTTTGGCCCCTTGCCTACTACCTCGCCCGGCAAGTCTTTGGGGTGTTTGACGATTTGGAAGGTATAAAATGTATCAGCATACTCTTGCTGCAGGCGCTTGGCCGTAGCCTCGATGTCGGCACCGCCGCGCTCTTCGTAGGCAAGGTATAGGATAGTCTGTTGGTTGTTATTAGATGATTCTTTAACGGATTCGATAGTTGGCTGTATGACATCGTAGGCTTCGTTGTAGGCGGCAATGATGACCGCATGGTATAGCTGCGATGGCACAGGATATTCGCCAGCCTGGGCGGCCGCTACTAGGCGTAGGTTTTCGCGGTGCTCGGCATAGCCAAAACCAGACGATTTGCTGTGCTGAACCTGGGCATAGCTTTCGGCCGGCGCCTCCAGCTGCATTAGCCTGTCGTGCCAATCAACCCGCTGGGCGCTAACTAGCCGGCTGTGGCCGCGTATTGTGTGGTACGCAATCAGAAACGACTTAATAAACATGGTTAATATAAGTAGCAATAGATAAATGGCGGCCCATAGCGGGTTAATAATCGACAGTAGTACTAGTAGAATAAGCATGCCGTAGCTAAGCAATGCTGGGACCATTTCAAAAAAGCGATATTTTTTAGTTCGTTTACCCAGTGGCAGTTCTAGGTCTATCATGTGGCGCTACCAAGGCCGATAGCGGCGCTAGAATACACAAACGCAACCAACAGTATGGCAATTCCTATCCAGCCGACCAATATGGCGGTTTGGCGACGCTCAATATCAAGCAACTTGACCATAAGTGCCGCATGAACCAATACTACAAGCGGGCCAAACAAAACAAAATTGATGAGGTATTGCCAATGCGTTTTGTAAAAATGCTCGATACCAAACGCCGTGTAGCGCGTGAATATAGTAGAACCACTAGGGTGGATGCCAGTAGCAGTGACGATGCTGTACACAATGCCCACCGCGGCTAAGAGTATAATCAACAACACCAATTGACGATCGCCAAGGGTTCGCTTAATTGCCTGTGTTACTGCTTCTTTATCTATCATCATACAAATTATATTTATGGAGCCGCCTAGCAGGATCGAACTGCTGACCTACACGTTACGAATGTGTCGCTCTACCAACTGAGCTAAGGCGGCATACTCCTGTTTATTATAGCAAGAGAATCGGTGTTTGAGTATAGGTAGCGGCATAACAGGATACGCGACTGGATATCGCTTTGCTCTTTCGGACCCAGATGAAGTACGCCAAAGTAAAATCCCCACTATGAGTGGGGATTTTACTTTGGCGCGCCCGACCGGATTCGAACCGGCGATCTCCTCCGTGACAGGGAGGCGTGATGGGCCAACTTCACTACGAGCGCATATGACTTACTGTATTTTAACAGATATAACCTGCTTAATCAATAATTATTGGTTAAATCGTTTTTCAACGAACTCCCAGTTCACCACATGCCACCAATTTTTGATATAATCGCCACGCTTATTCTTGTAGTCTAGGTAGTAGGCATGTTCCCAGACATCTAGCCCCATTAGTGGTTCGCCCTCA
The DNA here is from genome assembly GCA_964454245.1 of uncultured Candidatus Saccharibacteria bacterium. Classification (GTDB taxonomy): domain Bacteria; phylum Patescibacteriota; class Saccharimonadia; order Saccharimonadales; family Saccharimonadaceae; genus Saccharimonas. The sequence continues at coordinate 23,612 of CAYVSX010000012.1, read as the reverse complement.
CCCATCATCATGGTGGTATCTTGATTGGGCTGTGTAACAATTGTTAGGTCTTGGGTTAGCCACACCCAGCCACTACCGAACAACCCCAGAGCCGCCTCGCTAAACCGCTCTGTGAACACCTCAAAACTACCGTATTTGGCCGCAATTGCACTACCCAATGCCCCACCCGGCTGGCCGCCAGCGCCTGGCGCCATACACTGCCAAAACAAGCTGTGATTGTAGTGGCCGCCGCCATGGTTGCGCACCGCCAACCAGGCCGAATCAGGAATTGTTTCTAAATTGCTTAGCATATCCACCAGCGACCGGCCCTGTAGTTCCGGCGCTTGCTCAATCGCCTTATTCAGTTTATCGACATACGCCTGATGATGCTTGGCGTGATGCAGGCGCATGATATCCTCGCTGATGACTGGTTCTAGTGCGTCGTAATCGTATGGCAGGTCTGGCAGCGTAAACATATGCCCTCCTATTGCTCGTCAACCTTGATGTATTCTTTAATTTTGCCCGCCTTTTTAATGGCTGCGAAGTCACTATCAAATTTAGTAAGCGGTATGTGCAGGTAAATGAAATCTACCTGGCTATCGGCTTTGTTCACTATCCGGACAAAATAGTAGCCATCGGTAGTTAGGCTCTTTTGGGCACCTGATAGCTCGCCAACCTCTAGGCTAGCGATATCGGCCACACGCAAGCCACCAAACTTACCAGATACATCTACCAGCCCAGATTGGTCAGCAATCACATTGCTATCACCCATTTGCTCGGCCACCTTAGCAAAATCACCGTCAGTAGTTTTTATTAGCTCACTGGCCTTTTTTACCTGCGCTGCGGCAGTGGTATCAACCGCAAAGGCCACTTTAGTTTTTAAGATTGCGTTCGAAACCGACAATCGATAATCATCAGTACTTAGGCCAAATACCATCTGGGCGGATGCGTCGTAGGTTTCTTGTGACGTCTTGCCATTGGCGGCGTTACGCTCTTGGCCTATAAACTCATCAACATCGCTACTGGTGACCGCAACACCAGCACCGCGCGCCAGCTTGCGTGCATAAGAAATTTGTTCAGCCTTATCAAGTGACTGGCGCTTAATGTAATCGAGCTGACGCTTGCCGTCATCGCTATTTAGCTTGATGTCTCCATACTTGGCAAGGTAATATTCTGAGCTGCGGTACTGCACTAGGTAATCACGGTATGGCACATTTTCGCCATCTACCCTAGCTACCGGTAGTGGCAGTAGCCAGGTAATACGGTACATTAGAGCACTAGAGTTTTGCATTGGATACAGCTGCCACCAAGTCACTAAGCCCAGCAACACCACCGCAGCCACGCTAATAATGATAGTATTGAACACCAATTTGTGCCTAGCGTACTGCACCGGGTACTTAAACTTACGGCCACCAGCTAAAATGCGCTCGCGATGCTCGGCCACCGTTTCGTTGGTGATGCGCGACGGCGGCGCTTGCTCGGGTTTGCGACCCGGCAGCTTAACTGGCAATTTGTTCAGTAGCTTCTTCATTATTTTCCTTAGTGGCGTTATGTACGGCATCTTGCAGTTTGTTATAAATTTTTGCAGGGTGCTCAACTTTATTGATGACCAAGTCCCCCACAAACGTCTGGATAACGATGGTGCCAAACTTAAATACTTCGCCAAAGAATCCTGGTATATTATAGCTTATGTTCTGGATTTTCGCTAGGCTCAGCTCGACCACATCAGTGCCAAAAAAGCCTTTTTGGGTAACCTGGCGGATGCGCTGGGTGGTGACCATATAGTAGGTAAAACGCCACATCAAAAAATAGTAGCTAAACAGCACTAAGCCAAGCAGTAGACCGCCAATCGGCAGCAAAAATAGTACTAAATTATCTTGCCACACCAGTGGTGGGATTGATGAAATAACAAATGGGATAAGTAGTGCGTAAAAGCCTTTGCGCATGGCTATAATGTGGCGATGAAACACGAAAAGTAGCTCTTCGCCCTCGTGCTGGCCTTCAAAGTCCAAACCGTGCTGACTACCCTTTTTGGTCATGCTATAAAGTATAACAGAATAACATGATACAATACAGAGGTACACTTGCCCCTGTAGTTCAATGGATAGAACAGCTCCGTCCTAAGGTGTCGATCTGCGTTCGAATCGCGGCGGGGGCACCAAAGTAAATAGAGTAGCCAATGCTACTCTATTTACTTTGGTACTTTATATAGAACTTACCGTGTAAACTTCTCATTAACCACCGCATAGTCGTACAGCTCGCTATCGCTAAACCAGTGATCAATCTCTTTTTCGGCCTCTTTCGGGTCGCCCGAGGCATGAATTAGGTTAGGAATGCCCTTTAGCTGATTATCGGCATATTCAAAGCTCATGTGGCTGTAGTCGCCACGGATGGTGCCTGGTAGCGCCGTCTTAGGCTCGGTGCCGCCAACCATTTTACGCACCAAGGCCACCGCCTCGACACCTTCAAACACCATAGCAATCACTGGGCCAGTCTGCATCATGTCTAGCGTCACATCAAAGGCCTTTTGGCCGCGGCGGGTTACCATTTGGCCAATATCTTCGTAGTGGTGGTAGTAGTGGTCTTTGTCGGGGAAAATCATCTTGGTACCAACTATTTTCAGCCCAACGCGCTCAAATCGCGTCAAAATCTCGCCCACCAGGCCACGCTGTACGGTATCTGGCTTAAATAGTATTAGGGTTTTTTCAACTGTGCCCATATCACTCCTTATTTCTGGTTATTCTGCTACTTCCATTGTATCAAACTAGCCTGGCGCGGTACTATAGATGTATGTACATGTCTGAACTAATTATCGACTTTATCGAATACCTAGAGGTCGAGCGCGGCCGTTCGCCACGGACGTCCGAAAGCTACCGACGTTACCTCGAGCGGTTTATTGACTTTGCTGGCGATGTAGAAGTTGACACTATTACCAGCGAAATGGTGCGCAAATACCGCCTGTGGCTAAACCGGGTAGAAAGCGCTAAGGGCGTCGAGCTGGCTACTATCACTCAGGCCTACCACCTGATTGCCCTGCGCGGCTTTTTGAACTACCTTTCCAAGCGCGATATCGAATCGCTAGCACCGAATAAAATCGACCTACCGAAAGTACACCGCAAACAAGTTACCTTTTTGCATTTTGAAGAAGTAGAACGCATGCTAGAGACGGTGCCAGATGACGATACGCCGCAGCATCTACGCGACAAGGCAATTTTAGAACTACTATTTTCGAGCGGACTGCGCGTCTCGGAGCTGTGCAACCTCGACCGCGACCATGTTAACCTAAAACGGCGCGAATTTATGGTGCGCGGTAAGGGGCAGAAAGATCGCCCAGTATTTGTAAGTAACGCTGCTGCGCGAGCTATCGAGGCGTACTTAGCCGTACGTACCGACACCCTACCTGCCCTGTTTCTCAACTATAGCCGTAACAATATAGCGAATACTAGCGGTGACTACCGCCGGCTGCTGCCCCGCAGTATTCAGCGTGTGGTAGCGAAATATGCCAAGCTAGCCGGCATCACCAAGCACGTCAGCCCCCACACCATGCGCCATAGCTTTGCGACCGACCTCTTAATGAACGGTGCCGATATCCGCAGCGTACAAAGTATGCTGGGACACAGCAACATTAGCACTACCCAGGTATACACCCACGTTACCGATGCCCACCTGAAAGAGGTGTACGAACGGTTTCATTCTGACGATACGTAGCCTACTACGGCAAATTAGATCGACAGGTACCGGCGACGTAATTATTGGCCGAGATAGAAAAATCTTTACAAAAGTTATTAGTGATGTCTACTGTAGCCCGTGGATATAGCGCAGTATCCAATACACTTGTTAGTTCTACCCTGGCACGCACCCGCCGAAACACATCTGCAGCACGGCCTGTAGAGTCAATGATTGGCGATACGTCACGAAACTGCGTACCAACGGCACGAATATTGTAATCAGTCCCACCGTAAATGGAGGTGATGCGCAAGTAGGCGCGACGCTCTGCTGCCGACCCGCCGACAGGTGCCGGCACGTTCACACGCACGCTACACAAGTAGCGCTCAGTAGTGGCAGTACTGCATCGCACTGGCTGCAGTAAGTTACCAGTACCAGTGCGCCGGACATCGCTTCCAAAACTCAACGGAGCCGCCACACTTGCTCCTACGTTAGATGGATACAAGTAAAGTACATGGCCGCCGCCATCGGTGTCGAAGTCTTCAAGATTAAAATTACCGTCGCGATACTGCATCAGCTGCACACGCAAAATCGGTGGACGTACTCGTGTCGCCGTGGATGACCAAGCATTTTGTGCTGGTAGTGGCGTGGGCGGGGCTAGCGACAGCTCTACATCAGTACCTAGCGGTGGGCGCACAAACCACGATATATCAAGCTGGGTAAATGCGCCTGTTGTTTGTAACATCTTAACTTGCGACGTATCGCTATTTAGTGTACCCTCTAGATCGGCGGCGTCACGCTCAACCTTAACGCACGTATAGGCTTGGTCAAACCCCCCATTAACACCGGTACTGTTTTGTAGTAGTATCTGGCCCTTATCACTATCTCTATGGCTAGCACTCAAGATTCTGGCTCGCTGCACAGTATTACATTCATTCGATGTAATCGCATTGCAGGCACGCGCATCGCCATTCGCTAGGCAGGCTTGCAATACACGCTTGCCATCCTCTACACCAGCTATTGCTGCATCGTATGCTCCGCGCGATAGTTCATCATCTGTGGTGCGCTCTTGGTCGGTCACCACTAGCCGCATAAAGCCTAGTGAAACCGTCATAAGCAGTAACACGCTAAATATAACAACTATCAGCGATGCGGCGCCATGCTCGGCTACTCTTTGTTTCATGGTTGTTCTACTCCCCCCACTCGTACCAACATTTCAAATTCACTTACCGAACAATAACTAAAGTTTGCCGCCTGCGCATTATCAGTCTTACACCGTACAAACCCAGCAGCGTCACGTTCAGTAGCGCCAGGCTCATTGGTGCCAAGCGTATACGATATACGGTACATACCCTTTTCGCCGTCAGCGGCAATTTGCTGTATAGTCATGTCATACAGCGCGTATTCACGCCCGGTGCCCGCAAATAGCTCTGTTGCAACGTCGCTAGAGTCGATAACTGTCGGGTATCTGCCCGAGCCATTTGGCTGGCAATATAATTGGCTTGTCCGCGATACACGGACCAGCTTGACAGGCTTCGATGACGCCCCCATCGTAATCAGGCTGCCCGGTGCTGGGCTGTCAACATTGAGCAAGCCTGCAGTATTCCACAGGTACGCCACCGAGCCTACACATATACGTCCACTATACTGAGGATCGGCCGCACTCCCACCGTTAATAGGCGGTACACTTGTAATACTACCTACGCCTGTTGCTAGGAAGTCGCGGCGTATCGTATCGGCAAAGTCGCGCCCAGCTTGATTGATCGACTTATTCGTATCGCCCTTTATGTACAGCTTGCCTGCAGACATGCTAATCGTCAAAATCGCCATCATCAGCACAGATAAAAACGCTATGGCAATTGTCATTTCTACAAGCGTAAAGCCTTGGGTACGCCTATCAGTCATATATCCTCACTATCGTCCCTAATGTCATCGGCTGGCTCACGCCAACACTATCCCAACAGGCATGGATGTAAAAATCATAAGTATTCACGGTACCACTATTTTGTGCTCGGGTAGCCTGAATCCATATCCCCTGAGTAGTGGTTGCCCCGGTGCTGTAATCAATCTTTGCATAGGTTGCAGGGCGCGGTACCGATACAAGGCTTTGGCGCACATAGGTTGTGTTTGCAGGTGTTGCAAGGTTAATGACTGGCCGGATATAAAATGCCCTGTCGCTCCCCTGCACTGCTCTGCAGCTATCACCAAGCGGCGCTGGAGTATCGACTAAATTAGTGGGGGTATCGACAAGTGTGCGCCATGCGGGATTTTGTGTATCTCGGAGATTACGCAGAAGCTCTGCTTGGCTGTCTATTTGCTGGCGCACAAGCGTTGTCTCTAGATTGCGCTGTGTGGTCGCAAGGCCGCTGTTAATGAGTGCTATCGTGCCTACAGCCGCCGCAGTAAAGATAGCAAAGGCCAGCACCACTTCTATAATAGTATCGCCCTGCCGGTAGCGCCGCATTACACGCACTCCCCAGCCGGAATTACCTGCACTCCCGTAGTATTAACAGCGCCACGCGCTATTGCTATCCCCATAGGCTGGGCTCCTAGGCCAAAAAATCCAGTATGATCTACACACATACGCTTCTCTACCTGTGCGGCATCGCCAGCACTGAGTAATTCGCTAATACGAGCAGTGCCCGTGTTGGCACTAAAAGTATGTACCGTGCCCGATACCGGCGAGCGAACAATCATAATAGTAAACTGTGCTGGATTAGATGTACCAGGTACGAGCAATTTACTTGACCATTCCATATGGTAATTATCGATGACATCGCCCTCTTGCAAATTGGCAGTTAGTAGCGCTTGGCTATCGGGTAACGGTGTGGGGCCGCTACTGGCACTAGGATCATTCAGTGCTATGACCTGCGTTACACTAATATCTATACCATTGGTGCTACGTAATAATTTACCCAGCAACAAGCAGCTGCTTGCACCAAGAGCATCGGCATCGGCAGGGTTGGTGTCAGATAGACCTGATGTACTGCAGTGTTGCGTATCAGGCCGGTTATTCACCGTGCTACCGCCAACTGCGTAATGCCCGCGAAAAAAGTCTACCGATTGGCTGACGGCATCAGTGTACCGCTGGTGACTAAGCGAGTTACCAATCCCCACCAGTACCATAGCTATCACTAATCCGCTAACAGCCAGCACTAAGACCGTTTCTATAATAGTGAAACCGCTTTCGTGATACTTCATATCTATGGTTGATTATACCATAAGCATGTTAGTCAGTAGCCCTGTAGGGCCAAAAAAGGCACTAATCAGCCAATTGCCCGCCAGCAAGCTAATAACTGCCGCAATGATGAGAAAGGGGCCGAACGGTATACGCGCTTGGCGGTGAAGCCGTTTGGTAAAATACATAGGTATAAGCATGAAGCAGCCCAGCAAATTAGCCAGAAAGAGCGTAAGAAATGCCATTTGCCAGTTGGCCAAAAATAGCGCCAATCCTATGCCCAGTATGCCATCGCCCATTCCCACCCAGCCCAGGAGCGAAAACAGTAAATACAGTCCGCCGAGCAGCGCTACCCCACCCGCAAGCGACACCCAGTTAGGTGGCGTACCGGCCACTATTAGGGCAGCCACAAACAACACGCCTACTACTATGAGCCCTATATTTATCGCAAAGGGTAATAGCGACCTTTTAGCATCATACACCAGCAATATAGTAAGCAATACGCAGGCTACCAGCCACAACACAAATGGCACTAGCTGTACCACACTCGTAAGCGCGTACGGCCAGGCAATGTACGAGACAGCAAACACCAACGCCAATCCTACCTCGCTTAGCACCTCGCTAGCACCAATTAGCTTTTTGCAGTAACGACATTTGCCGCCAAGCGATAGCCAGCTAACTACTGGTAGTAAATCATACCATGCAAGTGTATGATGGCAATGCAAACATTCCGACCTATCGCTCCTCACCGGTCGCAGCAAGCCCTTTAACTGGCGCAGCTCTGTCTCGTCCACCAGCTCGCCATCACGCTTATCGAGCACTAATTGGCGCGCCCGTAGCCGCCATACCTGCGCTACCGCAAAGCTCCCCAGTAGCGCCCCCAGCACGGCTAGTATAACTATAAGCACAATATCCATTGCTCTATCATACCAATATCCCCCGTAAAGCAAAACCCCGCTAGCGATATGCGAGCGGGGTTTTAGCCTTTATATACCTATACTATACGTCTTGGCAGAAGATTTGGTCGCCGTTTTCCATACGGATAAGTACGGCAGCACTACGGGCAGAAGCAGCATCACCGCGGCCATCACCAGTAGAGTTACACTTTACGCCAGTGATTACCTGAATAACATTCCGACCTGCAACGCCATTACCAGTAACGTCAGTTGAGCTACCAACGCGCACAACGTAGTTGTTCCCTACGACAGAGTCTGCCGTTGTAGATGAGCCTTGCTGGCCTTCAAATGCCACACCGGCCTCTGATTTGCCATCAATGTAGCCATTGAGGACAGATCCACTCGTTGGCTGCGCACCACGCTTGTTTGACTGGTATGTCGTGATAGCTGAGGCCACCTTACCTACCGTTTCTTTACGGTCTTGGTCGCGGGTATTACGCTGCAATGCTGGCAATGCAATAAACACCATCAAAAAGATGAGGGCCGCAATTGCAAGTACCAAAACCACCTCGATAATGGTAAACCCTTTTTGTTTCAACTCCTGCTTGCTCATTTATGAAATTCCACCTTCCTTGTATTAGAGCTAACACTTACATACCATCATACTACTTACACTTATACTGTGTCTAGTCTTTTTTAATTAATTCCGCCCACCAAATAGTAGATTGGGAACAATATCGCCCCCACCATACCACCGGCAAACACCGCAAGTACCACCATCAATACCGGCTCTATCGCTGTTGAAATTGAGCGAATCTCTTCGTCCAGCTCATCTTCATACACTTGGGCTGTCTTACCCATCATTTCGTCTATTTTACCCGATTGCTCACCGATTTTTATCATCTGCGGCACCATCGGTAGTACGTATTCCTCTGGCTTTAGTGATACCGAAAGCGCTTTACCGCCCTTCACCTTCTCGGCGGCACGGTCTATACTAGCACTAATTACCACGTTGTTTACACTTTCACTACTAATACGTAGCATATCAAGCATGGCTACACCAGTTGCTAACAACGTTTGCCCGGTACGGGTAAAGCGCGCCATGTAGAGCTTGCGAAACATTCCATTAAATAATGGTACATTTAGCTTAAAGGTGTCCTTCACCTTTATTCCGGCCTCGGTGTGCAGATATTGATTTAGGAAGTACCCCCCAATCACCAATAGCACCAGCACAAGCCACCAATAGCCTATCAAAAAGTTAGCCATACCAATCATCACCGCGGTAAGCATTGGCAATGTTTTACCCATATCACTGTAGAGTTTATCAACTTGTGGCACCACTGTTAGTAGCATAAACACCATAACACCTACTATTACGAGGAGTACTATGCCAGGGTATATCATTGCGCCGCGAATCTTGCTCATCATGGCGGCGTCCTTCTCTTTTTGGGTAGCAACACGCCGCAAGGCTTCGTCGAGCGTCCCTGATACTTCACCAGCAGCAACAAGCGCCAGCACGATTTTATCAAACACCTCAGGGTGCTCACCAAAGGCATCAGATAATGTATGGCCGCCCTCAACCTCAGCTATCACCTCTTCTACTATCTGTTGCATCTTCTTGTTTTGAGTTTGCTCTAGTACAGTATGAAGGCTCTGTGCTAGAGGCAGTCCGGCACCAATCAGCGTAGATAGCTGGCGCAGAAAAACAATCTTATCTTTGGTGGTGATTCGGTTACTGATACGCGCGAAGAACGATCCCTCTTCATTGATCTCTTTAAGATTTAGCGGCATCAGCCCCTGCTCTATCAACAGCTTTGCGGCCGATGATTCACTTTCAGCTTGCACCATCGAACTAACGGTTTCGTTATTCGACTTATCGCGTGCTTCGTAGGTAAATTTTTTCACCCGCTACCCCCTCATCAGCCTTTCAAACTCAGTTAAGTCCACTGCAAATTCACGGGCGTTATCATAGGTGATAGTACCTGCCTGCACCAGGCCTACCAACGTACGGTCCATCGTCTGCATACCTTGGTCGGCGCCTGTTTGAATAATGGCATCCAGCTGATGGCTCTTGCCTTCGCGAATAACGTTGCGTACAGCAGGGTTAGCAATCAATATTTCAGCTGCCACCACTCGCCCACCGCCAATTGCTGGCACCAGACGCTGGCTACAAATTGCCATCAATATATTAGCTAGCTGCGAACGGATCTGTGGCTGCTGGTGCGGCGGGAAGACGTCAATCATACGGTCAATCGACTGCGCAGCACTGTTGGTGTGAAGCGTTGCAAATACTAAGTGTCCAGTTTCGGCAATCGTAATAGCGGCCGATATCGTCTCGAGGTCACGCATCTCACCAATCAGCACGACATCAGGGTCTTGGCGCAGGCTAGAGCGCAGAGCTGCACTAAAGGAATATGTATCATAGTGCACTTCGCGCTGTACCACCACTGATTTTTTAGATTTATGTGTAAACTCAATCGGATCTTCAATCGTAATGATATGTTGGGCTTTTTCAGTATTAATCTTGTCGACAAGTGCCGCAAGCGTCGTAGATTTACCGCTACCAGTAGGGCCGGTCACCAATACCAAGCCGCGCGGGTAATCCGCAAAGCTCATTACTACTTGCGGCATGCCTAGCTCAACTACTGATTTGATTTCATTTGGAATCAAGCGTAGTGCTGCAGCCAAGTTGCCGCGTTCGTGAAAAGCATTCACACGGAAACGCCCTAGCGTACCGAAGGCGAAGCTAAAGTCAAATTCTTTATCTTTCAGAAGAATCTGCTGCTGATCTTGATCTAAGATAGCGAACACCAGCGACTCTACCTGCCGCTCGTCGAGCGGATTAAAGCCGGCTACCGGTGTAAGCGAGCCATCGACGCGTAGCATAGGCGGCAGCCCCACCTGGATGTGCAGGTCCGAGGCGCGCTTTTTAACGACTTCTTCTAGCAGTACTTCGATTCGTAGATTATTTTGTGGTTCCATAGCCTCTCCCTTTTATGCCGTATCTGATGTTACGCGATTTACTTCTTCTAGTGTGGTGATGCCCTGCAGGGCTTTCAGGTAGCCGTCTTGGCGCATCGTGATCATCCCCTGCTCTACTGCCTTTCGTTGGATTTCCGAGCTTGTTGCCCGGCGAACGATGAGCTCACGGATTTCCTCGGTGATATCCATCACCTCGTACAGCCCGGCTCGCCCGCTATATCCACGTGGCGAGGCTGGCGTATCGTGCCCCTTCACTAAAGTATAAGCGGTTTGCCCCGCTAGTGGCAAGTCCTTATAGCCCAAGTCGGCCGATATTTGCGCCACTTCTTCTTTAGTTTTGGGTAGCAAATGTCCAACATTATCGATAATACTCTTGGTTTCCAGTGGGCTGCTCCAGTAGGCGTCGCGCTTTGGCCCCACCCGACGCACCAGGCGCTGGCCAATAATAGTATTCACGGTACTAGCTATCAAAAATGGTTCAATATCCATGTCTAGCAAGCGCGGCAACACGCCAGCCGCACTGTTGGTGTGCAGAGTACTAAACACCAAGTGGCCAGTCAGGGCTGCTTGCACACCTAGGTTAGCGGTTTCGGCATCACGCATCTCGCCCACCATCACAATGTCGGGGTCTTGGCGCAATATCGAGCGCAAGCCACTAGCAAATGTCAGGCCGACATCAGCATTGACTTGAATTTGGTTCACGCCGTCCATCTTATATTCCACGGGGTCTTCCAGTGTCACGATATTCACGGCATCGTCTTTAATTTCCTTAATCAGCGCATACAGGCTAGTCGACTTACCGCTACCAGTTGGGCCACTGGTTAGTATCATACCGTTCGGGCGCTTAACGCCCTTGCGGATCATACGCAGCGCCCGGCCAGCGTAGCCCATTTGCTCTAGGTCAAAGGTGTTGCCAGTTTTGTCCAGCAAACGTATCACCACCTGCTCACCCCACACCACTGGGCTCACCGCAATACGCAAATCCACCTCTTTATTGCCCACTTTTACCGTAAACTGGCCGTCTTGCGGTACGCGGTGTTCGTCGATTTTTAGGTTAGACAAAATTTTAATACGGCTGACTAGCGCCGGCTCGATGGTTTTGGGCAGCTGCATTACCTCACGCAATACACCGTCAATTCGGCAGCGAATTTTTAGCGCTTTTTCTAGCGGCTCGATATGGACATCACTAGCCCGCGACTTAACAGCATATTCCAAAATTGTGCTCAGCGCCCGGCTAATCGGAGAATCTTGCACAATTGTTTTAATATCGCTGCTCTCGGTCTTTGTGTCCTCTTGTGAAGCTTTTGCTGCAACGTCCACGCTAGATAGGTCAGTCTTATACTGATCCAGTACGTGACGCACGCCAGCCTCGCTGGCCATAAATACCTTGAGCGGGCGTTGTATGCGATTAGCCAAGTAGTCTACGGCCTGCACGTTATTGGCATCTATCATGGCCACTGCTAGGCGGTTTTGCACCTCAGCCAGTGGTACCGCCATAAAACGCTCGGCGATATCGCTAGGCAGCAGTGATAATATCGACTGGTCAACAATTGTATTCGTAAGGTTGACGTACGGCACCCCAGATACCTGGGCGATACCGTGCGTTAAAAGCTCATTATCAATCGTACCGTCCGCAGCAAGTGTTGCAAGGAGCGGTTTGTTTTCTTTTGCTGATTGTTCGCTTGCCTTTGTTACAGTGTCAGCAGTAACGAGTCCCTCTTCTTGCAAGAGAGTGATTAGTTTCTGCTGAATATCGTCTGTCATGAGGGCCATCTATCAGCACCTCACTCTGCAGCCGCTTCCCCGCCGATAACCGTTTGCACCGTTGGATTAATAGCATCTGCGCGAAACACCTGTTGATCTGGAGGTGTTACTTTTGCTTCAATTTTTTCCGCAGTCTTTACCTTCTGACCTTTTTCTGGCGGTTTTAGAAAGGTCAGCTGGTTGGCAATTACAAACGAAATGATTACCGACACACTGGCAATCAGCACAATCATTGCTATATCGCTTTTTTTCATTACTTCTTACCTCCTACCGGTACCACTACCTCGCCTAGCTTTACCTCTTTAGCAGGCTGGTAGTAAGCATGCGCGGTAATAGTTGCCTGATACGATGTGTCACTACGCTCTAACGTAAAGCTATCAATATCTATAATACGCACGGAACGTTCTAGCTTTAGTAACATATCCTTAATAGCATTGGCACTATCAGAGCTCACCTGCAACTGTATCGGTATTGTATTCTCGCTACCATCACTAGTACCGATATCCACACTATCTACAGACAGTGACTCGATCTTTAGGCCGTTAATATCGTTTAGTAGCTTTTGCTGCAATGAGGAGCCTAGCGCCGTAGGGTTACGATCGGCTGGCAACGAATCAAGCACTGCCTGCAAGGCCTTATCCTCTGGGTTTGCCTTGACGGCATTCAGCCCGGCATCAGTTTCAAGCGCAACCACATTACTAAGCAATTCGCCGGATACCTTGTTATTGCTTTGCAATGTGTTTAGCGTGGTGGTCATTTTACTTACCACTTCCATCTTAAACAATATCTGTTGGCCCAGAAATATAGCTACCACGGCACACATGCCTACTACAGCAGACATACCAGCCACCCAACCGAACATAGCACGGCTAGAGTCGGCAATGGCTTTATGCTTTGGGCTAATCATTTGTGATGCCATTATTGATCTCCCCCTATATCAGTTGCCGGCTGACTGAACATACTGTCTGGCACCCTGGTGCGCGAATCAGTAACGTCAACTTTTTGGCTTGGTGTTGTAATCTTAACATCAGATAATGTGTTGTCGAATAGTCCCTTTGGATAGGTAAATGCTAGAGCAAATCGCACCACTTTTTTACCGCTCGCATCTTGGCCGTAGCTTGTATTCTGTAATTCTACTTCACCAGTTAAAGGCTCGTTAAACGGACTTTGGTTTTGTGTACCTGTTACCGTAGCATTAAGAATTGTCTTGCGGAACGCTTCAGCAGCAGAATATCCTGCCTCGGCTGAGCCTTCCAGTGTTAGTCGGCTTTGGCTTGGATCCAGTGTTACCTTAGATAACTTAACGTCATTTGGTGCAGCCGGATTAATAGCGGCCAGTACGTCTAGCAAGCGCGAATTAACGGTACGGCTACTGTTTAGGGAGCCAATCTTATCTAGCTGATTTTGGATGGTGAGCGCATTGTTAATATCTTTGGTATCACGCAATGTCTTAAACTCATCGTCTATGCGCTTAGCAGTAATAGATTCTGCCACTGCTTGCGTGCCTAAAATAGCACCCATCAGCACTACTGTGCCGCCCGCGATCAGCCCTGCCAGGATAGAAAGCGAAATCGTTACATTGCGCATGCGCTGCGCGCGCAACATTGCCTGCTTGATGTCGGGGACAAGATTTATTTGTATCATGATTCTGCCCCTCTCTTAGCCAGTCCTATTGCCGTAGAAAATTCCATCGCTACTGCGGCCAATTGCCGTTGATCATTATCCGATACCTGCACGCCCTGCCATGGATTACCCACCTGCACGCTCTTGCCAATCTTACCAGCCAGGTATTGGTCGAACTGCGGAATAGTAGAGGCAAAGCCGGTCAATAAAGCACTATCTACCGCTACACTTGGGTAACGGGTTTCAAAAAACTTGATTGACTTAGTAATTTCAGCAGCAAAACCATCAAGCGTCGTTTCAAGCGCGCGTAGCACTTGGCCTTCTAGCCTATCCGGCGCCAAGCCAAACTTAATAATAAACTGCCTTGCTTGATCTTCCTGCACATTTAGGTTAGACACTGTTGCTTTTACCAGTGAGCCGATGCCTGTTGGCACTGTACGAATAAGCCGTGGCGCATCGCCATACACAATAGCGATGTCCGTAGAAGTTTCGCCCATGTCTAGCTGCAGTACGGCACCTGCCGCACCCGGCGCAGTTAGTGCGCGCACCATAGCTATCGGGTCAGGCTCAGCCGCAATGACATTTAGTCCTAGCGCCTCCACTAGCTCTAGTCGCTCTTCGCTGTATTTGCGCGCTACACTCGATAGCAGCACTTCTTGCTGATTTTGCGCACGAAGCGAATTGCCTAAAAGCGCCCAATCCACCTTTGCGTCTTCGACCGACATAGGAATATACTGATCAATCTGATATTTCATTGTTGCCTTCAGCTCAGCCTCGCTAGACATTGGCACGTCAATAATAGTAGTAAACGTCTTGCTAGATGGCAGCCCGATAATAACATTCTTTGTTTTGATGCCGCTCTGCCCCACAGCGGTCATAATTACTTCACCTACTTTGCGGCGCGCCTCTTCCGAGTCGCTGCTTGTCAGCTTGCTGTCAATTGGCGCGTAGCCATAGTGCTCTAGCGCCCAACCAGCACCAGACTTCTTTAACTGCACTACACGTATAGCGTTAGTGCCGATGTCCAGTGCAAAAAAGTCGCCCGTCCCTTTTAATACATTCATACTAGTACTTAGTATACATAAGCATAAGCGCTTTATGCAATACCTTTACTAGCTTTTAGTACCGCGGTGGCATTTCTTGTGTGTACACTGTCTGCCAGGTGCCGCCACTTTGCGATATGCGGTGCGCCCATATATAGGCATCGCCGCGCAGATTCATCACTTCGGCCGCCTCGCTATTATTAGTATACGTACGATTCAACTGCAATTGCCCCGCCATCACTGCGCCATTAATGCGCAGAGGCGTATTACAGCTAGTCCCACGTGCGCTCTCAGGCACACCACTACAAGTATTAAGCGTATTACGCGCTATTAGCCATGCATCGATGTTACGCACACCAGGAGCGATATTGATTGTATCGGCCACCAGTATTAGTTGTGGTATATCGCCAGCATTCCCTAAAGCATTCGAACGGTAGTTAATGTCACGATCAATTGTAATAGTGCCGGTAGCCGTCACCGCCACAGAGCGATCAAAGTTGCCCATATCTGGCGATCCGCCTATCACCCCTGGCAGCGCCGAAGCAGTTGTATTACCTGTTACAGTACGATTAATCGGCACACCCCTGTCTCGTGCAACTGCAACTGCGCCAGCTACATCTGGTATCTTGCCCATGCTAGCAGCCGGAGTAAATCGCCCATACGGCGTGGCTACATTGCTAAACGTCAGGCCACTCCAAGATGTTTGTGGTGCCGCACTGCCATCCCGCGCGCCGGTTTGCGATGCGAGCGACACTACATTGTTCGGTGCCGTAATAGCATATTCCACCCATGACGCACCACTAGCATCTACCGTCCCCCACGCTCCAGACGAACGATTCGTCTGCGTACCAAAGCCGCTACCCGTGCGCAAATCATTGCCCCATATGTGCGCATAAGGCGTACGAACTATCGGAAAACACGTTACACGTATAGTCGTATTTACCGTTATGTCCGGTGTAGGCGAGCTGAGTATTTGCCAGCTGACACATATGCGTGCTCCATGGCTAGCATCCACGGTAATAGGCTGGTTACTATGCACCCAGGTGTCGCCCTGCCCCGCTGTCCTATCCCAGTTTGGATTATTTCTATCGCGAGTCCATACCGATGTATCACCGGCATTAAATACACCATTGCCGTCATTCTCGTACCACACCCGGGCAGCTGTACGCGACTCGGTAGCGCCACGCGACGTACTATTAATACCAAAATTCGCAGTAAAGTTAGTTCCGTCACGCACAGATGTCGCCGAACCCAAGCTTGTTGTTAAGCTCGGAGCAATAGTACCGCCAGGGCACCCCACGACATATGAAATATTGTTATACGGGAAGTCATACATCAGCACGTTGTAGTAATAGACATTCCGTATCTCTAGTCGGTACTTATGCTTTGGCAAAAAGCGCATATTTATGTGATACTGTTTACTACTTTCTGTCATGCTACCCGAATCTTGATACGAATATGACGTTGCAGTGGGCGTTATGTGCTGGACATGTCTTATTTCCCTGCCTGCTGTCTCGTCATATAGAAAAATGTTGATATCACGATTACCATTGTCGGAATTACCAGAGTCGAGGTCGTATAGGGTAATTTCTCCCAACGCTCCGTTGGCGCTGCGTATGCTACACGGCGTAGCAAACTGTAGACTATACGTTGCCGCATTCGCACCCCTTTTGCGTGCACTTGTAGCAAAGTACCCGTCGCGCGCACCTTCTGTAGTGTAAGCTATCCAGCTACGTGTGCGTGCGCCCGTCACAGCCACACCATTAGCAGCAGTGTAGTTATAGCCGGTTATATGCGCCCTAAATAGCACTTCAGCATCATGATGCTGGTTAGCGCGCTGCGTCCTGCCAGAAGCATCGCGACAGCCATCTGCACCCCCTGTACGGCGGTTTACAAATTCTAGTTTTACGTTAGAATACCACAGTCCTACGTCATCATCCCAGGCAAAGTTACGAACTGTGATAGGGCTGCTGCCGTCCTGGGATCTAAATACAGCGCAGCTTCGAGTGTATCCCGCCCCTGGAGCACCTATCGTCATCCACACTCTCGTATTGTTTAGCACGTGCGAATCACCGTACGGGTACCAGTAGCTGTTTATTACTACATTTGCTCGTATACTATTTGGGTTGGCGTTTTGCGGCGCCGTTACATATACGGGTAGTGTAATCGCTGTAATATTCTCGGATGTTGGGGTACTCGAAAGCACCAGCCGCACATCGTCTCTCGCATCACCATATTCATCTGGATCCGGAGCCGTATAAGTAATGGCTGACACTTTACCGCCCAATAATGTACCTATAATTATGGCAGCTGCTACTGCCGCCCCTATCCAGAGTGATTTACGTATACTCATAGCTCATAGTATACATAAGCACTTTATATTCGGCTAGCCCATACAGCGCTTTTCCCCTACCGTACGCCCGCTAGTGGTATACTGATAAGTATGAGTTTATCTATTGGTATGGCAAAGTTTTAACCCAACCTATAGCCGACCCCTCTTCCCCTATTTCGCAGATACCGTTTGAAATAAAGTTGGCAATGCCAAAACCCGACCGTGGTGGTCGGGGTTACTCTGACAACATGGTACTAAAGCTACAAAGCGAGCTAGCCTAAGCCGGTACAGCTGCTGTTTCAGCAGCGTCACGAACAACAGAAAATAATTGCTCAAAAGTGAGTGGCTCAATTTGCCTGTACGCCAACGTGAGGTTTAGCTCTTTCATCATTCCGCGCATTGCTGGGCGGTCTTTTGCAAAGTCAGGGTTCTGTCGTAAGTATTCAAGAATAGCAATGAGTATGTGATTTGAGCGACCAAGTCCACGTTCAAGGGTCTGCTGGTAAATATCTTGGTACGAAAACAACGCACGCGTATAAACAAATCTGTCCTCATTTTCTAATGACCCAAAGTACTCTGGCTCACTCTCCCACGGTGCAACCGTCAAATTAGCCGCCCACCATAGTCGCGCAATAGCATGCCTACGCATACTACGGTCGTTACCCCCCGCAAACCAGTGTTCCAGAATGTACGTAATAGCTTTTTTTTGCGCGCTACCATCAACCGAAAGTTGCTCCCAGGGAGTTTTTATACCCCACCTATCCATAGTATATTCACGAAAAGTCACGTGAGATAGATATGCCCATAAGCGCTTATCTGATGCCTGGGTCTTGTCTATATTACCTAGGTATTCAAATACTTTTATTGCATTATGGATATCGTCACTCACCTCTGGCGATAATTCTGGAACCGTATCAGGCACTTCAATTGTCGATTCAATCACTGTTTCAACGGGGTAATCCTGTACAGGTTGCAGATAGTTATTAAGAGTTGTTCCTGCGGTAATTTCTTCACGAAGTCGCTCAACATCCGAACGCTTAAATATGGGTTGGTAATTACTCATTAGTCATCCTCCTCGACTGCGACCTTTTTAATTTCATCGAAACTGCGTTGAAGTGGTTGACCTAAAATCTGTTGCGCAGCAACAATCGGCTCGCTCATATCAATCTTTTGTTGAACAATTATTTGTTGCAAACGTGCATACCAGGGCTGGTCTTCGTGAGCCTTTCTGTCATACTTCATCGTATAAAGTACATCTGTTAACGCGGGTAGGACAAGCGATGAGTGGAGAATATTGGGTGCATAATTCTTCACATACAGATAGCGGTCATAGTCCTCTTCTGAAAGTACAATGATGATTTGTTCATCTTCATAATCAATAACCATAGGTCCAGTTTTGGCACTGCCCTTATTAATCTTCATAAAGGATGAAATTGGTGCCTTAAGTGGGTCAAAGGTCTTATCTGCAATAAAGAAACCGACGCCACCATCCGCTAATACGTCGCCAACTTCAACATAACTTGGCTCACCCGCAAGGTCGGGGTGTACGCCCACTGGACTGTACTCGGGAATTTGTACATTTGAGCAAACTAGAAAAGTAACATTTACCTTATCCCGCAAATCACCCGCAACAAGTTCAATGCGCAGGCTCCTTTCACTACTACTATACGTTCGCCTGTAGAAGGTACTTGGACACTCTAGCTGAACGTAAAAGCTAGCATCTCCAGTGTCTATCAAGCCTTCAATCGTTTCGTTCTCAAGTTCAAAAGTACAGTCCAGTGTCACTTGGCTAGGCTCAAGCGTATAATCCATTGCCGGACTAAAGATACCGCTAATATCATCCAAGTTGCCGAGTACAGGAAACGGATATGATTTTGTACTAACCTTCATTTGTCTCTACTCCCAATGCATATCGCTTGTGTCGTTTCAGTCGTATGTGCAATTTCAGTCGTTGGTTCTTAATAAGCTGTAGACCCTTAACGAACGAGCCGTCTACGGAATATTCGTCCCCATTTTCACTATTAACCGAACCAATTTCAATCGGGTAATCATTGTCATCGCCCACTGCCATTATGCGTATCGAGCCGTTACTATCTTCCAGTGGATTAATCACTGCTTGATAAAGTCGTTCGCCGTCTTTAACAATTTCCCTTGCTTTAAAGATGATTGAAGAAGTCTTAATGCGCGGCAAATCACCATCAGTGTCAGGGTCAGCATTTCCGCCGTTGTTTGTTTTTGTCGGAGTATCACCTCTTTCCTTTGGCTCAGCATCCCCGGGTCCGCTATCTGGCGTAACCATAGTTACAGGTCGTGGTTGCTTTACCACAACTGGATTATAGGGTTGCTCATTGCGCGTGGCACCCACCTCCAAAGGTGTTTCATCCTCACTGCCTTTGTACGTTGGTTGTCCATCTCCACCGTAGTAAGGTTTCATATCATCGCGCTCATCAAGCTCGGGTAGGTACTCACTGACACCCGGGATGTCTTCAGGTTCGTTGCCTCCCGTACCCGCCAACTCCTTAAGTGAACCTCGAACCCAATCGTTTAATTCCTTAGAGATTTTACGACCGTTTTCTTTATCACGTTGCGGGTCCCACTCATCGTGTGCAGGGGGTTCTAGATTTCTCAGAAGACGATTACCTTCTTCGCTTTCACAAATAAATACAGCCGCATACGGCTCAGGCATAACCCTAAAGTTGCTAGTACTGACTACCATTTTGGATTTACGCATCATTTGAACCTTTTTAGGAAAGCCAGCCTCAACGTGTACGTATAGCTTAACATCGCCCAGCAACGGCAAGCTTTCACTGAACTCATGAGTTGGCTCAACGACCGCAGAGTAGAAATGGTACGAGCCATCTTTACCACCTGAATAATCCAGCATTAGTTCGCCAAGGTTTTCTTGGCTAATCGTAAGACAGTCGTCACCCTCAACTAGTTCGACATCGAGGTCATCGAAATGTATAGCTGCCCAAAAATTGTTTAATATCGAGTTGATTAATAAGTTGCGCCAGTCCTGCTCGGTGGTTTGGTAACCAATAACAAACACATCGGTCCCCAGCGCTGTACGCTGGAAGAAAGCAGGTATTAAGTTGCTGTCGCGAACCGAGCTAACCCCCTTTCCTTCTTCGGTAAAAATACCAAACTGACCAACGCCCTGCCTTACATCGTCATTATCGAGAAAACTCGATAAACGCGCTTTTCCTTGAAAGATTGATTCACCATCTTCATTAACAGTTGAGTAGAAAACCGTCCTCAAAGACGATGCTGCAAAAGGAGCGCCCTTACCGATACCGAAAGAGCCACCACCAACTCCATTCATTGCGTTCACACCTGTTGCACGTACTAATTTATACCAGCCACCGCCACCTTGCTTTTGGTCACTACCGCTCAAACCAGACGTATTAAAATCGCTAATCTTCAAGACAGAGATTGTTGGCATATCTAGAGCTTGTAGCGCGGTAGCATACGAACCAGTTCGCTCTCCATCGCCAGCGTACTCAAGCGCTTTAAGGATTGTCTGACGCAGTTCATCGACCCCCGGTATTAAGGCTGTTTCTAAATCAATTCTTTCAAACCTAACCTTTACAGGTTGGCTGTAGTCTATTCGAGCATCCATTGAGTTTTGGATACTTTCACGAGCGATATACCGTTCGTGGTCACCTTCAAATGTTTCACGTAATGAGTCGTTAATTCCCTGTTCATCTCCCCCACCAGTTGAAGGAAAATACCACTTCAAATCAATATCACTCAAAACGAATACCACGAGCCTTTCTTTTCGTAAAGCTGAACTTAGCTAGTTTTAGTTCTTCTTCGACCGCACTAAACAAAGCCTTTACTTCCTCCTCACTGTATTCGTAGTTATTACGATTTGCGAGGTTGGCGATGAGCTGCAAATCCTTAATAATTCGCTCACCTCTCAGTTGTGCGAGCCGTAAGAATTTTTTGTGCTTGTCTTCAGTCATAATGAAAGACTACTACATATTGGAAATGTAGTCAATATACGGACTTTGTTTACTAGATTACGCCGCTACAAACTGTGGGCTTGAAAACTCTATACTCACTGAGTTCACCGATTCTGTAGTCCTTGCAGCCTCAACAGCATTGATAGCCTCACCCACCTTAGTAGCAATAGCCTTGATGACTGGTACAGTAACAGAATTACCAATCTGCTTATATACGTGCATATCTGACAGCTCAACTGGTATGCGCAGGTCATAATAGCCTTGTAACCTCGCACATTCCATCGGAGTTAATTTGCGCATACCCTTAGAGTCACGAACAATCGGTACGTTATGCCCGCCCAAGCCCATACTTGCTACTAGGGTTGGTGCATACCCCAACTTTTGTTCACGGACGTAGTTGCGACGATATGTATATACAGACTCCGGGTTAACCACTTCGTTGCCAATCTTTTCATACAGTGGCTTACCGTTATAGTAAAAACGTGAATCAACTTGGTCATCAAGTATGTCTTTAACCCTAACGAACTCATCCTTAGAGTGTGTAGCTTCAGGCCACTCAAAAGCGTCTAGTAGCTCCTTGTCGCGAAAACCCACTATGTAAATACGTTCACGACTTTGCGCAACACCAAAGTTCAAGCTGTTATAGACCTTTGAATCAATGTGATATCCCAGTTCCGAAAGCTTTTCGTGAATAATCTTATAGGTCTGTCCGCCGTCATGAGTTTTCAAATTTTTTACGTTCTCAAGCATAAAGCCCATTGGCAGTTGCCCAAATTTATCTTCAGACTCTTTCAGTAGGCGAATGATTTCTTCAAATAGCGTCCCTCTACCCTTGTGGTCGTCAAATCCTTTGCCATGTGCGCCAATAGAAAACGGCTGGCAAGGAAACCCTGAAAGCACAAAGTCAAACCGTGGCACATCACCGTTTGTAACGCTTACTTTTCGTATGTCTTGTACCGATAGCTTTGTTTCAGCAAAGTTTTTATCATAAGTAATTTTGCAATTCTTTTCGAAATCATTTGCGTATACCGTTTCAAACAAGCCTGTTGTTTCAAAGCCCCTTCGTATACCGCCAATGCCCGCAAATAAATCTATAGTTCGAATCTTACTCATAATGTTCCTGCAACTATTTTAGCATTGTTTCGTTTTTTTGCAGCAGAAATATCGCTTATACTTTTATTCAATCTGTTATTTATATCATAATGTTGTAAATAATATATATTTGCTCTTACAAACCCCCTTGAAAAGTAATGCCCCGATGCACTCGGGGCTTACTGTCGTCAGGCACGTTAACGCGTATATGCATTGTAAGATACGAAACGTTAAATAGTTATTAACTTTTGGATGATTTTCGGGAATGAACCATCTTCAAATGCTCGCACCAAAGCACCGTCGTTAAATCTGTCGTTACGAATTATTGCTGTTAGTAGCTTAAGTGCCATTTCAATATCGAGCTTCTCGTACTTACTGGCATCTTGTAGAGCATACCAGTCGCGCCCCGCTTGCCATTTTGGCCAATCAAAGTTAATAACAAGGTCGTTATCGTACATGAACTGTACAAACTCTTGAGCCAAGCCACTCCAGTCGCCCGTGTGCGATTGTATGCGGGCGTTTAAAGCCCTTAAAACCTTTTTATCGATATTGGATAGGGAGCGAAACCTATGCACCGCTAAAATCGGCGCTATTCGGGTATTAAAGTTAAAAACAATCCTACGCAAATCATCAGATAACGAGTAGAGCCCCTTGCCTTGCAGGTCGAGGTCTATGCCGTAGAAGGCTTCTGCAATCGAGCCGGTAATTGCTGCGAGCGTGTCGGAGTCGCCTCCGATTGAAATGGCGTTACGAATAGCATCCTCGAAATCAGTACTTTCTAAAAATGCCACGATTGCAAGCGGCACCGTTCCCGCACTTGACTCATCAAACTTGTATGTATCACGAATATCGTCGAGTTTAAAATCCAGGAAATATCCGTACTGCCTTTCTAGATACTCCTTGATATACGGCTTACCCTTACCAGTTCGTGCAAGGAATACGGCGGCGGCCGTACTCTGTGCCCCCTTGATACCTTCTGCGTGGTTATGTGTCACTTCGGCCGAAATCTTAGCTACGCGCTCCACTTCCTCAAGGTGTCCGTAAAACCACGCTACAGGGCTTACGCGCATTGCAGAGCCATTACCCCAGGAG
>CAYVSX010000011.1:0-28187 GCA_964454245.1 uncultured Candidatus Saccharibacteria bacterium | reverse complement strand
ATACTTATACTTAACATCCTTACCAGACACAGATATCACCTCGGCCGTTTCGGTGATTTTCGGCATAAAGCCCTTGAGATATGGCACGGAATCTTCAGCGTCATTCATAGCACAGGCTCGCAAGAGTGCCCAGCGCTCAGGGCCATTCTTATTTAGTGGGCCGCCGTCAAGTTGCTCAAAGGCTGGCGCAAGCTTATTGTATATATACTTAGAGCAGTCGTTTAGGGTCACGCCATTTTTATCCTCATCCGACTCCCACTCCCTAAATGCCTTCTTACTCGCGCCTGCATCGAATAATGCTTGGCGAAACTCTGATCGCTTGGCAGGATAGTCTTCTGGTGATGTGCCTTCTGGTATACGAACCGCCTCCAGTCGCTCTTGCTCGCTCGCTGCCCACAAGTTTTCTGGCGCAAGCGGATCTGTTTCATTGTCCCCTGGATTTTCTGGCGATGCCGGAGGATTCGCCTCGCTAGGGCTTGGCTGGTTCGGATCAGTATCCCCGGGTACGGCAGGGCTGGTTGCTGGCGGCTTTGCCTCGGTAGTACACCCTGCTGCAGCAACACCAATGCCACCTATAGCTATAAGGGCTGTAGTAGTTCTAAGAGCATCCTTACCGCGGTCAAGCCAAGTTTTAGTGCGTTCTGCCATAATAGATTGGTTCTCCTTGTATGTAGCAGTTATGATATCTATTCGCTACGGATTATGTTAAAACCATTTATATTTATGCTTTCATTATAGCAAACATTAGCGCAAATGTCAATAGGGTGAAAAAATAGGCGTGTATGATTTCATATTTTTTATATATTATATAATGAAGCACGATGTTTTTATATACTTTTTTGCTTTTTTATTTCAACTATAGCTGATAAATATTGTATTGAGACCGACTGGTATATAATATCGCGAATTGATCTCTCCTTTTTTGTGCTGGGGATAATTTTTAGTACGATTTACTAGGGGTCGTACTTAACAACAAGCCATACCCGTGGTACTATACACTCATGATCAACTACTACTCGCCAGTTGTCACCCTAAAGAAGCGCGCCAAGCTGTTGCCGTAGCGCTTGTTATTCGTACTCAAAAAAACATCCCGCGCTACGGCCAGCCGGGATGTTTTATTTATGTAACCTATTATTCCAGGAGGAACAACAACATGACACAACTACTTGAGGTGATGCCCGAGCTGTTTACGCGCTCAGAGCTACTAGTATGGAACTTTGCGGAAATTAGCGAGGCTGACGCAAATAAAAATATTCAAGAATATATGGCGGAACGAGAGCAGCGAGGCGAGGACCCACGCGATGCGTTCCATCGCCAGGCGTTTAACGAACGAGTATTAAGCCATTCTAATGCCCGGTACTTAATTGGCCGATACGGCGAAAATCGCATAGATATCCTTGGGCGGGGAAGTCACATGGCAAATGAAGGCCGCACCTACCACTTAGCGATTGATATCTTTTCGCGCAACCAAGAACCGTTGTTTGCCCCATGCGACGGCGAAATAGTAGTAAGTGCCTACGAGCCAGGCGAGCATAACTACGGCAACTACCTGATTTTGCGCCCCAGCGACGCCACGCTACCCTACATTTTCTTTGGCCACCTAGATGCAGCACACCGCCATCCACTCGGCCCCGTCCGTGCTGGTCAGCAAATTGGGCGACTAGGAAGCTACGAACACCTTGAAAACGGTGGCTGGAGCGTACACCTGCACCTACAGCTACTACGCGAGCTTCCACCGGAAGGAGAAGCACCAATAGGCTACTCGACCTTAGCCGATTTACCTATAAACCAACAGCGCTTCCCCGACCCGCAAAGTCTCTTCCCGGCGTGGGAGGTGCGGCGATAAATACCCTTAATACCTAGCCAACACTAAAATTTCAGTACGCTACTCCTGCGTAAGAAGGTGGTCTAACAACGCCATGCGCACATACAGGCCGTTGCCCGCTTGACGGAAGTAAGCTGCCCGAGGGTCGGCATCTACCTCTGGGGCGATTTCGGCGACGCGGGGGAGCGGGTGAAGGATGGTTGCAGTAGGCTTCATACACTCCAGTACCGATTGGTTAATGATAAACTGTTCATCCTGCGCCAATTCGCCTTGCTGTAGCCGCTCACGCTGGAGGCGAGTCCAATACACGACATCAGCATCTGTAACGGCGGTGTGGATATCATCAGTTTCGCTCCATTTTACCCCGCGCTCGGCGGTAAAACCTTTCACGTCTTGCCCCATTTCAAAGCCCGGTGCCGACACGAAAGTAAGCTCGTTACCAGGGTAGAGTGCAAGCACTTTGGCGAGCGAACGAGCAGTGCGCCCCTGGCGCAGGTCGCCACCCAGTACGACTGTAAGGTTATCAAGGCGCTGGTGAGTATTATAAATAGTATAGGTATCAAGAAGCGCCTGGGTGGGGTGCTCGCCCTTGCCGTCGCCAGCGTTAATAATATGCATATGTGGATCTATAGCTACAGCACGCTCGGCAGCGCCTGTTTCGTGATGGCGCATAACTAATAAGTCTGCGTTATATTCATCGAGTACGCGTATCGTATCTTCTAGTGTTTCGCCCTTAGTGGCAGAGGAAAATTCGCGGGCGTTTTTGAACTGACGGGCGGGCATATAGAATTTGGCGAAGATATGGTAGAGGGGCTGGAGCGCGAGGTGCGGGAAGAGTTTGGGGTTGATATAGCTGTAGGCGAACCGTTACGACTCGCTTAGGCGGCTGCCTCTAAAATCGCAACGTCGCGCAGTATCATCATTTTGAGCCCGATGGGGCTACCGTCTTCGTCTGCCTTGCTGCCACTTTCGATGGCTGCAATAGCTTGGGCAATAGTATCAAACCACCGCAGCTCCATACCGGCATTTTGCTCTTTTTCGGTTAGTTCGGTACCAACAAAATTACCAATGGTAGCGGTGTAACAGTACGAAAATTGGTGCATACCGCAGTAATACCGATATTCCTCTACCTGGCCAAGTTCCGCGATGTTGGCGATTTCATACCCCGTTTCTTCGCGGATTTCGCGGTGCAGGGCGACTACCACATCTTCGCCATCATCGACACCTCCGCCTGGCAATTTGTACGAGCCGTTAGCCGTAAAATACATTACGGCCACCTGGCCAGCAGGGTTAAATAGCACCGCGCGGGCCGCATGACGCACATAACTAATGGGTTGGTCGGCCGCATCCTGCAGGCCAAGCTGATGCTGATCAAGTAGGGCGATCTGGCGCATATTAGTTACCTAGCTGGTTATGAAGGTAGATCGGCTTGTCGGTACCAATGTACTCGCCTAGCGGTAGCTCAGCAAAAAGCGACGGAAGAATGTATTCTTGCTTGGGGTCGATGAATTCGATACGTGAAATCTCTGCCAATCCATGGGTGGTATTAGCAAGGTCGATGTGAGTGAAATCTTCAGGGTTTTCAATATGGAAGAAGAACTCCAGCTCTTCGTCGTAGCCTTCTCTCGTGGAAGGGAACTGTTGGATAAAGACAAGCTTGCCTACCTTAGCCTCGATTCCCGTTTCTTCCATCACTTCTCGGGCGCAACCGTCTTGTAGCGACTCTAGTGGGTCGAGCCCGCCACCAGGAATACACCAGTATTCCGTTTCGCTGCCGTCACTATTTAGTTGTTTTGCGGCTAGTAGCTTGCCGTCACGCCAAATAATGGCACGTACGTTAATACGTCGTTTCGTCATGTTTTCTCCTCGTTTTTTTGATTAATAGTAGATCGCTAGCGGTCCGGCTCGTCCGGACGTGCACGCCTAGTGGAACCTTTGCGGTTCATAGTGTGGCTAGTGTACCATATATAAACAGAGGTGGCAATAATTTTACATAATTCGGTAAAATATGGCACAATACTACGTGATTATATATTTATAAAGACAAAGGAGTGTGCGGAGTGATACAACAAACAGCCTACGACGACATGCTGGCGTATGTGAAAAAATACCACGCCGGGCAAGTGCGCAACAAGGAGCATCCGCTACCATATTGGACACACTGCTACGGTGTGGCGAGCGTCACCAAGCATTACCTAGAGCACTATTTACCCAGTACCGACCATACCGATGTGGTGCTGGCGGCGCTGGGCCACGACCTGTACGAAGATACCGAGGCGCCGCGCAATGAAGTGCGCCAACTGTATGGCGCGCGGGTAGACGAGCTGATATTTGGCCTAACTAACGAACATAGCGATGCCGACCGTGCCGCCTATATGGAAAAGATGTTGGTGTCGCCCGAGGCGGTGATTGTTATAAAAATGGCCGATATGATAGAAAATATGCAAAGTGTGTACTATAACATTGATATATTGGGCACGGCGTTTTTGGATACGTATTTTATGCCGATAATGGACGATTCGATGCGGGTGATAACTAATTACCATAACTACACCAAATATACCGAGGTGGCTAAGGTGATGCTGGCGCACGCTAGGCTAAACTACGGGCTGTTACTGGGCATGAGGGGTATTGCGCTGTAGCGACCTAGCGCCCCACGTGGTACACTATAAGCAGTATGGCAGTCTACAAGGTGGCACAGGATGTAGAGGCGGACGATAAGTTAATCGGGCCGTTTAGCTTTCGCCAATTTATTTACCTGATAGTGGTGGCGATATCGATAGCGCTAGCTTATGGGCTGAGCCGAATGTTTGTGGGGTTAGCGATAATTCCACTACCATTTATATTGTTTTTTGGCGCGCTGGCGTTGCCGCTGCGTAAAGATCAGCCGATGGAGGTGTACCTGGCGGCGATAGTGTCGTTTTACCTGAAGCCACGCAAGCGGCTGTGGACGCCCGACGGCATAGAATCGTTGATTGAAATTACCGCGCCAAAGGTGGTAGAGGTGCAGCGCACTAAGGCGATTAGTGAGCTAGAGGCTGAGCGGCGGCTATCGTACCTGGCCGATATTGCCGACACCCGCGGCTGGGCGGTGCGACATTCGGCGCAACCGGTGGTGAGCAGTAGTATGGTGACGGATGCCTACTATGCGGCGCAGCAGGCCGAGGATGTACTGGATGATAGTGGTGGTGTGGCGCAATCGTTTGACGCGATGATAACCCAAACCGATGAGCGGCGGCGACAGGAAATGATGGAGCGAATGCACCAAGCGAGCCAAATACCAACTAGTGCGCCAACACCGACGGTAGTGCCACCAGTGAGCGACCCGTATGCCGAGCTTAGCCAACAGCCGGCCGCCACACCAGCGCCAGCCGAGCATGGCCCACAGTACAACCCTTACCCTAGCTCAATACATCAATCGGTTATCCAGCCGCTAGGTAGTAACGGGCGAGTACAGGCTGCCGAGCCGCCAGCGGTAGTGGCGCCACCAGCCGAACCGGCGGCGCCAATTACGCCAGAAAATACCACGCCAAGCACTAGCGAAAAACCACTGTCACCTGATATAATAAACCTTGCAAACAACACCGACTTATCTATCGAGACGATTCAGCGTGAGGCTGATAGGATCCGCAAAAAAGAGGATGAGGGTGAAGTATTTATATCGCTTCATTAACCGTGTGATTGCTAAATAAGGGAGGGGAAGTGCCACCGAACGCACAGCCAACTAATCAAACGCCTATACAGCCAGCGCAAGCAATGCCTGGTGTAGCTACTGCTATACCCGAACAGCAGTTTGTGCCGCCAGCAGCTGGCCAGCCGGTTGGCAGCGCCGCGCCACAACAGCCAGCCAATGCGCCGCAACAACGCAAGGCTAGCACCACCCAAAACTCGCTACTGCTTAGCGAACTGCGCGATGGTATGGTGATAATGGCCGATGGTAGCTTTAGGGCGGTGATTGCCTGTAAGTCGATTAACTTTGACCTAATGAGCAGCCGCGAGCGCGAAGGCGTGGAATTTAGCTACCAAAACTTTTTGAACGCTTTGTATTTTCCGATCCAAATTTTTATTCGCTCGCAGCGGGTGGATATTGGACCATATATTGATAAATTAGAGGATATTCGCCGCAGCCAAGATAATATGCTGCTGAATGTGCTGATGGACGATTACATAAATTTTATAGACGCGCTGGCGCAAGAGGCGAATATTATGGATAAGAGCTTTTTTGTGGTAGTGCCGTTTTACCCAGCGGGCGACGTGAGCAACGTGGTGGAGCAGGGTAAAGGGTTTTTTGACAAGATATTTGGCGGCGCCAAAACGACTACAGTGGTGACAAAAATCGATAACGCCACCTATGAAAAGGCTAAAGATGAGATAAAAAACCGCGTGGATTCGGTGGTAAGCGGACTAATGCAGGTGGGCGTGCAAGCGGTGCAGCTGAGCACTAAAGAGCTGGGCGAACTGTACTATAATGTCTACAACCCCGACACAGCCGTGCGCGAACCGCTGGGTGATTTTGATGGCGTAACCAGTACCTATGTGCGTAAGGCGCAACCGCCAGCAGCACCAGTGGCCGCCCCAGGGGGAGTAGCCTAATGGCCAAAAAACTAGACCCAGTAGATATTGCTGCCCAGCAGCGGGCGCGCGAACAAGCCGAGGTAGAGCAAGCCTTTTTAAAGGGTATGACGACGCTGCGCGACCTGATTGCGCCCAGTAGCCTAGAAATCCACAGTAGCCACTTTAGGATCGGCACCAAATATGGCCGCACGATATATATTTATGGCTACCCACGCGAGCTGTACACTGGCTGGCTAAGCGGGCTAATAAATATTGACCAAGTGATAGATATTAGTATGTTTGTGTACCCGGTAGAAACCGAGGTGGTGCTGAATAACCTGCGCAAAAAAGTGACTCAGCTAGAGGCTGATATGAATATTAATTCAGAAAAGGGCAAAACCCGCGACCCTGGCAAAGAGGCGGCCCTGGCCGACGCCGAAGAGCTGCGCGACCAGCTGCAGGTGGGAGCGGAGAGGTTCTTCCGCTATGGATTGTATGTAACGATATACGCCGACAGCATGGAAGAGCTGGGGTTTGTGCAGCACACAATCGAGACTTTGTTTGGCCAGCAGTTAGTATATAGCAAGGTGGCATCTAGCCAGCAAGAGCAAGGGATGAACAGTACTATACCGCAAATGTCCGACCAACTGCAGATCCGCCGCAACATGAACACCGGCGCGATTAGCACTAGCTTTCCGTTTACCAGCGCCGACCTGACCCAAGAAAAGGGCGTGCTGTACGGTATAAATATGCATAATAACGGCCTGGTGATATTTGACCGCTACAGCCTAGAAAACGCCAATATGGTGGTGTTTGCAAAGTCGGGTGCTGGTAAGTCGTTTACTGTAAAGTTAGAGGCGCTGCGTAGTATGATGCTGGGCGCCGATATATTGATTATTGACCCCGAAAACGAGTACCAAAAGCTGAGCGATGCCGTGGGCGGTAGCTATATACGGCTGAGCCTGAGTAGCGATACGCGCATTAACCCCTTTGACCTGCCGCGGGTGATAGATAGCGATGAGGCTGACGATGCCCTGCGCGCTAACCTAGTGACGCTACATGGCCTACTGCGCCTGATGTTGGGTGGTAGTCAGGTGACGGCCAACGGCCAGATAATGGCGGGGCTGACGCCAGCTGAAGAGGCCGACCTAGACCAAGGTTTGATTGATACGTATGCTCGAGTTGGTATTACCAGCGACCCACTGACACATAATTCGACGCCGCCGACGATTAGCGACCTGTATGATACTTTGCTACATATGGGTGGCACCGGGCCGCAACTAGCGCAGCGCCTGCGCAAATATACTAGCGGTACATTTGCCGGTATTTTTAGCCAACAAAGTAATATCGATATCAATAATAATATGGTGGTGTTTAACATTCGCGACCTTGAAGATGAGTTGCGGCCGGTGGCGATGTATATTGTGCTGAGCCATATTTGGAACATTACCCGCACGGTGCAAAAAAAGCGTATGTTGATAGTGGATGAGGCCTGGCAACTAATGAAGTATGTTGATAGTGCCAACTTTTTGTTTAGCCTGGCTAAGCGCGCCCGAAAATATTTCCTGGGCCTAACCACCATCACGCAGGATGTTGAAGACTTTATGGGGAGTAAAATGGGGCGAGCGATTGTAGCCAACAGCTCGATGCAGTTGCTATTAAAACAATCGAGCAGTGCAGTGGATGTGCTGGCCGATGTGTTTAAGCTGACCGAGGAAGAGCGCAAACGCCTAGCCAACTTCCCGGTTGGGCAGGGATTGTTCTTTGCTGGGCAAAACCACGTGCATATCCAAATTATCGCTAGCGAAACCGAAACTGGGCTAATAAGCACCAATCCGCAGGCGTCGCTAATTCAAAACCAGGGTGGCGGAGCATAAAAAATGGTAAAGGTGCAAGACCCAACTGATATCCAGAGCGCCTATGATGATCTGGGTAGCCTAGAGCAGCGGGCTAGCGCGCCCAACACCGCTGCCGACTACGCCGCGCAAGACCAACGCGATGCGGCGGTGCGCGACAGCCAATCGCCCGACTTTGGCGATAATGCCCGCGACGGCGAGCAGACTAGCGGCAGCTGGGCAGATAATACTACTGTGCGCGCCAATCGCAAAGATACACGCCGTAAACTGATGGGTGAAATTAAGAACTTTATTCAGCAGCGCGGCGCCATTACTGGCATAGTTGCCTTGCTGGGTGGCGGCGCTATGGTGCCATTTTTGGGCGCAGCCGCGCTGCCTTTTTCAATATTAGGCAATATGGATGCCAATAGTATGTTGCAAGGCTTAACTAAATACAATGATGATTATTTGGGGTTTAAGTACTTTGGTAAAACCACCAGCGCTAGTGCTAGTGGTGATAAAATTAAGGGATTAACTGTTGATGAAATAAAGCAGCTTGAGGCTAAAGGAGTGGAGCTTAAGGGCGGCACCACCAATAAGGCGACCGGCAAAACTACCTTTACTCATATAAAAATGAGTGGTGGCAGCTGGATTAGCGCAGCCGACTTTAGTGCGGAAATGCGCAGCAACCCAGCGTTTCGTAGTGCGGTGCGCTATACGCGTAGCGGGTATTTTAAATCGTTAAAGAGTATTGCGGCCGCCAATGTACGTAGTAGTAAATATAAAATTAACGTTAACCCCGAGATTGAGGGTGATGACGCCAAGGCTAAAGAAAAGAGTTTATTTAAAAGTACTATGGCGGCGTCGACCGGTGAATCGCTAAACCTGCAGGTTGGTGATAACGAAAATAAACCCGACGACATTAGCGACGAAAAAGCTGCCGCTAGGCAAGCCGGCGCTCAGGGTATAATTGACGGCATATCTGATGAGGTTGCCGAGAATCGACAATTACTAGATGATGCCACCGAATTCACATCCACCACCGGACAAACGGCTAATATGGAAAATATCGCCACCCAAATGGAGCGCGCACCGGTAGATACAGATAGTGTACTAAAGGGTATTGGCGGTAAGGTGTGGAGTTTTGTAAACTCACTGGAGATTCCCGATATGATCTGCACTACCTACCAGCTAGCCCATGTTGCCGTGGTAACGGCTCGCACCGTAGCGCTAGCGCACTACGTAAACTACGCTATGCAGCTACGCGCCGTGATAGAGCGCACCAAGGCGGGTGATGACTCTAAGGGTGATACGAATTTTATTATGAATTTATTAAATAAGCGCGACCCGGTGACGGGATTATCGTTTGATTCGACATCGTACGCCGCTTTCTTATTTAACGGTACTGTGTCTAGCCAACCCGATTCGATATCGGTATTTGGTGGGCAAGCGATGATTGCCCTGAATATGGGTATGGGGGCAATACATACACTTGTGGGCGGCGGCAACCCAATTGCTGGGCGGGGAATACTAAAAAATAGCTGTGCAGTCGTGACTAATATTGGCGTGCAGATTGCTGCCACTATCGGCGGGTTTTTAACTGGTGGACTGTCTAATGCGCTAGGCAAGATTAGTAGTGTGGGGTTTCGTGAAGTTCTTAAGACTGGGCTTACTAAACTACGTGAAAATATTGTAAATAATTTTGGTAAAGAGGCTATAGAAGCGGCTATAAAGAAGGTTGGTGGCGATATCGCCAAAGAGGGGAGTATAAAGTTTTTTGCTTCGCGGGCATGGAAGGGGTTTAGTAGCCTCTGGAAAAGCCTCGACAACTTGGGTAAGGTAGGTATAGTATTTGCCGCTGTTAGCGCCTTTGGTATGCCCTACCTGATTGATGTATTGTCTGGCGGTGATGTTGCCGCATTGTTAGTAAATGGAGCGATGTCGATGCAAGCTATGGGAACTGGCTGGGAGGCATTTGGTATGACAACAGCATTGGCGGCTGGCGGTGCGATTGTTGGATTTGCCGCCTACAATAAATACCGATCGCAAATGCTTGAAGAGCAGGCTAGCTACATAGCCGACATGAAGCAAGACGCAAAAGATAATCCACTAGACATAACTACGCCATACTCGCAGCTAGGTTCAGCGGTGTTTGGCGCCCAAAAGTTAATTGGCGTTTCCGACTCCACCAATATACTGGCGACTATTAAATCGGTGGCCTCTTTGCCGCTACGACTACCGTCACTAGGCGCCACCACCCACGCCAGCACCGATTCGCCAACCGCCGAAGAAATTGCCCAGAAGGTTGGTGATGAATACGCTGTTGAGCAGGGCGTGGCCCGCACTATTACCGGTGTGCCATATGTATTGTTTGAGAAAACCCTAACGTTTGCTCAGTTTTTGGCACAATTCGTAGACAGTGCCAACCCACAAGTGACACTGGATAGTGTAGACGAAGAGACCAACGAACCGACATTTACCATTGTTGCTGATAGCGATTTGGCTAAATATAAAGACATTTGCCGCAACCCCGACCGCACCGAAACCGATATAACACTAGCTGATGATAGTGGGGGCGACGAAGGTACATACTACGATATGGAAAAGTGTACCACCAACCGCAACAAAGCCTACGATGACGCTATCCGGTTTATCAACCAAACTAGCCCCGATCAGACTGTTAGTGGCGGCACTACTACAGCCGCCGCAACCGGCACTTGCCCAACACCAGGCTCAACACTCGTTGAAGGTTTAACCCAAGGGTTTGATAAAGATACCGGCGAAGAAAAAACTATTACACTTTGCGCTATTACTGGTACGAGTGCGCAAATTAACGCAACCTGGAAAAACGCTAAGTATATGGGCGCCGCGTCTAAGGGTATTTCGGAAATAATTGTTAATTCTGATGCTGCGCCGTTTTTAATAGCAGCTAATAATAAATTTGAGGAAAAATATGGAAAGGGGCTTAGTGCATCGATTGGCTATCGTAGTATTTATGAACAGTGCTCGTTCTTTGTTGGTGGGAAGAACCACTATTCAACAAATGGTGATGTGCAGAAAAATGCTTATAACAAATATTGTAAGCCTAACCTAAGTTGGCTAAAATCACCGCTCGGGAATTGGAATACTAACGTTGTGATATCTAACCACATGATGGGGTATTCGATAGACTTTACTGACCAAAGTGAAGCCTGGATGCGACAATGTATGAACGGCGACACTGATGGTAAGAAGGATAATCGCTGCTTTGGATATTGGGATGATGTAAACCAATCTGGCAAGGGCGACCTGCCACACTTCACTTTTGACACTAAGGCACTGGATAATAGTACCTAATGAATAAACGACTCGTAATAGTAGTTGGGATTGTTTTGGCGGTACTAATTAGTGCTGGAGTTATTTGGTTTTTAGTGCAAAACAAAACCAGTGACGAGGATGTAGCCACGACCGACGAGGAAAAAATATTAAAAATTGCTCAAGAAGATTTGGTGGCAAGTGATTATGGAATATACGCTACATCGGTAAATATATTAAAAAAGCAGGATGGTTGGTACGCCACATCTATAACCTACCTAGACACCGATGCTAGCACCTACGCGACCTACCCAACAATATTACTACGTGATAGCGATGGTGGTTTTATGATCGTATCTGGATTTAGCGATATCGCCGACCTAGATGTAAATACCGATAGTGGCATACCGCAGGAAATAATCCAGACCGCACTTGATGCCATACCCAACAGTATGCAAGGAGAGGTAGAGTGATGAACGTAATAAAAATGAGACTTTTTCGGGCGACATTGGTGGCCGTTGCTGCGGTTATGTGTATTAGTATGCCGGTGAAGGCAATCGAGGGTGGGTACGACCCGGACTTCTTTTCGGCGAACGATATTGTGATTTATGATCCGCGCGCCACTACCTGTGGTGTGGATTCGCTAAACGCGCTAGGCACTGACGACACTATGACTACAGATGTAGATAAGGATTTTACACTAGGAACCGACAATTCGTTGCGTGCGGTGAACCTAGCTAAGCAAATGATGGCGGACTTTAGCCTAACCGAAGCCCAAGCAGCGGGTATAGTAGGTAACTTTATGCACGAATCAGGCGGACAGCATGTACCGCCAGACATTAATGAGGGCGGTAAAGCTGGACCGCCACGCTTTAGTGGAGGGTACGGTTGGGCGCAATGGACTGGCTCCCGACAAACCCAATTTATAAACTACGCTATAAAGCGCGGCTATATGGGTAGTAAAAGTGAACACGCCAACGACGCCGCTAATTATGCCTGGCTAAAGTATGAGCTAATAATGACTGAGCGCAGCACTCTACCAGCCGTTGGTAAAACCAGCACACCAAAAGAGGCGGCCACAGCGTTTGAAGCCAACTTTGAGCGTGCCGGCGTGCCAGCCCTGACCGCCCGCATAAAGTACGCTAATGTGCTATATAAGGCACTAAAAAACGGCACTGGCATCGATATAAGCTCATCTGGCTCCGACAGTAGTGACGAAGATGTCGGTGGTGACGCCGCCTGCGAGGTGCCGGATGGTGGTATAGCGGCCGGCGGCAAGGTATTTGACCAAGTAGTGTTCCCGCTAC
The DNA here is from genome assembly GCA_964454245.1 of uncultured Candidatus Saccharibacteria bacterium. GTDB lineage: Bacteria > Patescibacteriota > Saccharimonadia > Saccharimonadales > Saccharimonadaceae > Saccharimonas. The sequence goes on along the minus strand of CAYVSX010000011.1, from coordinate 15,372 downwards.
AGGTAAATACCCATCAGGTAAAAAACCGTGCGATATTTAAAAACGGAACCACCCAGCGTGGCGGCCACCCATACATTGCTTTTGATATTTTGGCCGATGCCGGCACTACGGTACTAGCCCTAACAAGCGGCACCGTCACCGCCTATAGTGCCTCGGGTGGCCTAGCGGGTAGTATGAGTATTTATAATAGCGAAAAGAAGTTACATGTCTTTTATACTCACATGTTACCAAAAAATAGTATAAAGGTTGGTGACAAAATAACCATGGGCCAGCCACTAGGCGTACTAGCTAGCGTAAAGAAGTTCCCGGCAATCAACGCCGACCACCTACATATCGATGCCGGTACCGGCAAACAGCGGCTGGGCTGTAGTCGCGGTAACCCGAATGGCCCGGGCTGCAAGACGCGAGTTGACATCGGCCCAGACCTATTTAATGCCTGGCAAACGATTAAAAAACCCGTAGACGCCAGCGACCCAGTGTAGTTATAGGAGAGAATATGAACAACGAGCTTCCGGAACTAATAAACGATTTACTAAGACGAAGGTGGGTGCGCTTAACTTTAGTTGTTGTGGTGCTGATTTTGATAGTTTGGACAGTACTATATATATCACTGCAGCCAGCAAAAATGACCGCTACGCCGCTAGGGATTACCACCGATAGCACTATTCAAACAGCGGGCGACACGATAAATGTGTATAACGGCACAAGCTTTTATACGATAGACACCGCTAATAACAACGCCGTAAAGGTAATATTTACACCTAATTATCGTCTACCAGAAATACTAAGTATGAGTTGGGCTGATGATAAGGGTGCGCTACTAAATTTCACCGGTAGTGGACTGACACATACTCCAGTGTTTGACTATTTGTTCGAGCACGATATAGATTATTACGATGGTGATTACTACACTTGGTATTTAGATTTTTCAACCGGTGAATTAAGTTTGGTCGGTGATTTTAACCTTGTTGGCGATACCGCGCACTATTCCGCCAAAGATGATGGGTATTACTTTGTGCCCGATATCCAATTTTCGGGTACACGGGATACTATTAATCAGTTGTGGTTTTATAGTTTAGAATCAGGCGAATCAAGTGTTGTGGTATCCAGTTTTAATAACGATGTCAGCTCGATTACAAGCTGCGACTACCAGGGTAACACGGTGTGTATTGTCGCCCGCAAAACCAGCGAGGCCTATGGTGATGCATACCTATATGCAACATCGGTATCCAATAAAAAACTAACAACCGTTTATAAACAGCAGGGTGATATATATCCAACACCGCTCAGCGATACATTTGTGCTCTTAGGCGAAGCCGAGGAATATAATGATGTCAGTGTAATTTATAAGAAAATAAGTACCTTAAATATATCGAGTAATAAAACGGTAGATTATTCTGGATCGGTGTTTGCGAACTCTGCCGTGGTGGGTATTGATAATGGTTCTTTGTATATTGTTGATGGCGAGACGAGTGAAATCGTTTGGCTAAAAAGTAATGTTATTGTGGGCGATTCACAGGTTAATTCCGTTGATAGCGAAGATCTAGAAGATGGTATGATGCTGATGTCAAACCAATCAGGCAATAATGTGATCGTCGCATCAATGACGGGTGATATATATCTATTGTCTAGTAAAAACAGTGCGTCGCCCACTAAAGATTCGACCGAATCGGCTGCCGCGCTAATAGGCGGGTGTACTAATAAATACAATGGTTCGTTTAGTTCTGATAGTAGTAAGTATACAATTTTTATAAAGGATGACGAGTCTAGCTTTGTTAGCAATATCGCCGAGATTAAGAAGTGTATTGCGCAACATCCGTCGCTAATGGTGGGGTATACCTACGAATATCGCGGTGTTAGCGGCGTTAATGGCCGTATATCAACCGATTGATAACTGGTGAATAATGGTGTTTTTGGCGCTATCATTCAGCGCGACGCTATTTACGCTAGTCATTATAACCTGATTGTCATGGAATTCAGCCAGCAGCCGCTCTTGGCGCTGCTCATCTAGTTCGCTAAATACATCGTCTAGTAAGATTATTGGCTTATAGCCAGTTTGCCTAGCCACTAGGTCGGCCTCGATAAATTTTAACGCCAGGGTAATGGTGCGGATTTCGCCGCGCGAGCCAGTTTGGTGAGCGGGCGATCCATTAAAGGTAACTGTGATGTCGTGGCGATGTGGCCCAACGCTTGTAGTGCCAAGGATTCGGTCGCGGTCGTAGCTTTGCTCTAGCTCGGCCAGCAGTAGTTGCGACGACAGTGGCGTGGCACGAGTATATTGAATGGCGATCGTATCACTGGTGGGCGCGATGGTTTGATAGGTTTGTTGCACGACATTATTTAGTTGTTCGGCTAGCTGTTGCCGAGCGGCGATTATTTCGGCACCATAGCGGCTTAGGGCGACATTCCAGGCAAATAGTTCGTCTTTGGTGTGCCCGGCCTGCTTTAGTAATTTATTGCGTTGCAGTAGTGCCCGCTCGTAGCGGCTGCAAATGCTAGAGTAATGGGGGTTGTATTGGGCGATGATAGTGTCTAAGTAATGGCGGCGGCGCGACGGGCTGCCGGTGATCATCTGTAGGTCATCTGGCTCAAACAATACCACTGGGTATTTACTGCGCGCTGGCAGGCGAGCGTGCTGCTTGCCGTCTACGGTGTGGGTCTTTTTTTTACGTTCGGTGCGCACATCGTACACCGTCGTTCGGTCGCCATCTGTTGTGGCCAGGTCTATCCGATACCAATCCTTATCTTTTTGCAGGATTGCATCGTCGGCATCTTTGAACGATTTACCACGCAGGGCAATGTAGGCCGCCTCTAATAGCGTAGTTTTGCCGCTGCCGTTTTTACCGGTGATTAATGTTACCGCATTGCTAAATTGCACGCTTTGCTTTTGGTGCGTGCGGACATTCTTTACCGTTAGCGCCACCAGTTTCATGGCTAGCTCTTTAGGGGCATTATAATGTGCGTGTAGTTGGGCGATTTTTCTACTACCGTTAGTACGCAGGGGCTGAGTTTGCCGCTAAATCGGAACTGGATAACATCGCCATCTAACACATTTAGGGCGTCGCTGATGTAGCGTGAATTTAGGGTTACCTGGCCGCCGTTGGTGATTTTAGCATCGGCGCTACTAGTGTTTTCGCCCAGTTCACTAGCAACGCTGTGGATACTTAGTTGCTGCGTATCGGCGTCGGCCGTTAGGGTAATGCTGCCGCCCGAATCACGGGCAAACAGACCGGCGATTTTAACAATCCGAGCAAATTCATCGGCTTTCAATTCAATTATGGTTTCCGATTCCTTAGGTATTAGTTGGCGGTAGTCGGGGTAGTTTCCGTCGATTAATCGGCTAGTGATCTCCACCTCGCCAACCCTAAAGCGCACTTGAGTGTCATCAAACAATACATCCACCGTATCGATGCCGTCGCCGAGTGTTTTTAGGGCCTCGTGCAAGCTACTGGCCGGCACTATCGCCTGGATCTCACTCTTCGTTTTTACCAGGCTGCGCTCGGCCAAGCGATAGCCGTCGGTGCCAGCTAGGTACAGTTGGCCGTCTACCGAGTGCCAGTACACACCGGTTAGCACCGGCCGCGTAGTATCAGCACTGCTAGTGATGACAGTTTGGTTAATCGCTTGCTTAAAGTCTGGCGCAGCAATCGTATAGGTAACGGCTTCTTTCTCGTCGATCGATGGTAGCTCGGGGAACTCGCCAGCATCAACACCGGTCATGATAGATGAAAACTTGCCTGATGAAAGTGTTAGCTTAGTGCCCTTACTGGTGATTTCGATCGTGCCTTTAGGTAGGCTAGATACAAATTCACTCACTAGGCGGGCGGGTAGGGTGATTTCGCCCTGCTTAGTAACTTTGCCGCCTACATAACAGGTTGTGGCCATTTCTAGGTTAGTCGCTGCTACTAGCAGGCGGTTACCCTCGGTACGCAGCAATACATTACTAAGGATCGGCAGGCCGGTGCGGCTACTGGCTACCCGGCCGACGATACTTAAGGCCTTGGCTAGATTTTCTTGGGTGACGGACAGTTCCATAATAGTAGTTCCTTTTTTAATTGAATTGATGGTGGTTATTATAGGTGCTGTGGAAAGAGGGGATAAATTGGGATTTAACAGGGGTAAAACCGGCTGTTTTAACTGTGGAAAGTTGTGCGGATAGGCTAGGGTAAGTGTGTGGGTAGAACACCTGGTTTATCCACGCCGGCAGGCTGCTCGGTACTGAATAGTAGCTAGCTGTGGATGTGCGAACACATTTTTTACCTACATTAATTCGCAGGTTTTGCACCAATTGTCCACAACCGCCGAAGGCACGAATACCCTGTATTCGCTTTAGGGGGTATAGCTGTTTTGCAGATTTATTCTGCCAAACAGTAGAGGGGTGTGCCCCTCTTGAGATATTACGCATAGAGTTTCTCCCGTATTTCTGCTACTTGCTCACGGATCATAAAATCTAGCTTGATGGCCTTTTCGATTTTATCAACCGAGTGCATGGCGGTGGTGTGATCTTTGCGGCCTAGTTCGCGGGCAACCTGCGGAAAACTGAGCTTTAGTTCGCTACGCAGTAAGTACATAGCAATTTGCCGTGGCACCACAATATGTTTATCGCGCTTGCTGCCGCAAATATCTTTACTATCAATTTGGAAGTGCCGGGCGGTCTTATCGATAATTTGCTTGGCGGTGACATGCTGGGGGCGCGACGAGCGCACATTACTTAGTAGCCCCTCGGCAGTGGTGATGTCAGGCGCGACGTTGCGCATTTCGGAATATGCCAATAGGTGATTAAGCGCACCTTCAAGCTCGCGGATGTTGGTTTTAATATTTTTAGCCAAATATTCTATCGTGTCGCGATCTAGCGTCACGCCCGATAGCCCAGCCTTGGTTTCGATAATCGCACAGCGAGTTTCAAAATCAGGCATTTGGATATCAATCGCCATGCCCCACTCAAAACGACTACGTAAACGCTCGGTAAGGGTAGGGATGCTGCGCGGTGGCTTATCGCTACTAATAATAATCTGCTTGCTAGCCTGGTGAAGTGTATTAAAAGTGTGGAAAAATTCTTCCTGCGTCTTTTCTTTGCCGGCAATAAACTGCATATCGTCGACAATAAGCACATCGGCGGTACGGTATTTGTCCGACACCTTCTTTTTAAAGCGAATCGCATCGGTAAACTCTTTCACAAACGTATCAGTGTTGGTGTACACCACGTTGGCACTAGGGTTGTTTTTGATAATTTCATTACCAACCGCCTGCATGAGGTGGGTTTTACCTAAGCCCACACCGCCGTACAAAAATAGCGGATTATATTTTTTGCCAGGGTTGGCCGCCACAGCTTGGCAGGCGGCATAGGCTAGGTCATTGCTAGATCCAACCACGAAATTATCGAGTGTGTACCGCGGGTTAATAGTGGTAGATATTGTGTCATCAACAGTCTTTTTACCTGCGGCCGATGGCATAGTGGCGATTAACCTATCAGCCCTGTCACCCATTGAGTCGGCCATGCCGCCGGCATCGCCGCGGCTAATCACACTCTTTTTAGTCATATTCACTTGGTATTGTACGGTGGGTGACGGCATGCCGTTGCGCGCCAAAATCTCTTTAATTTTGGCATCAAACCGCTTTTCAAATTGTGACTTGGCAAACACATTAGTTACGCCAATTACCACCGAGTTGTCGGTTTGGTCGAGCAAGCTGGTGTTTTTAAACCAAGCTTCAAACTGCCCATGAGGAATAGATAATTCGATTTCGCCAAGCACGCTTTGCCATAGTGCGTTCTGCATTTTATCTCCCTCACTTATTCACTAACTACTATCTATAATAGCGACTCTGGTAGTTTTCCACAACCTACTAAATGTTGTGGATTTTTACCTAGTCGCCCGCCGGGCGCTCAAGAGGTGTTTTTATCCACAACCAGCAACCTCATCTGTTAATCTGTGGATAAATAGCGCCGAAATGTGGATAAACCATTATGGCGAGGCTATAATTTAGACAAAGTGGCAAGCAGATATTGATTAAAGTGGTGATAAGAGGTATAATGTATGGGATATGCCAAAGCGAACATACCAACCACACACTCGCCACCGCGCCAAGACCCACGGGTTTCGGGCCCGCGTGGCATCTAAGGCTGGCCGCCTAGTCCTAAAGCGCCGACGCGCCAAGGGCCGCGCAAAGCTAGCAATTTAGTTTTAATAGAGAGGGGTTCACCCCTCTCTATTTTTATCTGGAGTAAATCCAGATAAAAATATCTCACCCCTTAAAACTCGGCTAACGCCTCGTGGGCGCCATACAGGGGTGTTATACTAATTAGTAATGATACCAGTAAAATATCGATTCCACGGCCACGGCAGCCTGCGTTACCTATTTAAAAACGCCCAGGCGGTGCGTGCGCGCCACATTACTGTTAAATATGTGGCCAATCCGCGGCGTAAGCACCCGCGGTTTTCAGTGGTGGTGAGTAAAAAGGTACACAAATCGGCCGTTGGTCGCAATCGTATACGCCGCCGCCTATACGAAATCATCCGCTTAAATATACCCAAACTTACCAATACCTACGATGTCGCCCTAATTATCACCAATAGTGAAGTAATAAATATGGAACATGCCGAGCTAGAAGGGCAGGTGCGACAACTATTTACCCAAGCCGGCCTGTACTAGTGTCGCCACTAGTGGTATAATGTAGTAAACCTAGTTGGAGTATTTATGTTTGATGCGATTATAGTAAAACCGATTTTTAACGCCCTAATGCTGATTTATAGCATTATCCCTGGTGGTGATTTTGGTATCGCAATTATACTATTTACCATCTTGATCCGTTTTTTGCTATACCCACTAGTGCGCAAGCAGCTACACCAAACCAAGCTAATGCGCAAAATGCAGCCCGAAATCGCCAAGATTAAAAAAGAGGCTAAGGGCAACAAACAACTCGAGGCAACGATGCAAATGGAGTTATATAAGCGCCATGGCATCAGCCCGTTCCAGTCGATTTTTATCCTGCTAATTCAGCTACCGATATTTATTGGCCTATACCACGTGATTCAAATTATTGTATCGCGCACCGCCGAGGTGGTGAACTTTACCTACGCGCCACTACAGCAGCTCGAGCCTATTAAGCAAATTATCGACGACCCGAATAATCTTAACCACACCATGCTTGGGTTTATCGACCTAACACAAACGGCATTTAGTAGCGGTGGTGTAAATTTTGCTATTTTGGCCTTGGCGTTGATATCGGCCATCACCCAGTATATTATGAGCAAGCAAACTATGCCCACTACCGATACACCAAAACGCTTCCGTGACATCATGAAGGAAGCTGCCGAGGGTAAACAGTCTGACCCAGCCGAAATGAACGCTGCCATGATGCGCAATATGATGAAAATCATGCCAGTCATGATGTTCTTGATTATGGTAAACCTGCCGGGCGCACTGGCGCTTTACTACACGGTGTCTAACCTGGTGGCGACTGCCCAGCAGCACTATCTACTAAACAAAGACACCGAAGAAATGGAAGAAATCGCCGAAGAGGTGATTGAAAAAGAGGAATCTAAAGCTGCTAAAAATGCCAAAAAGCGCGCCGGAGCCGCCAAAGAGGCCAACATCACCCGCATAAAGGCAAAGGGCTAAGGAGGAAATATGGACCAGAATCAATCAATCGAATTTGCACGCAAGTTTTTGCAGGATATTATATCGTTTTTTGGCGAAAATATAGAGGTGACCTCCGAAGTAGAGGAAGATGTTATTGAGCTGTATGTGGAAAGTAGCGACAGCAACAGTATATTAATTGGCCGCAACGCCGAAACATTGCGCAGCCTACAATATGTGGTGAGTACGGCGCTACGCAATAAGGATGCCGCCCTCAGCCGCGTTAATGTCGACATTGCCGACTATAAAAAGCAGCGCGAAGAGCAAATAGCCGAAAAGGCCAGGGGTTGGATTGAGGAAGTTCGCGCCACTGGCGATTCATACATCGCGCACATTAATGCCGCCGACCGCCGGATTGTCCACCGTGTGGCGCAGGAATACAGTGATATCCGCACTTATAGTGAGGGCGAGGGGCGTGATCGTCGGATTATTATCGCCCAAGCAAGCTCGTAGTAGCTGTCATTCCGCACTTGTTGCGGAATCCAGTCAAAATTAATTAACTTATTTATCTACTAGATTCTGAACCAAGTTCACAATGGCGGTTCAGCACGTTCATATAAACCTCATGCGTTTCGCGCGCCATCTTTTCCCACGAATATTTTGCCACCTGTTGGTGGCCGCGCTGCACCATGCCGGCGCGTAGTTCACCGTCGGTAATCACTCGCTCAATTACACTCGCCATATCTTCGATATTTTTCGGGTCAAAATACTCGGCAGCATCGCCCAAAACCTCGGGCATGCACGATGCATTACTACTCACCACCGGCGTGCCGTAGGCCATCGCCTCAAGTGGCGGCAGGCCAAAACCTTCCATTAGGCTAGGGAATACATAGGCCTTGCATTTGGTGAACAGCCAGTCGCGCTGGGTATCTGGTAAAAAGCCAGTAAAGTGGATGTTTTTATACCCCTGTTTTTCTGCCCAGGCTTTATTCGCGGCGGTGTCGGGGTTCATCCGGCCCACTAGCACCAACCCTAGATCTGGGTGGGTGGCTAGTAGTTGCTGGTGAGCCTGCATTAGCCGCCGTAAGTTTTTGTAATCGGGCTGTTGGCCCACATACATTATAAAATCGGTAAATGGCACGTCGTAGGGCTGTAGCTCGCCCTTTTGCACTTCAGCCGCCTCGTATATTACCGATATTTTATCATCTGGTATCGGCGTGAATTCCTGGTATTCGCGCTTGGTATTTTCGCTAATGGCGATAATATGGTCGCTAATGCGCGACACACGCTTAAACACATAGCGGCCAACCAGCTGTTTAAGGTGAAATACTAGCCAATTTTTATCGCTGTTGTAGGTATTTAGCAGCGTTAGGTCATGCATCGTCGTTACGCGTTTACCCCTGTAAAATATCGGTTGTTGTGGCATGGCAAAGTGTATCAAATCGGGTTTTAAGTTATCTAAAAACTTTTTAAACCCAACCTGCTCGGCAAATGTGTAGTAGGGGAAGTCAACCGGCCGCACTGTAAAGTTGGGACTAATTGGCTGCCAATAGTCGGCATCTTTAGCTTTTACAATCACCGAGTACTGGTTGGTAGTATCAATTTGTTGTAAATATTCCAACAACTTTACACCATATGTACCAGTACCAGAATTCAGAAAGCGAGCGTCAATAGCGATGTGCATAACTATATAGTATCATAGATAGAAAAGGATAAATTATGGCCGTGTTTGCTGACCAAGTGATAGAAAATGCTAATAAACACACTCCCGACAGGGGTGAAAAAATTGATGCGTTGGTGGAGTGCGCTAAGAGTGCAGGCTACACGATTGAAGATATCGACAAAACTAAGCCCTGGGGCGGTTTTATACGTTTTGCATTTGATGATGCTGATAGGTTTATCGCTGAGTTCTTCCCGGGGCTTGACCCGACTGAAGCGCGCCTAGGCAACGCTGACGCCGAACTAAGCCCAAAATTCCTACTAGTAGCGCCGGGGCAGCGCCTGAGCTGGCAGGTGCACGAGCGACGCGCCGAGCGCTGGGTATTTTTGAACGATGGCGGCTACTACCGTAGCTTAGACGCCGAAAACCCAGGCGAGCTGGTGGTGGCGCAGGCCGGCACCGAAGTACAGTTTGCGGCTGGCGAGTGCCACCGCTTGGTGGGTGGTAAAGATAACTTTACGCTAGTGGCCGAAATCTGGCAGCATACAGAAGCCGATAATCCGTCTGACGAAGATGACATTACGCGCCTAAAAGACGATTACCAGCGATAGTTAATGTTTCTTAAAAACTAACCTACTGTAAAACAAGTAATTCCAAGTCAGTGAGGCGACGGTTGCTATTAGCTTTGCTACTAGTAGCGCCACATCTGTATTGCCAATAAGCCCAGTTAATGGGCTGTGTAGTAGTGTAATGACGGCGGTCTGTAACCCCCATAACCCAGTTAGTGTAATAAGTACAAAAAGTACCATCTCGCGCATCACGTTGGTGTCAGTGGTTTTGAAGGTGTACTTTTTGTTAGCCACAAAGCTAAATATAAACGACAGGCCGGTGGACATAATGTTGGCAATTTCTACCGGTATGCCTAAAAATTTGAATATAAACAGCAAGCCAAAATCTAGCGCCGTGTTGGCGCCACCCACCAGGCCAAAGCGGATTAGCTGCGGGTTATTTTTTATCTTTTGTACCAGATTCATGGTATTCCTCGACAAAATAGAGCGGCCGGCGCTTGGTTTCGTTAAATATCCGGCCAATATATTCGCCAATAATACCTAGGCTAAGCAGTTGCACGCCGCCTAGGAATAGTATTACCGCCATCATCGATGGGTAGCCGGCTAAATCGGTGCCAAAAAACAGTGTGCGGATGACTAAAAACACAATGTATAAAAAGGCGAGTATCGATACAACACCCCCAAAGTAGGTGCTAAGGCGTAGTGGCGCGGTGGTAAAGCTGGTGATGCCGTCGATCGCCAAATTAACCAGCTTGCCATAATTCCACTTGGTGGTGCCGGCGGCGCGTGGGTCGCGGTCGTACAGTATCTCTTTCTTTTTGTAGCCGATCCAGCTATACATGCCTTTGGTGTAGCGCTCGCTTTCGCGGAACTGCTTTAGCGCCTCTATACAGCGGCGGTCTAGCAGCCTAAAGTCACCAGTATCTACCTGTATAGGTATGCGGGTGCTGTTTTGCAAAACTTTATAATACCAGCGGCTGGTCGCCTTTTTTACCCAGCTTTCGCCGGCGCGCGATTTGCGGCGGGCAAATACATCATCGTACCCCTGCTCCCAAAATTCTATCATCTGCGGTATTAGCTCGGGTGGGTCTTGCAAGTCGGCGTCGATAATTACCATGGCGTCGCCGCGAGCGTGGTCAAAGCCGGCTAGCATAGCCGTTTCTTTACCAAAGTTGCGGCTGAGGTTTACATAGGCCACGCGCTTATCTATCTCGCTTTGTTTTTTGATAATATCGTAAGTATCGTCGCGGCTACCATCGTTTACAAACAAAAATTCAAAATCATATTTTTCGTTATCGCTAGCCAATTTACCTAGCCGCTCAAACAATAGTGGTAACACCTCTTGCTCGTTGTAGGCGGGGATAAGTATGGAAATAAGTTTCTTGGTCATACACCCATTATACATTTTTAATCTTAGATATCAGCTGGGTGATACTATCCGCTACCACGGCACCACAACTTGCCAAATAATCGGTTTTGGCCGCCGCGGATTCTAGCGCGTTGGTGCCCAGTATTGCACCGGCATGGCCCATTTGCACGCCAACTGGGGCGCTGTGGCCGGCAATGTAGGCATATACAGGCTTAGTGATGTGCTGGCGGATGTAGTCGCCAGCGGCGATTTCATCCACGCCGCCAATTTCGCCTATCATCACAATGTTTTTAATATCAGGGTCATCTTCAAACATCTGCAGTGCTTCTATAAACCCAGTGCCGCGCACCATGTCACCACCTATGCCGATGATGTATTTTTGGCCGTGGCCGGCTTTAGTGAGTAAATCCATGGCTTCGTAAGTTAGGGTGCCGCTGCGGCTAACCACCGCCGTGCTGCCTGGTGTGGCTAGGTGGGCGGGGATAATGCCTAGCAAATTGCCGCCCGGCAGTAACACGCCGGGGCAGTTGGGGCCAATTACCACGCTGTCGCTACCCTTTAGTTTTTGACGCACCGCCAGCATATCATGCACCGGTATATGCTCAGTAATACACACTATTAGCGGCACTTTGGCGGCAATGGCCTCTAATATTGCCGCCTTGGCAAATGGTGCCGGCACAAATATTACCGATATGTCCACCGCAAAATCTTTCTGAATATCTTTAATACTACCGTATACCGGAATACCGTCTACATCGGTGCCGGCTTTATTAGGTGAAGTGCCGGCCACAATATTAGTGCCGTAGGCCACCATGTTGCGGGTGTGGAACACGCCATTCTTACCAGTAATACCCTGCACGATTACGTTTTTGCCAGTGAAGATTAACCTATCCATTAGTAATCTCCTGCAAACACGCCGCTAAATCAGGGTATAGGGTTAGGCCTTCGGTGGCTAATAATTGCTTAGCCTCGTCACTTCTGTTGCCGCTTAGGCGGATATATAGCTGTGGCAGGCTACTAGATTGCGCTTTGGCGGCGATTATCGCCTTAGCTACATCGTCGCAGCGCACAATACCGCCAAAAATATTGATAACGATGGCGTTTACGTTAGGGAACTCGGCTATCGCCTTAAAACTTTCTACAATGCCACCTACCGTGGCGCCACCACCGATATCCAAAAAGTTAGCTGGCACCAGCCCGGCGGCCGTTACGGCATCTACCGTGGCCATGGCCAGCCCGGCGCCGTTAGCGATGGTCGCCACCGTGCCATCGGGGCTGAGTGTCACAAAGTTCGCGCTGGCTGGTTCCTGCTCAAAACTCCACTCGGGGTGGCGAAAGCTAGCGGCGGCATCGAGCGTCATTTTGCAGTCGCCAGCCACCAGTTGGCCGTCGCCAGTCAATACTAGCGGGTTAATTTCCAGTAGTAGCGCATCACTTTTTACAAAACACTTGTATAAATTCGCTACCAAATCTTGCAGCGCAAAGGTTTGCCCGGGCAAATCTAAATATTCGGCCAATTGCTCGCCAGCTATATTTGCGCCACCCTCGGCCACGGCGATTTTCAAAAAGTCGGTTTGGCTTTCCACCTCCATACCGCCATCTTTATGTGCCACTAGCTCAATTGCTGCCGTGCTGCGGTTTACCACCAGTGACACATAATACTCACTAGCAATATCCAGCAACTCCTCGGCCAGTAAAGTTTGCGGCTTTTCACCTTTAATCTCTAGTGTAAAAATTTCCCCAGCAACACCGGCCGTATCACCACTTTTTACCACCTTCACGCCACCCAACTTACCGCGCCCACCGCTATGCACCTGCGATTTCAGTACAATCGGCGCGCCCGGCACCTCATCGCCCGGCCGAACAACGGTACCTTGAGGGACTGCCACACCAAATTCCTGCAATATCGCCTTAGCCTCGTACTCTAGTAGATTCATACTAACTATTATACAAGACTAACCAATACACAAAAGTGAGTTGTATAATTATTCCTTTGAAAAATGTGTAAACAATACGATTATTCCTTTGAAAAATGTGTATGATTAGTATTGTATTCATTATAAAAATGTGTTAAACTTAAGTATATAAAATGAATAAAATAAAGAAAACGATAGTAATATGAAGCGTAAACTACTAGAAAGCCTTATTCAATGGAAAAATAAATCAAACCGCAAACCTCTTATTATTGAGGGTGCTCGCCAAGTGGGAAAAACATACTTGCTGCAAGAATTTGGGCGAGATTATTATAAAAACACCGTATACGTTAACTTTGATAGGCTAGATCCTGAAACGGTGGAGCTATTCTCAGGGTCAATAGAGCCGCAGCGAATCATTGAGTTCTTAGCAATAAAATTTTCGACCAATATCACGCCCGGGGAAACATTAATTATTTTTGATGAAGTTCAAGAGGTGCCACGAGCCCTTTCGTCACTTAAATACTTTCTTGAGGACGCCCCCGACTACCATATTGTGGCGGCGGGTAGCTTACTGGGCGTAGCGCTTCATCCGGGTACTTCATTTCCTGTGGGAAAAGTTGATTTTTTAAGATTGGAACCGCTAAGTTTTGAGGAATTTTGTTGGGCTATAGGTCTGGATAAAGCAATGGACTTTACTATGAAAGATATCAATAAAAATAAGGGCGCTTTTAGTGAAGAATTTTCTGATGCCCTTCAAAAATATATGATAATAGGCGGCATGCCCGAAGCTGTAGTTACGTGGTTAAAAACGACAGATATTCAGCAAGTAGACAGTATATTAGCGAATATACTGGGAGCTTACCGTAACGACTTTAGTAAATATACGGACGCGCTAAACGCCGAGCGTATAAACCGAGTGTGGCAAAGTATACCTTCGCAGTTTGCTAGAGAATCGCGTAAGTTTATATATGGTGTGGTGCGCGAAGGCGCGCGAGCTCGCGAATACGAGGTGGCGATATCGTGGCTAGAAGATGCAGGGCTAGTACGGAAAGTTTCGATGGTAAATTGCGGCGACCAAATACCACTTTCAGCCTATGCAGACTCACAAATATTCAAGCTCTATCTACTAGATATAGGTTTATTAAGGGTTTTGAGTGGATTGTCGGCTGGCGATATGTTACCTATAGACAACCTATTTGATCATATGAACGGCCTATTTACTGAACAGTTTGTATTGCAACAAATTTGCGAATATAACCCGTACTACTGGAGCTCTGGAGCGACTAGTGAGGTTGATTATGTTTTACAATATAGCGGCAAAATAATACCAATTGAGGTTAAGAGTGGTAATAATGTAAAGGCCAAAAGCCTTAAAGTGTATCGCCAGAAGTACGACCCTGTAGTTGCTATAAGGTTTTCAATGCGAAATCTAGAGTATAATAATGGATTAATTAATATCCCACTTTATTATTCGTGGTGTTTTAATGAGATAATAAAACAATCCATAACTTAAAGATAAAGTTGAGACTATTGTTTTATGAAGAAATCGCGGAACTTGCGTAGGCCGGTTTGCTCGGGTGGGATGTCGTGCAAAATAATACTATCGATATAGCTATTAGTAACCTTTTTAGATCTCTGAATTTTAATCCTTTCACTAAACATGTGTGGGGTGAGCAACCAGCTTTTCAGCCAACCCTTTATCGCTGGCACGGCCCGGCCGCGCGCTATGGCGTTGCCTAATATCAAAGTGTAGGCCAGTGTAAATCGTGGGTAAGTTTGCCACCATAGCCCTAGTGGCATATTTTTTACATATAGCATAGGGAGATTTTTGAAGGTGTTATACACGGCGAGGCCGGGGACTTTATTAGTACTGGCACTTAGTTTATGGTAGGCAATTGCCCTTGGGGTATAGCGGACTTTATAGCCAGCTAGTTGTGCGCGGAAGCTTAAATCGACATCCTCAAAATACATAAAAAACTTTTCATCAAACAAGCCAACCTCACGCAGCATACTAGCCCGGGCAATAAATCCGCCACCGGTAGAACCAAATACATACTCGGGATTTTTTGGAGCATTGGCCAGTAGGCTGTCGCGCCCACGTGGGCCTGGTATACCCCAAATAGTATACTGCTCACCCGCGGTGTCAATTCTTTTATAATCACTGCGCGCCAATATTCCCGTGGCTATGCCAGTGTCGCTATCGGCTTCTAATTCGGCAACCAAACTAGCCGCCCATTTTTTATCCGCGACAGCATCGGGGTTTAGGGTGCCGATATATTC
>CAYVSX010000010.1:1065-30263 GCA_964454245.1 uncultured Candidatus Saccharibacteria bacterium | reverse complement strand
CTCAACTGGGTCGTTGATCTTGATGATACCCTGCTCAATACGGCCGGTAGCAACGGTGCCACGACCCTTGATGCTAAACACATCTTCGATAGGCATTAGGAAAGGCTTGTCTAGGTCGCGCTCTGGGATGTCAAAGTAGTCATCCATAGCCGCAACTAGTTCCATAACAGCGTTTTCAGCATCAGCGTCGCCATCTAGAGCCTTGGTTGCTGAACCCTTGATGATTGGAGCGTTGTCGCCGTCGTAGCCGTTCTTGCTTAGAAGTTCGCGAACGTCCATCTCTACAAGCTCAACTAGTTCTGGGTCGGCGAGGTCCATCTTGTTAAGGAACACAACGATCTTTGGCACACCAACCTGGTGAGCAAGTAGTACGTGCTCGCGGGTCTGTGGTAGTGGGCCGTCGTTGGCAGCAACTACGAGTACCGCGCCGTCAATCTGGGCAGCACCGGTGATCATGTTCTTAACATAGTCGGCGTGGCCTGGCATGTCAACGTGAGCGTAGTGGCGCTTTTCAGACTCGTATTCCTGGTGAGAAGAAGCGATGGTGATACCACGTGCCTTTTCCTCTGGAGCGTTGTCGATTTCGTCGTAGTTTTTAGGTTTGTTTACGTCGCTTGGTAGCTTTTTCGCGAGTACGTGAGTAATCGCAGCGGTAAGAGTAGTCTTACCGTGGTCAACGTGGCCCATAGTACCAACATTGATGTGAGGCTTTGAACGGTCAAAGTCTGCCATAAGGTGATTCTCCTTTACTTATATTATTCACGACGCGAGCTACTGGCATTACACAACTAGCTAGGCTAGCTACATAATATCAACACGCGCCGCGCGTATGAGTTTTATTATAGGGTAAAGGGCGGCGATTGTAAACACTATTGCCCTGAATATCAATAACGCTTATACTACTATGTATGAAACGGGTGCGGCAAAAAGGATTTACGGTTGTGGAGTTGATTATTGTAATTGTGGTGATAGCCGTTTTGGCCACCATAGTTATAGTGATGTACCGAGGTATCCAACGCGAGGCCCGCAATACCACACGCCTAACCGAGCTGCGCTCTTGGGTAGATATATTTGAGATATATAAGGCACGTAAGGGAGTGTACCCAGGCGGTAGTTATCCAGACGACACTGGCGTATGCCTTGGTACCGGTTTTCCCGTCTCGTCAATAGATAACAAGCGCCGTTGTCGTGATCCGGGTGGAAGTCTTTCGTATCTAGAGTCTGATAATAGTGCACTAATGGCTGATATTTTGACGGTAGCCAAAATGCCACCGTCTGATAAAACCCCTGCCGCCACTTGGCTAACTGGCCCATGGGTCGAATTCTATACAGGATCTTGGAACCAAATCCGCATATCAACAGCTATAGAGTCAGAGGATGATACAGACTGCACTAAAGGCGGCTTCACTCGCCAATGGAATGACCCTGGCTCAACAGCCATGATTTGCACCGCCTACTTCAACTCCGCATGGTAGCAGCCTTGGCCACCTATTGCATTTTGTAGCATAATATGCTATAATCAAGATGTGGGGCGTTCATCCCCTAGCACCGAGAGGAAAAAAATGAACAACAACATGGTAATGACACTACGCGAGTGGCGAGAAGCATACGGCGCCACGCAAGCGCAACTGGCCGATGAGGCGGGAGTTGCACAGTCGACAATCAGCCGTCTCGAACTGGGCAAACAGCGCGAAATCGGCGACTCGACGCTGAGCAGCCTGGCCGACGCCCTGGGAATCCACGTCAATCAGATTCTGATCGACAATACCAGCGTCACGGCCCAGAAAAAGCCGATCGGCCCCAACGGGTCGGCCTCGGCACCGGCGCGCAAGCAGTCGCAGAATATCTGCCCGCAGTGCTACATTGCACTGCCCCTCACCGGCCAGTGCGACACCTGCGACTAACCAGTCGCCCGGTAGCCAATCCGGCGTGTGATCCCTACGATACAGGGATACTTTTATTTGCTATAAAAACGAGGCCAGTGCGGCCTCGTTTTCTTGCATCAAGGGCTTACTTAGAACGCTTTTCGATGATCTCTTGCGCGACGTTTGGTGGGACTTCTTCGTAGTGCGCAAGCTCCATGGTGCTAGCGGCACGGCCTTGGCTCATGCTGCGGATGTCGCCAGTGTAGCCAAACATGTTGGCTAGTGGCACAATCGCCTTGATTAGCTTGGCGCCGCCCATTAGGTCTTCCATGCTTTCAATGCGGCCACGGCGGCTGTTAAGGTCGCCGATGATGTCGCCCATGAAATCTTCTGGCGTAGTCACTTCAACGTGCATAACCGGCTCGAGGATGATTGGGTTAGCCTTTTTCACACCTTCGCGAGCAGCTAGGCTACCAGCCAGGCTAAAGGCTAGCTCGCTCGAGTCGACATCGTGGTAGCTACCATCGTATAGGGTCGCCTTCACGTCTACCACTGGGTAGCCGGCAATCACACCGCCATTAAGCGTTTCGATGATACCCTTTTGCACTGGCATGCGGTATTCCTGTGGCACCACACCACCCTTGATCATATCGATAAACTCAAAGCCCTTACCAACTTCGTTCGGCTCAAAGCGTACCCATACGTCACCGTACTGGCCGCGGCCACCACTCTGCTTGGCGTGCTTGCCCTGCACTTCGGCAGTACCCTTGATGGTCTCGCGGAAGGCAACTTGCGGCTCGCCCACATTAGCCTCCACATTAAACTCACGCTTCATGCGGTCAATCAGAATCTCTAGGTGCAACTCGCCCATACCACTCATGATGGTCTGGCCAGTTTCCTCATCGGTGTGGATACGGAAGGTTGGGTCTTCTTCAGCCAGGCGCTGCAGGGCAATACCCATCTTTTCTTGGTCAGCCTTGGTTTTAGGCTCCACAGCGATACTTACTGGTGGGTCTGGGAAGGTAATGCTTTCTAGGGCAATTGGGTTGGTTGGGTCAGATAGCGTATTGCCGGTAAAGGTGTTCTTAAGGCCTACCACAGCGGCGATGTCGCCGGCGGCTACCTTGTCGATATCTTCACGCTTGTCGGCGTGCATACGCACAATACGGCCAATGCGTTCTTTTTCGCCAGTGGTGGTGTTGGTCACGTAGCTACCAGCCGTTAATACACCACTGTACACACGTACGAAGATCAGCTTGCCCACAAATGGGTCGGCGGCGATCTTAAAGGCCAAGGCTGCCATCGGCTCTTTGTCGTCGGGCTTACGGCTCACTTCGTCGCCAGTTTTAGGGTTTTTGCCCCAAATAGCGTCGACATCGAGCGGGCTAGGCAGGTAGTCGGTCATGATGTCTAGTAGTTTTTCTACAATCACGCCACGGCCATCGCCACCACTTACTAGGTAAAAGTCACCGGCTAGTACGCGCTTGCGCAGGCCAACCTTCAGCTCTTCCTTGCTAATGGCGTCCACGCCACCTTCAAAGAACTTCTCCATCAAGGCGTCGTCGGCCTCAACGGCGGCTTCTACTAGTAGGGCACGGGCGTTGGTGGCCTTTTCTACCATATCAGCCGGGATTTCGCCCTCTACCAACTGCTTGTCGGTGTAGTCGCTGTAGGTGTAGGCCTTCATTTCTACTAGGTCTACTACGCCGTTGATATCTTTTTCAAAGCCAATTGGCAGGTGTACTGGCAACGCGTTTTTAGACAAGCGGTTGTGGATGCTTTCCAGCGATTTGTAAAAGTCGCCACCGGTCTGGTTGATTTTGTTGATAAAGCAAAGGCGAGGCACACCGTACTTGTTGGCTTGGCGCCATACGGTTTCAGATTGTGCTTCCACGCCCATTTTGCCGTCGAAGATAGTAACGGCACCGTCAAGTACGCGGAGTGAGCGCTCTACCTCGGCAGTAAAGTCGATGTGGCCCGGGGTGTCGATAATGTTGATCTTGTGACCTTTCCAGAAGCAGGTAACGGCAGCAGAGGTAATAGTAATACCACGCTCTTTTTCCTGCGCCATCCAGTCGGTAGTCGCGCCGTCGCCATCGCCACGGACTTCGCCGATTTTGTGATTAATACCGGTACGGTACAAAATACCTTCGGTGGTTGTAGTTTTACCGGCGTCAATGTGGGCAATGATACCGATGTTGCGAAAGTCCTTTAGCGGGACGTTGGTTGTAGCGGCCATAGGGGCGTTCGTTCCTTTTCTTTAACAAATTTTTAGCATTAGTAAAAGCTCTTAGTGCTAATTATAGCACAGATTGGCTACAAAAACTAGGGGGCTCCTGCTAGAACCGGCAACGCTCAATGGCAGAAAGCGGTACGTACCAGCGTTCGGTGGTCGAGCTGCCTACCACGAGCAACGGCTCTTCAGTATCGGTCTCGCCGACAATTGATACTGCACCTTCGATAATACCCCGAATAACGTGGGTATCTTCCAGCTCGCCATTTAGGCGGTAGATCGGGCCGCTTACTTCTACTGGAGCGCCTTTCAAAATGGAGGTCAAGGCACTCATGACGTCGGCGCAAGCCTTTTTATCGCCCGCCACTGAGGCTCCCATACTGCGCAGAATCGTCACGTCGCTGATATCGGTATAACTGGACTGATCGGCACTCCCTACCTGGTACTGCAATTCGGCCAATTGCTGGGGCAAATCAGGTAGATTTGGATACTTGTCCTTGACAGTCTCGATAGCCTGACGGCAGTCCCGCAGGTGCTCAAGCTCTGGAATCGTAATATGGGAAGCGGC
The DNA here is from genome assembly GCA_964454245.1 of uncultured Candidatus Saccharibacteria bacterium. Lineage (GTDB taxonomy): Bacteria > Patescibacteriota > Saccharimonadia > Saccharimonadales > Saccharimonadaceae > Saccharimonas. Next base: position 25,597 of record CAYVSX010000010.1, on the reverse strand, counting down.
GGTATCGAGTTTTATAGTGAAATGTTGCTGGCGATGAAGTACATGCAACGGTTCAGTACCGGGCATAGGCAATGTACTAAGTGTGGCGTTCTCGACATCGATATCACTGAAGAGGAGACGACCCTCTACGCTATGGATGGGTGGTTCATCATCTGATTCTCGCAAAAACGTAGAGCCGGTACGTGTGTATATGCCCCGGCGCGGGGTCGCGATTGTACTGGCCTTTGGCCCAGCATTCTTAAACACGACCGTCACCGTCTCATCATCAGTGTCATACCCGCTTGCTTCTTCGTCAAGCACGGGCGAAACGCCAACCACACCTTCACCGTACGCCTCTATAACAGTAGAAAAATTAGATGGATAATCGCGGCCAGCTGCCCGCACTATCGCCTCTAAGCGCTCGGCGGCCTTTCGGGCTTTGCGTTCTGACGCATAGGTTTTATCCATCACTTCCTGAGCGCTCACCAATAAATCTTGCCACCATTTTTCTAGCCGCAGCAGCTCATGCTCGCGCGCTTCTATCCGGGCGGCATAGTCAATGGCCGGCAGCTTGGCTTCCGGTAATGGTTCAAGGACTTTTGGGCTGATTTCAGGCAATACATCGAAAGCGGGGTCGGTAAGAGAAAGTCCGGTGTTACGCAGTGCCTTCATGGCTGGAATGTTGGCAGCCGGGATATGCACTACGTAGCTGCCACCACCGCGTTCACTGCTAGGGGCTCTGGCCGTAATCAGTGCACCATACGTAGGCGCGCCGGCTTGCGGCTCAGCCTCCATTAGCTGTACTAGGTCGATGCCGACATACATAACAATAGGTTCTGGCAACTGTACCGTCACGATATCTCCCGAGGCATTAACGCTGAGATATGACTCGCGCACTTTCAGCCCGTACATGCTGGTGTCAAACTGTATGCGGGTGGTAATGTAGCGTGATATATAGTCGTATAGATCACTCTTTTCGAGCGCCTTCAAGTTAGGGTATTGGTTCCAGTCGAGCGCAAGCCGAAAGCTCGCCAAAGCGCGTACAATCTTTTGGTCATCGCGGCAATCGGCGGGTAACTGCGCGTCGATTTGTGCCAGTACTTCGGGGTACTCCACTCGCAGCACGTGCTCGATCTTTTCGTCTGATGCCACGACGGGAGCGCAGGTGTCAATATCCTCAGGATAAGCGTATAGCTGGGGCACTGCTGATGCACCGATGGCAAAGTGAAGCGCTGCGGTGTAGCGAGTATACTCCTCGCCGAGCGGATCAAGGCCCGTCGCCGGCTCAAGAGTAAGGGTAGCATAGCGGAGCTGCTCATCGCTCACCGCAAAGTAAGCTCCCGCATGATCATACTGCGGTTCGCCTAGAGTTTTGATTACCGCAGGCACATCAGCGCGTAGCCGCCCCTCTCGATCTAACATGGTAGCTGCCGGTCGTATCTTGCCTGCGATTGTCATTTCGGCACCGCCGAGGCCTCTATTTGTAAATAGCGAGTTTAAGAGTTCGGTAACCTCCTGCAGCTCGTCCGGCCCCAGAGCCGAAGGTTGGCTATTGATCGTTGTTTCGGCATTTAGTATTTCACTGAAGATATCATCAATGAGCGGATCTCCGCGCTCGCGACCGAAATCCCCGAACCCGCTCATTATATCGGCGAAGCGGCTGTCATCATCAAGGGGTTTATATTCGCTCATAGTACGCCTATTCGCCTTCTTTAGTGGTTTCTAATTTTACAAAATGGTCGGTATTCGCGGTAGTGACCGGCAGCAGAATGCGCTCCGCGTTGAACGCGTAAGACTGATCTACACCTGCCTCGTTTACAACCTTACAGTCCGATAATATGACGCAGATATTTACGTCGACCGTCTCGCCGATTGCCTCCATCCCGACGCCTGGCTTTATGGCTATCACCGGATGGCCTAGCACTTTAAAGCCCTGGAATTGGCCTTGCAGGCTGAGGTTCGCATGTAGTGAGATCACGTTCGTCGGCTCATCTTTATAGGCATCAATTGCCAGTACCTCACCTCTGGTAGCGACGGTGTCGCCCACTGCGATGTCTTGCAAGTGATCGTAGCTTGCAAGCATTTTCTTTTCAATCTTTGTATAGTCATCAAGGCTTAGGGGGGTATCGGGGTCGGCCTTGCCTGATTCTATCGTATGTTCATTAAAATCCTTTACTATACGAGACAGGTCGCGAGCGACCGATATCACATGGTGCTCCTGGTCTTTGTTATACGATAAGAAATGGGGCAGCTCATTTTCAAACCCCTTTGTTATTTCGCTAAAAACATTGTATACCTTGGCAGAATCAAGCTCGTCGCTATCTATCTCGGATTGCGCAACTTCCTCTAGCATCATTGGTTCGGCAAAGTATTCTGTGATATCAGCTACGCGTTCAAATGATAATAGCGCGGTTTTACCAAATTGTGTACGGCGGTTACGCAAGCTTCTCAAGCCTATCAACGTTTCCGGCGGGATAATACAAGGGTAATAGCCCCCACCCTTGACGGGTTCGGGTACGGCAAGCAGTAAATGCGGGCGATACACGACTTCATCGTCAAACATTTCGTCGTCATGCTGCATTAATATGCCGGCCACAATACCGCGAAGGCTGTAGTGATGATACTTATCGGCGTAGGTGTCGATTTCTTTTTCATCCGCATCGATACTGTGAACCGGTCCTTTGATTGATACTTCGTACAACTCATCATCAAATTCAAATTTACTAAAGATATAGGCGCCCAGCCGCTCAGTAATTGGGTAGTCATGATATAGGGATTCGTCCGCAGGTATGTAAAATTCACGGATAAACTGTGTAATCGCCCGCGAGCTTGGGTCAGGGCTATCTGGTAGCATCTGCATGAGTTTGCGGTGCAACTCCGGGAAATGGTACGCCAACTGGCGCTCAATTGTTACGGCATTCGGCCGTGCAAACGAAGCCCGCTCAATTTCATCAGAATATAGTATCAGTTCGCCTTCTTCGATTTCGATATCATCGTCATAGTCATCAGGTGCGATCAGCGATAATCCTACTCTAGCATCCTCATCCAGTTCGTTTTCTTCGCCTGTGGCTACAGTAAAGTATGCACACACTAGTTCAAGGTCATTTGCCACCCAGTATTCACCGTGCTCGTCTGTCCCGCTTGGCAAGTTTTTTAATAATATTGCGATTGAAGGGTTATCCTTGGCTCCTTCAAAGCATTCACGCACCTTACCTGTAAACCGCCCCAGCGTGCCTGGGTAGTCCGTGCTAGCCCATAAATCATTTACTGGCTTTAGTGTGTCTGTGACGATTTTCCAGTTGAGCGTGTCTTTGCTTTGCAATGTGCCTTGAGCTTCAAGGGCATTATCCAGCACATCCGCCAGCGCAGGGTCAATTGCACTTGCTCTTAGCGCTTCTAGCGGATCGGGCTGCTGTTGCCTATCATGGGGGATCTCGGCTGTCATATCTCTCTATTAAACTCTTGCGGGGCCCAATTGTGCAAGCACTACCACTTTACGGAGTATCCTCACTAAAAAATACCTTTTGGCAAGTAGCACTGCCAGACAGCCCCAGCGGATGTGTGCGATGGCGCAGTAACCGGCGTGCCGCTATAAGTCCCATGGCGGCCAGCCGCTCTTTTTCGGGCATAATACCGAGTTCGCCGTCGCTCATTTCCTCTAGTTTTCGCAGTAAGCCATCATGCCGCAGCTTCTCCTTTTCTTCGAAACTCAAGCCCTCAAAGTTATAGCGGGATAGACTGACGGTGTTATATAGCCGGTGCACTTGGCCTTGCTCGTGAACATATTGGCGCATTACATCTAGTGAAGGAGGGGTCGGCGGCTCGGTTACGCGGTGCAGCCAATCATGGAGCTCACGCGGTAAGCGCACTTTCAGCGTTGGGCTGCCGCGGAACCTGCTAAATGTTTCTACCTGTGCGGGATGCACATTGGGTAGGCGGTAGTCGGTACGTGGCCACATTAAGTGGTGCGGGCCTTCGTAGTGTCCCTGCCACCTATAGTCGCTGGCTATCGAGCCTAGTAGCCGGCGGAATAGCGTTTTACGATCAACGATGCCGAATTCATTGTATGGCGTCTCTATACGCTCTATTACTTTTGCGGTACCGTCACTCCCCCGTTTTACGAGGTCTGTATAGTCGGCAAGCCGCCATAGCAAAGACGATCCGTCTACGCGCTTGCCTATTCCTTCCATCATCCCCATTGTTTATAGATTGTACCATCTGAAAGCCATAATAAAACACCCCTTATGGTTAAGGAGTGCTTTATAATTGCCGTTGAAGCGGGGTTAGCCCCTGGCAAAGTGTGCGAATGCGCGGTTGGCTTCTGCCATCTTGTGGGTGTCTTCTTTCTTCTTGAAGGCAGCACCGGTTTCGTTCACGGCATCCACAATCTCTAGCGCTAGGCGCTTTTCGTACGGCATACCACTCTTGGCGCGCGCCGATTGCACCAGCCACATAAAGGCGTAGTGCTGCTGGCGGTGACCCTGGATTGGGAATGGAATCTGGTAGTTCGCACCGCCAACGCGACGGCTTTTTACTTCAAAGCTTGGGCTGATGTTACGGATGCACTTTTCAAATACTTCAAGCGGCTCTTCGCTTTTTAGCGTCTTAGCGGCCTGCTCTAGTGCGCGGTACACAGCGCGTTCTGCAGTCAGCTTTTTGCCATCAAGCATGCTTTTGTTAATCAGGCGCTGCACGAGTACGCTCTGGTACTTGCGGTCAGGCTTGATGTTTCGTTGTAGTTTCTTGGTTACTTTACGAGGCATAATTACTTACCTTCCTTTTTGGCGCCGTACTTGCTGCGGCCCTGCTGACGCTTAGCGACACCTTGTAGGTCCAATGCACCACGCACAATGTGGTAGCGCACACCTGGTAGGTCGGGCACGCGACCGCCACGAACGAGCACAACGGCGTGCTCTTGCAGGTTGTGGCCTTCGCCACCGATGTAGGCCCAGACTTCGTGGCCGTTGGTTAGGCGCACGCGGGCAACCTTACGAAGGGCTGAGTTAGGCTTTTTAGGGGTTTTGGTAGTTACTTTTACACAAACGCCGCGCTTTAGTGGGGCGTCTTGGTTGTAGTAGCGCACCTTTAGGGTGTTTTGGATGCGGCCAAGCGCAGGTGACTTTGACTTCTTGTTCGCAGTCTGGCGTGGCTTGCGCACCAATTGATTAATGGTAGGCATGTTTAAACATTTCTCCCGTTAGTTACTATTTATTGGCCGTTCAAGCAGCAAACTCTAGTGGCCGATGTATATTCACTGAAAAGTCTTGTACACGTTTTCTTTTTAGCAATACACTGAAACTCATCACGTATTGTAGCACGTGATACAGCTTTTGTCTACCCCCGAGTGCGCGCTATTGACATTTTATACAGCTTGTGCTATAATGGGAATATATGACACGTTACGGCGAAGGGATTCAGCAGCGTGAGGTAACATTGCCATTAGGCGATACGCCTTGGAATATTCACGATATTGATGGTGATTATTTGCTGTTTGCCTCGCCCGATTGCACTACAGAGGTTGCCCGGCGAGCCATAAAGCTAGCCAAAATACCAGATTTTTCTGAACTATCACTGCTTGGTGGTGGTGGCCTAAGCGACGTATTTGGCGACGGCGAAACTGCCTACAAAAAAGCCCTGAGTACCGACTTAGCCAATTTCGGAGTCGGGTCACTAGGTATTAGCGAAGCTGTTCGCAATGGCTTAGAAAAAATGCCCGAAGCCGAACGGACAATCGCCGACAAGCCCGTGACTGCCGTACAGACCTTTGCGGCCGTTTACCCGCGCCACCACAAACTAAAGCCCGGCTACTGCACCCCAGTATGGGCCATGCAACAAGTCGAAGGCTCTAGGCCGCCACGTTATTTCACGCCAGAAGAGCAAGATGATCACAATGATCTACTACGTAAGGTCGCGTTAGAACAGGGTGCGTCAAAAAGTATTTTATTCCTAGATACCTACTTCAAAAACTATGTATTGGCACCAGATGGCCAATCTATCACTAAAATTGATACCTCCATGGAATACGTGGCCGATACTATAATATCGGCAGCCTATGGCGTTTCAACTACAAAGGTTAGCTAGCGCATCTTTTTACCACCTGCTACACTAGTAGCATGGATTCAATTCGCAAACTCATTTCGTACACCACGCACCTCCGTGGCTTATTTATTACCATCGCTATTTTAAGCGTGTTCACGGCGGCGGCTACACTGGTGACGCCTTTTATTATGAAGTTTGGTACAGATTGGGTGGTGGCGATATTTGGTGGCAAGCAGGCGTTTAGTATCGAGCCGCTGGTGTGGCTAATTGCTGCACTAGTGGGCATGAACCTGCTGATGACGCTGATGGCCGACCTAGCCGGCTATTTGGGCGACATGGTGGCCGTGCGCACCCGCCGCCAGCTGTCAAAAATCTACTATCAACATTTACTTACCCTGCCCCAGCACTATTACGACGGCGAGGTTACCGGCAAAATTGTCAACCGCCTAAACCGCGCCATCACCGATGTAACGCAGTTTTTGCAGTTCTTTTCTAACCACCTGCTAGATACACTGCTTACCGTGGCTATAACCATTGGCGTGCTGCTGTGGTACAGCTGGCCGCTGGCTGTGCTGTTTGTGTTGCTCATCCCGGCCAATTTGTACATCACCGCCAAAACCAGTGGCAAATGGCAGCGCTACGAGGGTCAAAAAAACACTCATTTTGATATCGCCAGCGGCCGTTTTGCAGAGGTGATAGCCCAAATGCGTTTAGTGAAAAGTTTTGGTAGCGAAGGTAGAGAGCTAGCCAAATTTGATAGCGAGGTCGCCCACATGGAAGGCCTGACAAGCAAACAATCGGTGTGGTGGCACAGCATGAACGCCCTGCGATCGGGCATTTACGGCACGATATTTGCCGCCATTTACGGCATATTGTTTTACCAAACTGCCCGCGGCGCTTTTAGCGTGGGTGATATGGTACTGCTGCTCACACTCATCCAGCAGATTATCTACCCCATGCGCAGCATGAGCTTTTTTGTCGATAGCTACCAGCGCGCCGTGGCGAACAGTAAGGACTTTTTGGCCGCCATGGCCGAAACGCCCGAGCCCGATAGCCAGGCCAAGCGCAAACTAGCCATCAAAAAGGGCGAAATTACCTACCACAATGTTTCGTTTGCCTACGATGGCAGCAAAGAAGTGCTGCGCGAGGTAACTATGCGGCTGGCGCCCGGCAAAACCGTGGCGCTAGTGGGCGAATCGGGCGGTGGCAAAACCACCGTATCTAACCTGCTAATGCGCCTGTACGACCCGACCGCCGGCAGTATTAGTATCGACGGCGTCAATATTGCTAAAGTGTCGCGCGCCAGTGTGCGCCAGCAAATTGCCACTGTGTTTCAGGATGCAGCGCTGTTTTCGGGCAGTATCCGCGAAAACATTGCCTACGCCGCGCCCGGGGCTAGCGATGCAGCTATTATTAGCGCCGCCAAAAGCGCCAACGCCTGGCAGTTTATTCAGGATTTTGCAAATGGCTTAGACACCGAAATCGGCGAGCGCGGCATCAAGCTAAGCGGCGGCCAGCGCCAGCGGATTGCCATTGCCCGGGCGATACTAAAAGATGCACCGATATTGGTACTAGACGAAGCCACTAGTAGCCTAGATAGCAAGGCCGAGCACGAGGTGCAGCAGGCGCTAGAGCGGCTGATGAAGGGCCGTACCACGCTGATTATTGCCCACCGCCTAAGCACCATTGCCAGCGCCGACACCATCATTACCCTAAAAAATGGCATGGTCGATGAAATCGGCCCACCAGCCCAGCTGGCCACCACTGGCGGAATCTACGCCACTCTGCTACAGCTACAGCTCGGCGCCTCCGAGCGCGCCAAGCAACAGTTGGAATCGTTTGATATTGCGGTCTAACTACTTGTTCTTTATGCTAAAAGACCATATGTAGTATAATCATAATCAATATGGATCCACAGCAGCAACCGCCCCTCCAACACCCCACCCAGCCGCTTAACGACGTGCCGCCAGCCGCACCGGCACCCACTAGCCCTACACCTCAGCAACAAATGGCGGCCGAACTGGCAGCGGCTAGCCAGCCAGCACCAACAGCTAAAAAGACCTATCACCCCAAGCGCTTTATGATTGCCCTGGGCATATTTGTGGCCGTATGCCTGCTGGCCGTGGCCACCATGGTGGTAATTGCCATACTGCCCATGCAGCAAAACAACGCCGCCGAAACTACCGAGCAGGAAACCACAACTACAGAGGCTAAAACCCTGACTGCCAAACAAACCATCGCCCATATAAAAGAGTATTTTAAGGGCGACCAAACCGCCAAAAGCGGCATTAGCCTGCCGGTGCGCGCTACCAACAAGCAATTTTACACCATCATCCCCGATGCCAGTGCCACCACCAGCGTGGCTGGCGAAGTGGTGCCCGATAAAATCGAAGCTCAGTTGGCCTCGGTGGTCCACTCGCTAGAGGGAGATGATTACACCAAACGGGTGCAAAAAGACGGCCTTGAGGGCGACTACCTAGCCGATTTTAGCCGCACCGAAACCTATTGCGAAGTCAGCATCACCAAGCCAGCCGACACCAAAGCCAACCAATGGCTAGAGGTGCGCTGCGCCGATATGGCCACCTACGACGAATACGCCGTCGCGCAAGAGCCGCTGGTAAAGGAATACGCGCCACTCACCGCCACCAGCGTACTGTACGGCTTTACCGGCAAGCCCGATATCAAGGCCAGCCAAACCGCCGGTTACAACACCAGCCAGCTGCCGGTCAGCATTGTGATAGATAGCGCCGTGACATCTACCGGCACCTATGCCCTGTACTACCAAACCCCCGATAAATTGTGGCACTACTGGCGCGACCGCACCACCACCACGGCCTTTGCCTGCGACCAATACGACACCGACGACCTAAAATATGCCTATACAGGCGTCGCCTGCCACGACACCGCCAAAAACATCGACAGCACCGTCGCCGCGCCTAAAAAGCGCTCGTAACGAAAACACCCCGCCCTCCCAGCGCGGGAGACGGGGTGTCTCGAGCGCCGCCGAAGGCGGGGTTAACGGAGGTAGGACAGGATGAAGGCCAGCGACCGGCCATTCTTGCTGGCGGCACCACGCACCGAGCATACCTGGACCATCCAGGGGAAATGGCCGTCAGCCAACGGCCGCCACATCTGCAGGTGGTTTTTCAGCCGGTCACGGATGTGAGCCATATCACCGAAGCCCCATACGGCCTCCAGTACCCGCACCTCGGTCAGGCTGAGCATCAGTCCGTTCTCGGGGTCGCGCACGTACTTGTCATAGCCGGCCGGGTTATCAATGTACTTCTGGGCCGCCTCGGCACACTGCCGGAACCAGTCCTGTACATACTTCTTGGCCATCCCGTCGGCGATCTCTTGCTGCAGCAGCATCTGAGCCGCTTGTCGCTCCAGGGCAGCGAGACTCTTGTCGCGTGTGGTCATTTCACTCCTAGTTGTGTTCTATCGCATCACCCCTTTGGTGATACTCTATCCCTTCATTATATCACACTTTGCATAAAAATGCAATACCCAAACAAAACCACCCCTGCCGGAGGGGTGGTTTTGGGTGCTTCGGCTAGTTTCTTACGATTCTAGGTCAACGTCAGCGCTGATTTCCTCGGGGAACTCAGCCTCGATTACCTCATCAGCAACCAGCTCGTCCTCGGGTGTAATCTCATCAGACAGCTCTTGGACACCGGTACCAACTGGGATCTTACGCCCAATGATAACGTTTTCCTTAAGCCCGTGCAGGTGGTCGGCGCGGCCACTGGTGGCAGCGTTGATTAGCACACGAGTGGTGTCTTGGAACGATGCGGCTGACAACCAGCTGTCGCTCCAGATACTCACCTTGGTGATACCAAGCAGCAACTGAGTGTAACCGGCTGGCTCTTTACCTTCGGCGGCTAGCTCGGCGTTGGTGTTTACCACGCTGGCCTTGCTGACGATATCGCCCATCACAAAGGTGCTGTCGCCTGGGTCTTCTACCTGAACGCGGCTAAACATCTGGCGCACGATGATCTCAAGGTGCTTGTCGGCCACGTCCTGGCCCTGGGCGGCGTAAATACGCAGCACTTCGTTGATGATGTAGCGCTGAGTCGCCTCGGTACCCTTTAGGCGCATGAGGTCGTGTAAGTTTAGCGAACCAATGGTTAGGCGGTCGCCGGCCTCGACGCTATCGCCCTTGGCCACAACCAGCTGCATTTGGCCAGGGATTTCGTAGCGGACTGGCGCGCTGGCGCTGGCGGCAATCACCAAGGTGTCCTCGGCGATTTCTACCACACCATCAAATGGTGCTACCAGTGGTTTTTTGCTGTCATCGGCCTCGGCCAATACATCGCCCACCTTAACGCTAGAACCACTCTTTACGATTGCCTTGCGGCCCTCTAGCGGCAAGCGCTCCACGTGTCCTGCACTTGGGGTAACTTGTACCACGTACTTTTTGCCATCTTCCCAAATATCTACCGTACCGGTAACTTCGGTCATGTAGGCCTGACCCTTCGGGTTGCGAGCTTCAAATAGCTCTTCAACACGCGGCAGACCCTGGGTGATGTCGCTACCACCCACACCAGAGCTGTGGAAGGTGTTTAGGGTTAGCTGAGTACCTGGCTCACCGACTGACTGAGCGGCGATCACACCAACTGGCTCGGCGGTCTTTACTAGTTCGCCAGTGGCCATATCTAGGCCATAGCTCTTTTGGGGGATACCGTTTAGATTGTTGGTGCTTAGTACCGATTGAATCTTGACTTCACTTACCTTTTCGTCGGCCTGAATAGCATCGGCGATGGCGCGGGTGATTAGCTGGTCGGCCTCGACATGGCCAGGTACGGCCTCGGCGGTGTAACGGCCGTATAGGCGGTTACCAAAGTCGATCATGGTCATTTCTGATTCTGAGCGGTGGATAGCAAAGCCGGCGTCGTCACCTGCTTCGTCCTCTACCGTAAACACATCTTGCGATACGTCCACCAAACGGCGGGTTAGGTAACCACTGTCGGCCGTCTTAAGTGCGGTGTCAATCAAGCCCTTACGTGCACCACGGGTGGCCACAAAGGCTTCAAGGCTACTTAGACCCTTTTTGAAGTTGCTGCGTACTGGCAGCTCGATTTCGCGGTTGGTGGCATCCACCTGGATCCCAATCATGGCGCTAGCGAACTTAACGTTGGTAATGTTACCACGCGCACCAGAGTTCACCATGGCTGACACGCTGGTGTCCATATGGCTTAGCTGGCTCTTCAAAAAGTCTTCAATCTTGCGGTCAACAGCACGCCAGTTAGCCACGGTTAGGCTGTAGCGCTCGTCCTCGGTAATCAAACCTTGGTCGTACTGGTCGCTAATGGTAGCGGTTTTGTCGTCGCCCTCGCCCACAAAGTTGGCGATTTCGTCAAAGCTAATGTAATCTTGCATGCTGGTAGAAACAGCGCTAGTGGTGGCAAAGCGGAATGCTAGGCCCTTCATGCGGTCGGCAGTTTTAGCGGTTTCTTCGGCACCGTACATGTCAAAAATCTGAGCCAGAACTTTTTTAAGTTCCTTCTTGTTTTGGACGTTGTTGTTGTACGGGAAGCCCTCGGGCAAAATCTCGTTAAAGAACACACGGCCCAGGGTGGTGTTGCGGATAGCGCCACCAGCCCTAATACGAATTGGGCTTTGCAGCTGCAATTTACCCATGTCGTAGGCTAGTTCGGCATCGCGGCTGTTGGCAAACACTGCTACGGTGTCGGTTTGGGCGCTTGGCTTTTCGTAGGTTAAGTAGTAGTTGCCTAGCACAATGTCCTGGTTGATGTTTAGCACTGGGCTACCATCGGCCGGCTTTAGCAGGTTGTTTACAGCGCTCATCAGCTCGCGAGCTTCGGCCTGGGCATCGTCGCTTAGCGGCAAGTGCACAGCCATCTGGTCGCCGTCGTAGTCGGCGTTAAAGCCGCTGGCTACTAGTGGGTGCAGCTGAATTGCCTTACCTTCTACTAGCACGGGCATAAAGGCCTGAATACTTAGGCGGTGCAGGCTTGGTGCGCGGTTTAGCAGCACATACTTGCCTTCAATTACGGCATCTAGGGCGTCCCACACTACAGCATCGCCGGCCTCAATTAGGCGGGTAGCGCTGCGGATGTTGTGGGCGTATTCGCCGCGGATAAGCCAGCTGATAACAAATGGCTTAAACAGTTCTAGGGCCATTTGCTTAGGCAGGCCACACTGGTTGATCTTTAGCTTAGGGCCAACCACAATCACGCTACGGCCACTGTAGTCGACACGCTTACCAAGTAGGTTCTGGCGGAAACGGCCTTGCTTACCCTTTAGCATGTCGCTGATGCTCTTTAGGCGGCGTCGGCCACCAGTAGCATTGACGGCACGGCCACCACGGGCGGCGCTGTTGTCGATCAGGCTGTCGACAGCCTCTTGCAGCATACGCATTTCGTTGCGGCGGATTACCTCTGGAGCGTTAAGGTCAATCAGCTTTTTAAGGCGATTGTTACGGTTGATTACGCGGCGGTATAGGTCGTTCAAGTCGGACGTTGCAAAGCGGCCACCAGTTAGCTGCACCATTGGTCGCAAATCCGGAGGGATCACTGGCAAAACAGTTAGGCACAGGCTGCTTGGCTTGATACCGGCAGCTTGCATACCTTCTAGTACCTTTAGGCGCTTCAGTAATTTCTTTTCGCGCTGACCCTTGGCACCTTCAACTTCTTCTTGCAGGTCGGCAATCAGCTTGTCTAGGTTTACTTCGTCTAGCAACGCCTTTAAGGCTGGGCCGCCCATGGCCACGTCTACTAGTTCTTCGTATTCTTCAGGTAAGTTGCGGAAGTCGGTTTCGCTTAGTAGCGCACCCTTAGCTAGGCTTTCTAGCTGGGCTTTCTTCACATTGTAGTTGCCGTCTAGCTCTTCAATTTCACGTGATTGCTCTTCGGCGAGCTTTTTCACATCGGCGCCATCAACATCGGCCTCTTTTTCAAAGCGCATTTTAATGGCAATCCGGCCAGCTTCGGTCTCGGCCTCTAGGTCGGCTAGCATTTGGTCGCGCTTTTCAGACTCTACGTCTAAAATAACGTAGGTGGCAAAGTAGGCAATGCGTTCTAGGTTGCGCACGGTGATGCCCAAAATCAGGCTCATGGCGCTAGGTGTGCCACGCATAAACCAAATGTGCGCCACAGGTGCAGCCAGGTTAATATGGCCCATGCGCTCGCGGCGGACGATGCTCTTAGTTACTAGCTCGCCGTTCTTATCAACAGCAGCTTCGCGGCTACGCACGCCCTTTAGCTTGTTGTCGTGTGGGTTGATATCCTTAACTGGGCCAAAAATACGCTCGCAGAACAATCCGTCGCGCTCTGGCTTTTGGGTACGATAGTTAATCGTCTCGGGCTTGGTAACTTCACCGTGGCTCCACTTCAGAATATCCTCTGGGCTGGCCACAGCCAGGCGTACTGCGTCAAAATCAGCGATACCGGTGTTTGGTACTACGTGTGCCATATTACGCCTCCTCTCCTTCTTCATCGTTAAATTCTTCAGCAACTTCTACACTTAGGCCGTCTTCGTCTAGGTCGATATCATCGGCCTCGTCTAGCACAACTTCGGTGTCGTCATCGTCATCATCGTCGCTCACAATCGCAGGCACAGTCTTGTCGGCTGGGCCGGCGCTGGCGATTACTTCTTCAGCATCTAGGGCTTCGCTTTCGTCTACTAGGTCAACACGCAAGCCTAGGCCTTGCAGCTCTTTCACCAACACGTTAAAGCTCTCGGGGAGCTTTGGCCCGGTGATGATATCATCTTTGATGATACTTTCGTAGGCTTTCGCGCGGCCATACACGTCGTCGGACTTGATGGTCAGCATTTCTTGTAGCGTAGCGGCGGCGCCGTATGCCTCTAGCGCCCACACCTCCATTTCACCAAAGCGCTGGCCACCGTTTTGGGCCTTACCGCCTAGCGGCTGCTGGGTCACCATAGTGTATGGGCCAGTGCTGCGGGCGTGGATCTTGTCGCTAACCATGTGGTGTAGCTTAATCATGTGCATCACACCAACAGTAGTACGTTCTTCAAAGGCTTCGCCACTGCGGCCATCAAATAGCTGGCTTTTACCATCGGCAGCGTAGCCGGCTTTTTGCAGCTCGCTTTCAATAGTTTCAATTGGCACACCGTTAAATGGTGGCGTGGCAACCTTGTAGCCTAGGGCTTTAGCAGCCATACCCAGGTGGGTTTCAAACAGCTGGCCCAGGTTCATACGGCTTGGCACACCTAGTGGGTTTAGCACTATGTCTACCGGGGTACCGTCGGCCATGTATGGCATGTCCTCTACCGGTAGGATTCGGGCAACAACGCCCTTGTTACCGTGGCGGCCAGCCAATTTGTCACCCACGCTAATTTTGCGTAGTTGGGCAACAAATATCTGGATTTGCATCAGCACACCGGCTTTTAGCTCGTGGCCGTTTTCGCGGCTAAAGATCTTTACACCAACCACTTTGCCACCGCCAGCATTGTTCATGCGTTGGCTGGTGTCGCGCACGTCTTTGGCCTTTTCGCCAAATATAGCCCGCAGTAGGCGCTCTTCGCTACTTAGCTCTTGCTCGCCCTTTGGCGTAATTTTACCTACCAGCACGTCGCCGGCTGATACTTCGCTACCGACCTGCACAATACCAGTTTCGTCTAGGTGACGCAGGCTGTCTTCGCTGACATTTGGAATATCGCGGGTCACAATCTCTGGGCCCAGCTTGGTTTCGCGGACTTCTACGTTGTAGTCCTTGATGTTGATGCTGGTCAGGGTGTCGTCTTCTACAAGGCGGCGGCTAAGTACCACAGCGTCGTCCATGTTGTAGCCAGCCCATGGCATAAAGGCCACTAATAGGTCGGTACCTAGGGCAAGTTCGCCGTCGGCAATGCTCATACCTTCTATCAGCACGTCGCCCTTTTTCACCTTGTCGCCACGGGTTACGCGTACTTTTTGGTTAATACAGCGGTCGTCGTTGCTTTTAGCAAAGTGGGTTAGTTCGTAAACTTTTTTGCCATCTTTGTACTGTACTTCTACTACGTCGCCATCGGCACGTAGTACTTCACCAGCACCTTCGGCTACCACTAGCTGGCTGCTATCGCGGGCCACGTGGCCCTCAATACCAGTACCAACAATTGGTGCTTTAGGGGTGAGTAGTGGCACGGCCTGGCGTTGCATGTTCGAGCCTGTTAGCGAGCGGTCAATACGGTTTTTCTCGATAAACGGCACTAGGCTGGCGGTGCTACCCAAAATTTGCTTGTGAGCGGCGTCCATGTAGGTCACTTCGCTAGCGTCTACCGACCCCGGCTTTAGGAACTTGCGGGCGCTCACGCGGTCCAACACAAATTTACCGTTTTTATCTAGTTCGGCACCGGCGTCAGCTATCACTTCGGTGATTTCTTGGCTGGCGTCCAGGTATACTAGTTCGTCGGTAACTTTGCCGTTTTTCACCTTCAGGTACGGTGTTTCAATAAACCCATATTCGTTAATGCGGGCGTAGGTAGCCAGGTTTAGCACCAAGCCAATGTTCGCGCCTTCAGGCGTTTCCACACTACAAATACGGCCGTAGTGGGTTGGGTGGGCGTCGCGCACGTCAAAGCCGGCGCGTTCGCGGCTCAGGCCACCAGGGCCCATGCTGCTTAGGCGGCGTTTGTGGCTCAGTTCTGATATCGGGTTAACTTCGTCTAGCAACTGGCTTAGCTGGCTGCTGGCAAAGAACTCACGCACCGCGGCCACCACTGGGCGGGCGTTAATAAGTTGGCTTGGCGTTACGGTCGCAAGGTCCGAAAGGCTCATGCGGTCCATGGCGTTGCGCTGCATGCGTAGCATACCCACGCGGAACTGGCGTGCCACTAGCTCACCCACTAGCTTAATGCGGCGGTTACTTAGGGCGTCAATGTCGTCACCGGCCTCTTGCGTGTTGTTTAGGCGGATCAGTTCGCGGATGATAGCCACTAGGTCGTCGAGCTTAAATACGCGGTTTTCAGTCGTATTTGGCACATCTAGGCCAAGGCGTTGGTTTAGCTTGTAGCGGCCAACTCGGCTGTAGTCAAAGCGCTTAAAGTCGTAAAACATGCGCTCAATCATCTGGCGGGCGTTGTCTACGGTGGCTAGGTCGCCTGGGCGCAGGCGGCGGTATACCTCAATTAGGGCTTCGTTTACACCGTGGCTAGGGTCTTTTTCTAGCGTGGCGTCGATGTATTTAACGTCGCCGTTGTCGATATCCTTAAACAACTCTTTAATTTCTGATACTTTGCTGTAGCCTAGGGCGCGTAGCAGCGTGGTAACCGGGATTTTGCGGCGGCGGTCGATCTTGACATACAGCGCGCCGTTAGCAGCGGTTTCAAACTCTAGCCAAGCACCACGGCCAGGGATCAGCTTGGCGCTGTACAGGCTTTTGCCCACACCTTTTTCGGCGGTAAAGAACACGCCGGCGCTGCGGATTAGCTGGCTCACCACCACACGCTCGGTACCGTTGATCACAAAAGTAGCGCGGTCGGTCATCCATGGGAACTCGCCCAGGTAGATTTCTTGCTCTTTCACTTCGCCAGTAGTTTTGTTGGTTAGCTCCACATTTACTAGCAGCGGTGCATCAAAGGTGATGTTGTTTTCTTTGGCAAACTTTTCGCTGTTTTTAGGCTCTTGGAACTTATAGTCCTTAAAGCGTAGTGCTAGTTTTTGGCCGGTGTAATCCTCAATTGGATTCAGTTCCGCAAAAATCTCGCTCAGGCCAGTTTCTACGAAGTCCTTCCAAGACTCCTTCTGGTGAGCGAGTAGTTCTGGAACCTCTAGTGCGGTGTCGTCACTAGTAAAGAACACGCGCTTTACTGGTGCCGCTGTTTGTGCCTTTGGCATGTAGTATACTCCCGTTATTTTATGATTAGTTTAGTGGCTCATAACAGAGGTGGGTTGCTACTCTGATACTCGCATAATTGTATGGCGCCCGAATCTTTACCGAACGTGAGTTACATATACCAAAACGCCACGCCAGAGGCGCGGTATATAATCAACCCACGTTACACAATATTCATTAGGTTTAGTTTAGCACAGAATTCTACCCCAGGTCAACAGTTTTCAGTTCACAATTTTCAATAAATTATCAATTTACAGTTTACAGTGGTACGCACTTGTAAACTGTGAACTGAAAACTATTTTGCAATCACTTCGTCGGCTACGCCGTACTTCACGGCCTCGTCGGCGCTCATCCAAAAGTCGCGTTCCATATCGGCCTTTACTTTTGCCACCTTTTGACCGGTGTTTTTTGCCATCATCTCGGCCAATTTTTCTTTTAGAGCGATTGCCTCGCGCAGGGTAATTTCTTGGTCGGTCACCTTGCCCTGGGTGCCGCTACTTGGCTGGTGGATCATCACCCGGGCATTGGGCAGCACAAAGCGCTTGCCCTTGGCGCCGCTACTCAGCAAAAATGCCCCCATGCTGGCCTGCAGGCCAATCCCAATCGTTTGCACATCAGGCTTAATAAACTGCATGGTGTCGTAAATGGCCAGGCCGTCATATACGCTGCCGCCGGGGCTATTTATGTACAGCTGGATATCTTTGTTCGGGTCTTCATTAGCCAGGTGCAGCAGCTGCGCCACCACTACATTGGCGGTGTGTTCGTTCACATCTTCGCCCAAAAAGATGATTCTATCCTCTAGTAGGCGCGAGTAGATATCATACCCCCGCTCACCATCACGGGTTTTTACGATTACGTTTGGTACTAAGTAGTTGCTCGATTTTGTCATAGTGCCCCTAGTATAGCGTAGCTAATTAGCACTCGTCAAGCTAGAGTGCTAATTACAAACGATCGTGTTCACGAAGCATCTCCAGTAGTAAAGTAATCCGGCCAAGACCATTCAGCATTGAATGATTTTCGCCCTGCATTACCCAGTGTTCAGCCGAAAGACGACTCGCTAGTCGCTTGGCGTTGTCGAGCGACGTTACTCTGCTATTCTCGGCACTCACCACTGTTGTATCGGCGCCATGGGCAATGACACCATCGCTGTCTAGGCCGACAAACCCTTCGTTATTGGCCATAAATTGCACGTATCGGTACAAGGCAGCGATTTGCTTCGTAGGGAACACTTCTTTATGCTGACGGTACCAGTCTGGATTTTCGACTTTATATCTACCGTCCTTTAGCCCGTCCAGCATAAAAGCAAGACTAAGCTCCGGTACTGACGTCTTTTCTATTGCTACTGGCTCTATCAGGGCCAGTTTCTTTACGCGTGTTTCGCTTGGCAAATGCGCCATAGCGGCACTTGCCATCACCGTACCAAGTGAGTAGCCAAATAGCGAGATGTCGGCCAGATTAACTTTTACTCGCTCTAGCGCCGCCACTTGCATAGCAGACAGCTCTTCAATTGCACCATTACGCAGGTTATTTAGTTGGGGGCGGCTGAGGAAAGAATTATCTAGACCTACGCCCGGATTGTCGACCGTCACCAATGTCGCGTCAAGCGCCGCGGCCATCACCTTGCCGCGCTGGATTTCATCTGGGCGGCTGGCATAGCCAGACCAAGCTAAAAACTGCACGATGGTATCTTTATCGTCACCCTCATTATACACAGACACGCCAAGCCGCTGACCTTCCGGAAGATCTACCCGTTCGTACCGCTCGGAAACATCGGGAGCGGGAATGCTGCGCTTGCTCCCAGAGGTAAGGTCGAAATACGTAGGCTTTGCCATAATCTTTACATTATAGCATAAATATTGCTATTTTGTCAATTCCTAACAGATCTACTTCTTCACTGTATTCAGCTTCACCAGCTCGTCTACCGTCTTTTCGGTAATCAATCGGTTGGCCACTTCGCGCTGGATTTCTGGCTCGTCAAAGCGCTTGGCCATGTCTGGCTGGTTGGCATATTGCTGCTTGTATTGATTTAGGCTGTCGGCCAGCTCATCGGCTGTCGCCTCAATTTTCAGCTCTTTAGAAAGCTCGGCCAGCACCAGCCCAGCCTTAATGCGGGTATCGGCGGCTTCTTCGGCCTCGGCCTTCACCCACGCCTCGCGGTCGGCATAGCCCTTGCTATCAAAATACTGCTGCAGCGTCATGCCCTGGTACATCAGGTTTTGCTGCATGTCTTGCTCTATGCTCTTTATTTGATCTTCACGCAGCACGCCTGGCACAGCAACCTTGCTTTTACCCACCAGTTGCTTCACTAGGTCGTCCTTCAGCTGGTCGGTCGCCTCGCGCTCCTTTTGTGCCGTAATTTCGCGCTTGATATCATCGCGCAGTTCCTTAGCAGTCGTAAATGGCCCCACCTTAGCGGCAAATTCGTCATCCACCTTAGGTAGCGTTACGGCATTAACCTTTTTCACCGTCACTGCAAACACCACCTTTTTACCAGCTAGCTCTTTAGCGTGATATTCCTTGGGGAAGGTCAGCGGCACATCCTTGGTATCGCCAGCCTTTAGCCCCACCAAAGCCTCTTCAAAGCCAGGGATAAACGAATTGCTACCTAGCGTTAGCGGGTAATCATTGCCGGTGCCGCCCTCAAACGCCACATCGTCTTTTTTGCCCACAAAGTCAATTACCGCTTCGTCGCCATCTTTGGCTGGCTTGTCGGTTTCGGTCTTTTCGGCGTAGCCCTTGCGCATCCGTTCAACCACATCTTCAATGTCGTCTTTCGTCACTTCGACCTTTTTGGCAGTCGCCTTCAGCTTTTTATAGTCGCCTAGGGTAATTTTAGGCAACACATCGGCCTCGGCCGTAAATTCTAGCACGTCGCCAGGCACAAACTTCTTTACCTCTACCTCGGGGCGCTCTAGCGCCTGCAGATCCTTAGCGATAAATGCCTCGGCCACACCCTTACTTAGGGCGTTTTCTAGGGTTTCCTGCGCCAGGGCGTTCGGGTCGATATTCTTTTTTACCACCGCAATTGGCACATGGCCCTTGCGAAAGCCATTTACCTTCACGTCTTTACTCAATTTCTTCAGCGCCACTTGCTCGGCCGCCTCTAGTGCTTCAGCGTCTAGTGTCACGCTCACCAGCACTCGGGTGTCAGATATATTTTTTACCGTCGTTTTCATAGCTACCCATTGTAGCAGATTATTAGAGGTCGGCGCAAATACCACCGCGCATGCCATAGGTGTCGCGCGGCGCTATGGTACTCACCGTATAGCCACAAGCCACCAGCTGCTTGTTAAAAGCCGTTGTGTCTTCGGTAGACGGATTTTCCATGGCGTAAAATACCATAACCTTGGTAGGGTTAGTAGTAGAAGGTCGCGGCTCAACCCATATCGAGCGATTGACGCTGGCGCCCGACGTATACACGGTATTAGGCGGCAAATTCTTAGTAAAATCGGTTGGTAAATAGCCGCTTGCCCGCAAAGTATCCTCTACCGTGCAAGTGTAAAAGCCGGTTGCCAAAATACCGCTGCCACTGCCGGCCGTACACTCGGTGCCAGCCCCAATTGCCGCTGATGAGCCGCTACCACCGATCGGGAAATGGCCTTTTTTGGCATAAAACACCTGTATTGCACCCACCACCTTGCTGGCCGCATCTTTCAGCTGCGTGTCACGGGCTTGCTCTTGCACGCCAACATACGACACACTCGTTATCACCACCAGTATTGCTATCACCGCTATCACTATCACTAGCTCCACCACGGTAAACCCACGCTTTAGCATATGCTTCATAGGTCTATCATAGCACATACTAATCGTCGGCTAGGTCAAAATCATCGTCGTCTGGCGTGCGCTTGTGGCGCTTGTCGGTGATAGTGCTGACTATCCGTTCAAAGCTCAGGCGCTTTTCGTCGCCGCTCACAGTGTTTTTTAGCGGATACACTTCGTTGGCTATTTCGGCCTCGCCAACAAATAGTATGTAGGGTATCGATTTTTTAACCGCTGTTTTTAGCTGCTTGTCGAGCTTGCGGCCAGTAAAATCTAGCTCCACATTTACGCCCTCGCGGCGCAAGGCCCGGGCTAGCTTTTCGGCGCCACGCTGCTGGTCGCCAATTACCACCATGTATATGTCGGTGCTGCTGGCTAGCTTAGGCACCAGCTTGTGCGTCTGCAAAAACAGCTCGGTCATAGTTAGGCCAGGGGCAAAGCCCACAGCACTCACCGCCTCGCCGCCAAATAGCCCCACCAGGCCGTCGTAGCGGCCACCGCCAAATAGCGCCCGGGCGTTTTCGGGGTGGGTATCAAAAAATTCAAACACGGTGCCCGTATAGTAATCCAGCCCGCGCATTAGGGTAATATCAAACATGGCGTTTTTAACCCCGGCGCGTTCTAGGCAAGTAAACAGCTCGCGGATTTCGCTAACAACAGTGCTATCACGAATTTGCTCGGGTAAATCCGCCATGGTACGCGCCGCCAGCAGCTGCGCCAGCTTTTGCAGGCCATCATGAGCTTTTTCGGCCCCAAATATCTCAATCGCTTGGTCGCGAAACGCCTCAGGCGCAATCTTATTTTTGCGGTCAAACAGCCGTATCATCAGCTGGGCCTGCACGCCATCTAGCCCTAGGTATTGCGCCATCATCAGGTTAATTATGCGCCGGTTGTTGATTTTGATACTAAACATTTCATCTTTGGCACCCAGGGCGTGCAGCAGGTCAGCGCCCATGGCGATGATTTCCGCCTCGGCCTCGGGGCCGTCGATGCCAAACAGGTCGCAGTTTAGCTGCCAAAATTCGCGCTCGCGGCCACGCTGGGGGCGCTCATAGCGCATGTATTGGGCTATACTATACCAGCGCGCAGGCATGGCGATTTCTTGCTGGCGGGCGGCAATCATGCGGCTAACACTCGGGGTCATTTCGGGGCGGATGGCCACGCGCCGCTCGCCGCGGTCGGTAAAGCTGTAGGTCTGCTCGCTCACAAGCTCTTGGCCACTTTTGGCCTCGTACACATTTACCGGCTCTAGTAGCGGCGCGTCGTAGGCCTCGTAGCCATAGCTACGCACCACCCGACGCCAGGTGGCAAATATATAGTCACGCAGGCGCATATCCTGCGGATACCAGTCGCGCGTACCTTTGTACGGATCGGTGCTAAGTGTGCTCATAACTGATGTAATTTTTGCATAATTAAGTTATTTTTGCAAGCATAAGCGCTAAATCAAGCCTAAATGGCGCAGCCGAAGGCAACGATGCCTCGCATCGGCTTTAGGGGGTGGAGCAATAAATAGCAATTGATTTGGTATTTATTGCGGAGGAGTAAACCCCTCCTTATAAATAGAAACAGCCGGCGCTCGCCCCACAAAAATGTAGAGTTTGCGCCGGCTGTCCCGACTTGCGTTGGCCGCTAGGCCATGGCGACGGCCTCCCAGGCCCGGCCCAGCGCGGTGCGCTGTTCCTGGGTCAGGCTGCCGCCCTTGCCGAAGTTGCGGCTGACGCTGCGGTACCCCGCCGCGCGACGGCTGGCCTGCTGGGCCTCCTGGTACTTGCGGTTGGCGCACTTCATGGAAGCCCCGAAGTACATCACCGCCAGCTGGTAGGCGTCCTGGCTGACCTCGCCGACACGGCGAGTGTTCTTCTTGCCGGCGCCCAGATCCCACTCCCTGGCGGCCAGGATGTCGGGCGTGCGGTCGAGCACCCAGTCGATGGACTTGTCGATGTCCAGAAGGCTGGGCGCCCTCATGTACAGGCCGTACATCACCAGCAGCGCCACGCGGGCACCACCGGTGATGTAGATCACCCCCTCCTGGTTGTCGGGGTTGAAGGCGACGTCCTTGTAGGCGCCCTTCTGCAACTGGATGGTGTCGCGGAAGGTCTTGGCGGTCGCCACGACCTCCTTACGCTTGTCCAACTGCTTGATGTTCAGTTTTCGGCCCTTCAGGGCCACGCCAATCTGCTTGACGTCGGGCAGGAATCCCATTTTCTTCTCCGTTCGTCGGGACTTAACGTATATCGGTCGATACACGTCACTATTTGATTATAGCAAATTATAGTTATTTTGTCAATAGTATTATGCTTACTTACCCCAGTTTACTCTCGTCCACTCGTACATCACTATGCCGGCGGCGACGCCGACATTTAGGCTGCGGGTGCTACCGTACTGGGGGATTTTGACTATGCTATCGGCCCTGGCTAGCAGCTCCGGCCGTATGCCGGGCCCTTCGGCACCAAATAGCAGCACGGCGTTTAATGGCAAAGTGGCGACAGCTAGCGGCTGTGACCCATCCACATTGTCTACTGCCACCAGTGTTTTACCGGCCATCGCCGCAATAAATTCATCAATATCAGCATAATAATTCACATGCAAGTATTTATCGGTGGCCATGGCGCCGCGCTTGTTCCACTGCCGCCGCCCCACCACGTGCACCTGCCGCACGCCAAAGGCATTGGCACTGCGTACAATCGTGCCCATGTTAAAGTCGCGCTCCACGTTATCCACCGCAATCTCTAGTGCGCTGCCGTGGGCATCCAAATCGGCCACAATCTTATCATGCGGCCAACCCTTGTATTTATCCTCTACATTGCGCGGGTCGTTCAATACGTCAGCCCTATGTTATTTACCCGGGCCACGCGGTCGCCAAATGTGATGAGGGTCAGTGAGGCGTTGGCCAGGCGAGTAGTGTACACCCACTCTTGGTCATAACCCTCAATATGGGCTACCAGGGCTTTTATGGCCGTTTCGTGGGTGACGGCCAGGCCGTGAGGCGGTAGGTACATGTGATGGTAGGTGCGGGCGTTTTTGGGGTGCTGCACCAGCTCATCTAGGCGGAGTGCCGCGCGGTACATGCGCTCGCCCAGCTGGTTGACCGATTCGCCGCCCGGCAGGGCAAAATCTTTGCCTTGCTCGGCAATTTCGGCCAGGCGCTCGGGCGTCCACACCTCGGCGCTGGGTTGGCCTTCGTAATCGCCCTGCGAAAGCTCTTGTAGGTTGGGGTCGGTGTACACCGTGCCGTGGTAGTCCATCGCGCCCAGTGCCAGGCGCGCCGTTTGCTGGGTGCGCACGGCTGGGGATACCGCCACCGCGTTAGGCTTAATTAATTGGCGGCGCATGGCCTGGCCGCGCTCGATAGATTGCTGCTCGCCCAAGCCACTCAACGTTACGTCATTTTGCCGCCCGCCAATTAAATCCTTGTTTAGGTTGGCTAGTGATTCGCCGTGCCGCATAAAGTATATCTGTGCCATAGTCACCCTACTATACCATACCAAAGATAAAGCCGACCACAGAGGTTGGTTTTATCTTTGGTGCGGATGAAAGGACTTGGCGGAGCACCGCGATACTTTCACGCGTGGATTGCTTTAGCAATCCACCAGGCCGTGAAGGTTCTGAGTATTACACTAAAGTAAAAAGACGAACAAACGCTCGTCTTTACACTTTGGTGAGTTTTTACGCCCACGCTAGAACCCATTTTAGCACCAAGAGTGAGAAATGAGATTTCGGCGGGTCGCCCCCGACCCGACCCGCCGAACTGCTTCGCAGGGGCTTTGGCTTATCTGAAATGCCTAACTATTGTATAATTTACTCATGAACAAAAGTCATCAACCAATAAGGCGACTAAGCACAAAAGAATTACAGCGTATGTCCAATGATGAAATCATCAAGTACGTGCACACTGAGCAAGAACGTCTAAAAGTGCCTGCAAATTACGTCTGGGACGAAATAAGTATGGGATT
>CAYVSX010000010.1:0-1055 GCA_964454245.1 uncultured Candidatus Saccharibacteria bacterium | reverse complement strand
TGCAGACCGAGTAATTAGTGAAAATAATAATCCGAGTGATTTCAGACATACTTTCTCAGGCAACGAGTGGATTATGAATATAGCTATCACCTACGTATTTACATTCGGGTTAATATGGATAGCTTTGTATAATCTTATGGAAAATAAATTTAACGCTTTGCAATTTATAATAATCATTTGCGGAGTTGCATCTGTTTTAATTACTGCAATTTTCTTGCATCTAACCAGAAAAGGTGAACGAAATTATATGGATGCTGTAAACAACTTAAAGCAGCTTCAAGAAGCTCGTTCTATTTACGTTTACCGTGAGGGCTTTAAAGACTCCTCAGGCAAGCCTCTTTAGAGACATTAAGATGACGGCTAGACACTATCCATCATTCGTCAATGACAAAACAGATGAAGATAAGCTAGCAAACATAATAGTCAGCACATCCTTACTAGATGAGGTTTTGTCTCTGTGGCTCACTAATCATTTTTTGAAGATTGATGGCACAAAAAAGAACGAGAGCGACAGAGACATCTTCGAGAAATCAATTTTGAGCAAGTTAAGTTTTCGACAAAAAAGCGAAGTAGTTTGTAAATTGTTGGATAGCAGCTCCAGCCCATCAAAACTAAAATCAAATCTATTTAAAGTCGGTGAAATAAGAAACCAAGTGGCTCATAAAACCGGCTGGCTTGGAATACCAAACAACATAAATGAGGCTTACAAAGATTTTGATACGTTGATGATAGAACTAGAAAGTTTTATAGAATCGACATATTCTGAATTTCAGCATGATATGGATCATGCCTATAATCCTCAATAAAAGAAACAGATAAACAAAACTCCTGCGAAGCAGTTCGGCGGGTCGGGTCGGGGGCGACCCGCCGAAAATCTCATTTCTCGCATTTGGTGCTAAAATGGGTTCTAGCGTGGGCGTAAAAACTCACCAAAGTAAAACACCGGACTAAAATCCGGTGTTTTACTTTGGTGCGCCACATCGACTTGTCGTGGAACACTCTAGAACCTAGTTTAGTTTTGATGCATCAAAAACTAACTGATCTAGGCTGGGTAT
>CAYVSX010000009.1:31046-34894 GCA_964454245.1 uncultured Candidatus Saccharibacteria bacterium | reverse complement strand
GAGCTGATGGAGCGCTACGCCCACGATGGCGAATACGCCGTAACCTACGATATTGACCAGCTAAAAAAGCAGCACTACAAATATCGCGCCGTGCCGATACTGGCCAAAAACACCTGGGGCGGGGCGCAGGCCAGCGACCCTCTGGCGGCTAACCGCAGCTTTATCCGCCACGATTCGGACGCCGTGGCGCGCCAGCTAATGCGGATTTACTTTACCTAACACCATGCCGACATTTTACCTAGACCTAGACCGAACCAGCTTTCGCACTGACCAAGTGGGCGAGCTGTACGAGGTGCTAAAGCAAGAATATCCTGATAATTTGGCGTTGCAGCAGGGCTACGAAAACCGCGCCAAGTACTACGTGTACCCGCAGGCAAGTGATGGCGATAACACCACCTACTACCATGACTTTGTGGCCCAGCTGGCGGCGGCCGGCGTGGACTACCAGGCTGCCTTTGACGTGCTGTACGCCCAGCTAGGCGATGGCCGGCTGGAATACCCTGGCCTGGCGAATTTAGTACACACGCTGCAGCAGCAGGGCAGGGTAGTGGCGCTGACATACGGCGAGGGTGCCTACCAGCGGCTTAAGGCCCTGCTATGCCCATCATTGGCTGGCATAGAAGTGATTACCCTAATTGGCCATAAGGCAGATTACCTAAACCAATACGCCAAGCCGGGCGATTGGATAATTGACGATAAACTGATTGAGGGGCTGAAACCAGGTATTCGCACCGTGCAAGTACTGCACGATAGCCAAGTTGCCACCGATGTTCGCTCGCTTGATGAGGTAGGGAAGGTGATCGCGAGCATTGACATTTAAGCGCAAGCGTGATACAATAGAGATAGTTATGAAAGCAATAACACCAGCTGAAAACGCAGACACGAACCAAAGACCAGCCACCAAGGCCTCGATGGCGCACTTTGTAATCTTTGCCATACTGTTTGGCGCTTGGCTGACTATTCAGGTAGTTAAGTAAATAACACCAGCTTATAGCAAAAAATACCACAATCTGTAGTAGGTGAGTGGTATTTTTTATATCTGTTACATATTTGACTTATCCACAAAACTGTGGAAAACGGCAACACAAACGGAAATATTGTCAAAAAATGGTATTGCAATTGCTATTGGCTTGATTGTATGATGAGACCAGTGGAAAAAGCATAAGCAATTATGCAGACAAGAAAACAAACACCACCACAAATCACAATCAAACCTAGCTGACCCTGGATACGCAAGCCAGACTTGACCTAATAGGGCAGCCACCGAATTACGTTTACCAACAGTTTTTGTTACGGTACATTAACAAGCTAACGATATCCTCGAGATCAACAATCTGGTAGTGAGTTAGTGGTTTATCGGCCCACATTAAAAATAGCCGGATGTACCTTCCTCTAAACACAACACCTCCCAAAACTCCACCTCACACTTGAAAATTTAACTTCGGTTAAAATTTCTCACACATAAGTCTCTCTAAGGCATGGGCAAATCGGATTATGAGTTTCTATGAAATTCCCGTCGGCGCCCGGCCGAAACTTATCAAAAACAAACACACATGCGAAAACAAAAATAAATAATTCGCTACCAGTTTGGTGATCTCGAGTAGGTAACATATATTAAGTCCGCCGAAGGCAACAATGCCCTGCATTGGCTTTAGGGGGAGGAGCTGCAAAATGCAAATTTATTTTGCTTTTGTAGCGGAGGGGCAAGCCCCTCCTGTATAATGTTCCTATGAGTATAAAAGAACAACCACCACTTCATGTTCCCGTGTTGCTGGATGCGACGTTGCAACTGCTAGATCCGCAGAAGGGCGAGAATTATCTTGACCTAACTGCTGGCTATGGCGGGCACGCACGGCAAATCCTACAGCGCACGGCAAATTATACCGAGTCGGCCCTGGTAGACCGCGATGAATTTGCGATTAGCCACCTGGGCGAGTTTTCTAGTAAGGGAACACGGCTTATGCGCACTGACTTTTTGTCGGCCGTAAAACAGCTGGCAGGGGAAGGCGCGCAATTTAGTATAATTTTACTTGACTTGGGGGTGTCGTCACCACAGCTTGATAAAGCTGAAAGAGGGTTTTCGTTTACACACGATGGACCACTCGATATGAGGATGGATGATCGCTTGGGCATAACCGCCGAAACGATCGTTAACACTGCGAAAAGCACTGAACTAGCCAAAATCATACACGAGTACGGCGAAGAGCCGCGGGGAGTAGCTAACCGCTACGCCACCGCCATCGTAAACGCCCGGCCGCTCCACACTACGGGGCAATTGGCCGAAGTTATCAAGCAAGCCCATGTCGGTAAGTGGCAAAAAATCCACCCAGCGACACGCACCTTTCAAGGCCTTAGGATCCAGGTCAACGATGAACTCCGCCAGGTTCGTGAAGTTATGCCGCTCCTTCCTCGATTACTGAAAAAAGGTGGTCGAGTTGGCGTCATCAGCTTTCACAGCCTGGAGGATCGCATCGTCAAGCGCTATTTTGCTGAACAAGCCGGCAGTGGCTACGAAGCAGAACTCAGTGTGCTGACCAAGCATCCAATCGACGGGGCTACCGCAGATGTTCACAATCCGCGATCGCGCAGCGCCAAGCTACGCGTCGCCGTGAAAAAATAAACAAAGAAAGGGGAATACTGCAATGCCAGTACATATCCCAGTACAGTACCAAGACGAAACACTAAACGTTGACGTTCGCGTTAAATAATAGTTGTTTCCACCACTCGCTTGGGGGCAGCAATGCCCCCAAAGCACCAAACAAACATAAAAACTAACACAAAACCACCACCACAATGTCATACGCACGCACAACACAATTTAATAGCCGGCGCCAAACCAACTGGCAGCGCAATCAAAACACAGTTGCTTTCGCCTCTGCTATAAAACTCGGCCCCATCAGCCACACTGTACTGGTAGCCCTTATGATTACCGTACTGGGTTTGATATACTTAACACAGGCCACGCGGGTATCGGGGTACGATTACGCCGCTAGCGAAGTATCCGATAAAATATCGGCGCTAACCGACCAAAAAAATGACCTAGAGGTAGAAAACGCTCGCCTTACGGCACTACAAACGGTTAAAAGCTCTAGCGTGGCTAAAGCTATGACCACACCAACCGATGTAGAGCACGTAAGCGAGTAGTCGCTTACTATTATGGACTTACACTTTACGAAAGGCAGCCGGGCACGCACGCTCGCCATCATTGTGGTAGCAGTGATGGCGGTGTTTGTGGTGCGGCTATTTTATATCCAGATTATCCGCCATGATGATTACGTGTTGCAGGCCGATAGCGAGCATATAAAGCAGTTTACCCTGCACGCCAAACGCGGCGCCATATACGCTATGGATGGCGACAGCCCAACCGAACGGCCGATTGTAATGAACGAAACGGTGTATACAGTGTGGGCCGACCCAACCGAGGTGCGTGATAAAAATGCTGTAGTAACGGCGCTGAATAAAATTGCTGGCGGCAATGTACGCAAAGATTTTGCCAAGTATTTGGATGTTGAAAAGTCGCGCTACCAGGTGCTAGCCACTAAGGTGTCGCGCACCCAGGCCGAGCTGCTGAAGGCGGAAAAACTAGCAGGCGTGGGCTTTGATGCCGTTAGCCAACGGGTATACCCCGAGGGTCAGCTGGCTAGCCAGGTGCTAGGCTTTGTGAATAATGAAGGCAAGGGTGTGTATGGCTTTGAGCAAGCCAACGATGCCGAGCTGCGCGGCAAAGATGGGCTGCTGAAAACCGTCACCGATGTGCGCTCGGTGCCGTTGACCGTGACTGATAAAAATATTCGTGAAGCGGCGGTGGATGGTAAAAATATGGTGCTATCTATCGACCGCAACGTGCA
>CAYVSX010000009.1:17997-30946 GCA_964454245.1 uncultured Candidatus Saccharibacteria bacterium | reverse complement strand
GATTATTTTTACAATCGGTTCCGCCTGGGCAAAATGACTGGCATCGAGCTGGCCAACGAGCAGCCTGGCGTGGTGATTGCGCCCACCGAAGTGCAGGGTAATGCCGTGCGCTACAGCAACATGTCGTTTGGCCAGGGTATGGATGTGACTATGCTGCAGGTGGCCAGCGGCTTTTGCGCGCTGGTAAATGGCGGCACCTACTATGCGCCAACGGTGCTGGCTGGCACGGTGAGTAGCACTGGCACCTTTACGGCCGCTTTGCCGCGCGATACAACACCGGGCGTGGTAACTGCCGCCACCTCGACCACCCTGCAGCAAATGATTCACGAGGCGCACTATGCCACCTACAATCCACACGATGGTTCGGACAAGTTTTTTGTGGGTGGCAAAACCGGCACTTCGCAAACTATCGTTAATGGCAAATACGTCAACGACCAAACCATCGGCACCTACCTGGGCTTTGGCGGCGACAGCCTTAACAACCCAAAATATGTCATTATGGTAGAAATTTCGGCTAAAGACAAGTCGATGGGCGGCGGCACCGACGCCAAGCCGATATTTAACGCGATTTCCAACTGGATGATTAACTATTATTCGCTAACGCCAAAAGGGTAGATAAGGTACAATATATACTATGAACCTGCAAAATTTTACGACAGAGCTGAACGCGACATTTATATTGAGTGTTGGCGCGTTTTTACTGGCCATGGCGCTGACGCCGATATACACTTACTTTGCCTACCGTTACAAATTTTGGAAGCGCCAGCGTAGCACCAGCACTACCGGCGAAAAGCTAACCGTGTTTACCAAGCTGCATGCTAGCAAGTTTTTGCGCAATATTCCCACCATGGCCGGTATTATCGGCGTGGCGTCGATTACCATCATCACCTTATTTTTTAACTGGGATAGGGCAGGGACGTACCTGCCGCTAGCCGGGCTGGTGGGCGGCGCGGCTGTGGGATTACTAGATGATATCATCAATATTCGCGGCCAGGGCAAGGGTGTGGCCGGGCTGCGTTCCAGCCTAAAATTTGCCATGATAACCGTGATGGCGATTGTGCTGGGCTGGTTTTTCTACACCAAACTGGGCTACAACAGCATCCACATACCATTTGTGGGCGACTGGCAGGTAGGCGTGTGGATTGTGGCCATATTTGTGCTGGCGGTGGTAGCTACCAGCAATGCCGTGAATATTAGCGATGGCCTGGATGGTTTAGCTGGCGGATTGCTGGCGCTTTCTTTTAGCACCTTTGGCGTGATCGCGCTGCTGCAGGGCCACATCACCATTGCTGGCTTTTGCTTTACCGTGGTGGGTGCGCTACTCAGCTACCTGTGGTTTAATATCCACCCGGCGCGGTTTTTTATGGGCGATGTGGGCAGCTTTGCCTTTGGCACTAGCCTGGGCGTGGTGGCGATGCTGACTAACACGCTGTTTTTACTGCCGATTATTGGCATATTGTTTGTGGTCGAGGCTGGCTCGAGCCTACTGCAAATTACCAGCAAACGCTTTTTCCACCGCAAAATTTTTAAGTCGGCACCAATCCACCACCACCTAGAGGCGATTGGCTGGCCAGAAACCAAGGTAACCATGCGCTTTTGGGTGATTGGTTGTATTGCGGCGTTTATTGGCCTGCTGATGGCGCTAACCGGGGGGCATATCTAGGTGCAGCAAGCACGGCGCCGCATGCCACTGCGATTACCACTAGGTCGCCAGCTTGAAAGTGGGGTAGCCCAGCGCCGGCACCGGCCCGATTACCAACTATTGCTATTTGTGGGCCTACTAATGATGCTGGGGCTGGTGGTGATGTATGCGATTGGCCCCGAGCGCGCCAACCTGCTAAACCGCGTGCACCAAACCGATTTTTATACCGAAAATTATTTTGTGCTCAAGCAATTATCTAGCCTAGCCGTGGCGGTGGTGGCCTTTGTGGGTATGGCCACCATACCGTTTGCCAAGTTGCAAAAGCATAGTTGGAACCTGCTAATGGGCGGCTTTGGCCTGTGTGCGCTGCTGTTTTTGGCTGGTAATGTGCTGCATATCGATCAAATTGCCACCCAAACCTTGGGCGCTTACCGTTGGTTCAATCTTGGTCCGCTGGGTAGTTTTCAGCCGGCCGAGGTACTAAAGTTTACGCTACTGATATACATGGCTGGCTTTTTGGGCAAGCGCTACGCCGAGGGTAAAATCCAGGATAAACACGCCACCATTTACCCAATGCTGGCGGTGGCCGGTGCGGCGCTATTTGTGGTGATTGTGCTGCAAAAGGATATGGGCACTGGCATGGCCATGGCGTCGGTGATTGCGGCGATGTTTATCGTCAGCAAAATAAAATGGAGGACGCTGGTGAGCGTGGCGGCGGTGTGTGCTGTGCTGGCTGTGCTGGCGGTGGTGACGGCACCGCACCGCATGGAGCGCATTACGACGTTTTTTAGCGGCGATGCGGCTACCACTAGCGATGCCGAGGCCAGCGATAACAACTACCACATTAAAAACGCCATGATTGCCCTGGGCACGGGCGGGGTGTTTGGCCGGGGCATTGGCCAGAGTATCCAGGCCACCGGCTATTTGCCCGAGGCGATTAACGACTCAATTTTTGCCATTATGGGCGAGATATTTGGCTTTATTGGCACCACAGTGATAATCGCGCTGTTTGCTGGGCTGCTGCTGCGGCTGCTGCGCATTACCGACCACCTGCAAGATATACCAATGCGCCTGGCGGTGGCTGGCATATTTGGCTGGCTGGCGGCGCACGTGGTGATGAACATTGCCAGTATGGTGGGGTTGATGCCGCTGACCGGTATTACGCTGCCACTACTCAGTTTTGGTGGTACCAGCATGGTGTTTATGATGGGCGCGCTGGGGCTGGCGTTTCAGTTGTCGCGCTATACCACTCACGGAATAGTTACAAATAAGGAGGCAGGCTATGCGAATACTAGCAGCCGGCGGGGGATCGGGGGGTCACGTTACTCCAGTCGTCGCCGTATTACGGGAAATTAAAGAGCGTTACCCTGATACAGAGGTGCGCTTTTGGTGCGATCGCAAATTTGGTGCGACTGCCCGCGGGGTGATGCATCAGTTCGATAGCACTATAAAGGTAGAGACAATCACGAGCGGCAAATTGCGCCGTTACCACCACCTGACAATCTGGCAGCAACTATTGAAGTTTCGCACTATTGTGCTGCCGAATATTATTGATATGGTAAAAGTGGTTATAGGATTTATCGAAAGCTTTGTGCATTTAGTGCAGTGGCGGCCAGACGTGGTGTTCACCAAGGGCGGCTTTGTGTGCTTGCCAATCGGTATGGCAGCGCGGTTACTCCGTATACCACTGGTGATACACGATTCGGATGCGCACCCAGGGCTAACAAATCGCATATTGGCGCGCTGGGCGACGGCGATTGGCACTGGTGCACCGCTGAAATTTTACAACTATCCGGCTACTAAGGCACAGTATGTTGGTGTGCCGGTGCGGGCTGACTTTGCGCCGTACTCTGCCGCACAGCAGCAGGCTGCCAAGCAAGCGCTGGGCTTTAGCGGCGACCGTCCGCTGATTGTCGTCACCGGTGGCGGCTTGGGCGCCAAACGGCTCAATATGGCTGTAGCCACCAGCCTAAACGATTTACTGCCGCGTACCGACGTAATACTAATTAGCGGCCAATCCCAGTACGACGAAATGAACGCCTTAACTCCACAAGACGACGCCCGCTACCAGCTACATGCCTTTGTGAGTAGTGGCATGGCCGACATGCTGGGCGCGGCTGATGTGGTGGTGGCCCGGGCTGGCGCTACCACAATATTGGAACTAGCCGCTCTAGCCAAGCCGACTATACTAGTGCCAAATGGCTACCTAACCGGCGGCCACCAGCTTAAAAACGCTGCCGTATATGCCGAAAAGGGCGCCGTGGTGGTAGTAGATGAAGAAGAGTTAGAAAAGCATCCCGAACTACTGGTAGACGGGGTAGTAAATTTGCTAGCTGACCCCGCCCATATGAAAGATATGGGTAGGGCATTTTACGCCTTTGCCAAGCCAGATGCCGCTAAAGATATGGCTAACATGATACTTGCGGCGGCAAAATAACGTTGTAAAAATCATTAACCTTTGTTAGAGTAATAACAGTGCACTACTAGGGAAGGGGGCTGACATGGTCAGCATGCACGATACTCTAACGGTGGGTCAGATCATCAAGAACGCCGCCTGCGATTACAACGGGTACAACCCGGATGTGTGCGTGAAACACAGGAGTAACTGGCCGTACGACGAAAAGGTGTGCAATGAGGTGCTGCGTATCTTGGGACTGTGCCCGCGGCGCTACCTGGGTGACGGCCGTGCCGCCGGCAAGACACCGGTTATTCCTCGGCGCACAAGGCTGGAGTGACACAACCTACAGCCTCGCAACGGGAGCATATCCTGTTGCGAGGTAATTTAATTTAAGGTGTAGTACAATAGGGTAGAGAAGCACTACCACTATGAAACTATTGCAAAAAAAACAACAATTGCCAAATCGGCGTAATAATTCGCTTAGCTCAAAAGAGGGCAGGGCGACTGCTGATGATTTGAGCGCACGCTATGCCTTTCGCCGCAACCGCACACTGACTGGCAGTTTGGTGTCGGAGGTGGGTAGTGCAGGGGAGTCGCGTAGTGAACTGCGCTCGCCCCGGGTGCAGGCGCACCATTTGCGGCGGCACAGGCGGCGGCTGGGGCTGGGGCTGCTGGCTGTTATCGCCATTAGCGCTGGGTTGTTTTGGATGGTGTACCAAGCGGTGGCTGGCGTGCGTGTGACGGTAGATGCGCCGATACCACCCAGCGAAACGGCGCTATACGAGCAAAAAATTCAGGATTATTTGAACGGGCATTTGCTAGAGCGCAACCGCACCACTATAAATACGGCTAATCTAGTAGAGTATTTGCAAGATAATGGCCTGCCCGAAGTGGCCGGCGCTACCGTGGCGGCGCAGCCGGTGGGTTTTGGCACCAGCGCTATTACGCTCACTATGCGCCAGCCAGTGGTCAGCTGGAAGACCGGGGCGACGCAGCTGTTTGTGGATGGCGAAGGTGTGGCCTTTAGTCGCAATTATTATGCCGCGCCAGCGGTGGAGGTGGTAGACGAAACCGGTATACAGGCGGTGGATAATAAGGTGTTGGCTAGTGATCGCTTTTTGGGCTTTATTGGCCGCACGGTGAGTCAGCTGCAGACCCAGGGCTTTACCGCTAGTAAGGTGGTGTTGCCGGCTAGTACTACGCGGCAGTTGCAGGTGTCGGTAGAGGGCGTGGCGTACCCTATAAAGTTTAGTGTTGATAGGTCGGCGGGGGAGCAGGCTGAGGACGCCGCTAGGGCTATTCGCTACTTGGCTGGCAGGGGCATTAACCCAGAATACCTGGATGTTCGTGTTACGGGAAAAGCGTACTATAAATAGTTTTTTTCACGTGCGGCCTGTCTTGCCACCTATACTTTCAGGCACCGTGGCTCGCATGAGAATCTAGGCCTGCGGGCCTGGAATCTCATGACGAACCAGCGTAGATAGTCAGTGCCTAAAAGTATAGGTGACAAGCGGCCAGATTTCCTAGATCCTATAGCTGTCTGCGATTTGTTGCCTATAATCCGCTGTTCGTAACCTGGTATCAGCCAAATAAATCTCCCCCTCGCCCCTAGAGTAATGTTCTATTTTTGTTCTATTTTTTGAGAATTGCAAAAAATATATACTATCATACAAAAGTAGGGTAAAAGCAAATAGCAGGGTAATAGGGAAAAAGGATAGGGGGGAAACAAAAAATTAAAAAAAGCAAATGTGGGCAATAAATTCCGTGAAAAGCAAATGGTTGTTGTGGAAAACTACAACAGCCTGGCGCGCAGGATCGGCTGGCCACGGCTTAGTTAGTGTATGCCAGTTACTAATAGTTTATAAACAAAGTGTAGTGCGGCGTAGTAGCGCGCATTACCTGTATTACACAGGGTAACCCACCCCCTACGTTAGGGGTATCAGCCAAAATAGCACTCTAACTAGACGTATGCTGATTCATCTATATTTAATATATGCTATGACGTAAAAGAAATATTGTGCGAC
The DNA here is from genome assembly GCA_964454245.1 of uncultured Candidatus Saccharibacteria bacterium. Taxonomy (GTDB): domain Bacteria; phylum Patescibacteriota; class Saccharimonadia; order Saccharimonadales; family Saccharimonadaceae; genus Saccharimonas. The sequence continues at coordinate 24,882 of CAYVSX010000009.1, read as the reverse complement.
GTTAAGGCTATATATAAATAATGATTCACTACCCATCGTATTTACACTCACATTGCCCCAAATTTAGCCATGGCCCCTGCTTCGTGCGCTTGGCGCCCTATTTGCCACTTGGTTGGCTGTTTGGCTGCGGCCCTGGGCCTGGCTATGGCTGTTTGTGACCATATGCCTGGTTCGATTTTGCGTTATTACGGACTTTAGCGAATGTTCTATTTTTGTTCTGTTTTGTTTTGAAACAACTTTTAGATACCTTGGCAGTGCAGTCGCCTGCCGTGAGCTATAAAACAAAAAGACCGCCACGACCCTGCGGGGGCAGGGATCGTGACGGTGAGTTGGGGAGGCTTGCTCTCCCTGCCCTGTTAGGTTGTGGGCTGTGGAGGGAGGCGTGAAAATTAGCTCTACGAAACCCTCGTGGTGTAATACATGAAGTTGGTTCCCTGGATACTCGTAGAGGCTCGGAAGGTGACTTGATTGCCGGGCAGCAGCAGCGGGCAAACCTGATTGCCCGAGCTTTCAACGTCGCATCGGTAAATGTCGGTCTTGCCATCCTCCGTTTTGATCAGGAAGACGTAGTAGGTGGTGCCCAGGCTACTTGCGGTGGTGACCTGTAGTACCGTGCCGCGGTACTCTGCGCTGGCGCTGCATCCAGCAAGAGCTGTGGCGGCCACTATGGCAGCGGCTGCAAGCAAAGCACGAATCTTCTTCATGAGATTCTCCTGTTCGTGGAAGGTGCAGCCGGTGTTGGCCGACTTTTGTATTAGTATTATATCACAAAATTAACACTTAGCGCAAGTTTAGCACAGTAGGGTCTTTGGGCTCGGATTTGGGCTCAGCTTTTGGTTCACGGGGTTGTTTTGGCTGGTTGTCACCATCACGCACGATGCGGGGGCGGTTGGGCTGGCTGTTGCTCCCCTGCCCGTTGTCGCCGTCGGTTTTACGCTTGCGGGTGCGGGTGCGCTTTTTCTTGGGCGCATCGCCAGATTGGTCGGCAGAGGGCTTGGGGCTGGTGCTGTCTAGCTCTTGGGCTGGCTCGGCAGCGGCACTCCCCTGCTCTTTAGCCGCTTGCAGTGCTGTATTGACTTCATCGGGCGTAACGTTGGCAATTGGCCATTGCTTGCCCTGGGCCAGCATAGCGGCTTCCTTTTCGCGGCGCTCGGCCTCGCGCACAGCTGGGTCTTTGGGCGGCGTGTAGGCCGGGCCAGGGCGCTTTACGGTCAGGTTTTCGGGCGGCATTATGCGCTCGCTAATATCCTTTTCGATGTCTTCGCGGCTGCGGCTGTAATTTAGCCGGGTATGTTCGATAATTCGCCCAGTGTTGTCATCTTGTGGCGGCGGCAAATTAAGCGTTTTGGCGCTAAAGGCCGGCGATTTTTCGCCATTTATAACCATGTTTATAATAAAGTTACGGTTGTGCATTTGCAGTAGGTCGTTGGGTTCGAACTGTGGCTCAAACTGCTTGGCCAGTATTGGGCTGTCGTCGGCCGATACGCGGAAGGTTATCATGGTGCCAACGTTGCCGAATACGGCGTTGCGCACGGTGTCGTCCATTTGGCTGATGTACTGGTTGGCCACGGTAAGGTTTAGGCCGTATTTGCGGGCCTCGGATAGAATTGTCGCGAAAGAATCGGTGGCAAAGTTCTGGAACTCGTCTACGTACAAGTAGAACGGTCGGCGATCTTTAATATCTGGTATGTCGCTACGACTCATGGCGGCTAGCTGGATTTTCGTCACTAAAAACGAGCCCAAAATACCGGCGTTGTCTTCACCAATCAACCCCTTTGACAGGTTGACTACCAAAATTTTGCCTTCATCCATAATTTGGCGGATGTTGAAGGTAGATTTAGGCTGGCCAATGATGTTACGGATGACGGGGTTGGCGGTAAACGCCCCCACCTTGTTTAGCACCGGCGCGATGGCCTCGGCCTGGAACTTATCGGTCCAGCTGGCAAATTCGACGTTCCAAAACTGCAGTACCACGGTGTCGGTGCAGTAGCTTAGGGTATCTTTACGGAACTTTTTGTCGGTGAGCATGCGGGTGATATCCAGCATGGTGGTTTCGGGCCGATCGAGCAGCGCTAAAATGGTGTAGCGCAAAATGTATTCTAGGCGCGGGCCCCAGCTTTCGCCAAACATACGCTTTAGCACGCCAATAACTTCCGACGAAATGTTGGTTTTTTGCTCGGGGTTGGTGACTTCTAGTGGGTTAAAGCCTAGCGGATATTTGGTGTCTGCTGGGTTAAAATACACTACATCTTGCAGGCGGCTACCGGGGATAAACCGCATGTTATTGATGGCAAAGTCGCCGTGCGGGTCGATAATGGCGTAGCCCTGGCCGTGGAATATGTCGCTGAGCGCGAACAGTTCCAGCAAACCAGATTTACCGGCGCCAGTTTGGCCAATGATATATACGTGGCGCGAGCGGTCGTAGCGCAGCATGCCAAACTGATGGTTGATGCCGCGGAAGTTGGTCATGCCAAAGGCCGAAATGTTTTCATCGTGCGCCGGGTCGCCAGTTAGCACCGGCAATTTGGCTGGTGGTTCGGCGGTTTTGGTGCTGGCCCACACAATGTTGGGCGTTTCCACATTGGTGTGCGGCAGGTGGAACACGCTAGCCACCTCTTCGATGTTCATTAGGTAGCCCCTATCGGCAAACAGGCGGGTTTTGTATTTGGCCAGTGCCTCTTTGGCAAAACTTTCGTTGCTACTCTTAAAACCGTTTAGGTTGGTGCTGTTGTACTGCTTAAACGTGCCCACAATCCCCTGCATGCGTAGCCGGGCGTCGGTTTGGCTTTCACCCAGGTAGGCAATGCGGATTTTTACCTGGTAACCCAGCTTGGTAGCCTTTTTTTCGGCCTCGGCGATGCGGGTTTTGTTGCGCTCGCTCACCTCTTTGGGCTTGCCAGCCTCACCCTGCTCGGGTGGAGCCCATAGCATGCCCAGTAGCCCAGCAAACCACTTGGCAGCGCCACCAGGGGCAAATAGGTTTATGCTGCCGCTTTTGACCGTTTTTATCCAGGCGTCGGCCGCTTTGTGCCAATCGTCCTTCACTGGCCGCACCAGCATTTGGATCCAAATTTCTTCGTTGGTATCTTCTAATTTAGCCAGCGTACCAGTGATGCCGGCTAGCGGGTCGACTTCAAAGCTCTGAAAGGTTTTGATGGGTAAAAATTCTTGGTCGGTAAGGGTGATTTCGCTGGTGTAAATAACGCTGTGCTGGCGTTCGTGCGCCACGTAATCTTCTTCGGCGGCCTTGATTTGCACCTGGGGGTACTGGGCGTAGATCTGCCCTTCTACAAAGTTTTGCAGCGCCTTGGGCGTCCATACATAAAACTGGATTTTGCCGCCCACCGAGGCGATTTCAAAGCTCAGGTGCTCTTGGTAGCCGCCATTAGCCTTCAGCTCTTTGGCATCGCGCAAAATACCGTGCAGGCTCGCGAACATTTGCTCGGCGGCTAGCTCGGATTTGTCGTTGGCCTTGGGGATTTCTAGCACCAACAGTGAGCTTTCGACATCTTTAATTACATCGACTTTTTGGTAATTACGCCAGGTTAGGTACGCCAATATAGCAACCACTGGCATCCAGATGTACCACTGCAGCAACAAATTGATAAATGCTAGGATAAATGACATAACTTCTTGGTATCACTATATCATACCTCTGTTAAAAATGCAAGGGTTAGCGGGATTTTTAGGCAAAAAAACACCCCATGCGGGGTGTTTTAGTAGTGTTTTGGCGCTATTAGGCGTCGGCTAGGGTGTAGGTAGCCTTGGCTACGCGCTTGAACTGCTGCTTAGATTGCAGGTTTAGCAGGATAGTCGTTTCCTTTACCTGGCGGCTTTTTAGCACGCGCTTGACGATTTCGTCGCGGTGTAGTGGCTCGCCGGCCTTCTTTAGTACGCTGGCGATGATGTCGCTGACCGTACCCTTGCTAAAGCCCCAGCTATCTAGTGCGTAGATGCCGCGGCCGATGAGCACAAAGCGCTTGTCTTTGATTAGCTCGTTGTGGATGGCCTGGGTGGTAACATTTTTGCGCTTAAAGTCGCTATCTTTGATGTTTTTAGCGATGTCGCTAAAGTGCATTGGCTTGCCGTTATCTTGCAAAATGACGAAGATTTTGTCGCGAATATTCTTAGGGTTGACGGTTGGCCACTTTACCAAGCCCCAAATGTCCTTTAGGCTGGCCAGGCTTTTAGATAGGCTGGCGAGCGAGCGCACCTGGGCTGGGCTTTCGTAGCTAAGCATGCTGTGCAGGGTTTCGATATCGATAGGTTGGCCGTGCTTTTTGATGGTTTTGACGATTTCGTCGACGCTAGAGCGGATTTTCTTTTCGTCGCCGTTTTCGGCAATGCTGATGCCCTGGAAGTAGCTATCGTTTTCGCCGATAAGTACTAGCTTGGGCGATAGTTCGCCCACAAAGGCGATACGAGCCTTGGTTTCGAGTGATGGTGCCTTGGCGCCAGTTACGCGGCTGGCGATATCTTGCACGCGGCCCACGCGGCCGTTTTCGCTTAGGTCGCGAACAATTAGGCGCTCAATATCGTGTACAGCAGGGATTTTACCGTCGTCGGCAGTGATTTTAAGGCGGATGAGGATCGCCTTTTCTAGTTGGCGCACGCGTTCACGGGTAATTCCTAGCAATTCGCCGATTTGCTCTAAAGTTTCTTTACGATCAAACAGCCCAAAACGACGCGTAATAATTTCGCGCTCGCGCTCTTGGTCGATTACCTTCAAGATGTCTTGAACGGCAGTTTTTAGGGTTGCTGCTGTGTCGGTCGATGCTGACTCGCTCATGATTGTATCACTCTCCGCTCCCGCGCCTCACCTCGGGAATTTTATGATTATTATCTAATTCAGGTTTCATTATAATACAAATTTTTGCAAATGTCAAACCTAAAATATAACTATTTTTCGCGCCGACTTTTTAGGCCATTTGGTGCGACTACCCTGCCCCATGTGCTGGATATATTTATTGTACCACAATATAGACGCTAATGGTAAATACTTTTTTTAGGCTTTTTTATGCTAAAAAGTATGGTTAGCCTGCCCATACTAGCCTACTCTGTCAAATTTTAACCCTGTTAAGCTGCCAATATACGAGATAAAATCGGTGTAATTATTACATAATAAAAAGCCCCGCGCGGCCAAGATGGCGTTGCGGGGAGGATGAAGGGCGGGCTCATCGGGCTAGAGCCGCGAAAAACCGTCCGATGGCGTCGAAGATGCCGAAGAAGGACTTCACAGCAGCTGCGGCGGCTTCTGGCCTGGTGACCAGGTAGAATAGGGCAAACGCAACAACAAGCACGATGATAATCGTTTTGATCCACTTATTCATGGGGAGCACCCCCTCTCGCTGGAGTAGGCCGAATTCTCACCACGGCTCATCCTCTCCTCCTAGTTGCTTTCGCAGCTGGCGCCGGGGCTCAAAGATGAATATCTCGAGCATCCCCAGAACGAAGCCGATCAAGATGAGTACCAAAATAATGAAGAGCAGAACTACCGATATTCCCATCGCGTCCATGGTAACTCCTTCCAGTTTCCAGGCGTAGGATACGACTTTAAAACTATATCATATAATGTCTATCAGTGCAAAGAGCGGTGTAGTCTATTTCTTGCGGCCGCGGGTGCGGGGTTTGCGGGCGGGGGCTTCGGCTAGGAGTTTTTTGGCATCGGCCTCGGTGATGGTTTTGGGGTCGGTATCTTTAGGGATTTTGGCGTTCTTTTTGCCATCGGTAATGTAGGGGCCAAACCGGCCGTTTAACACCTTAACGGTGCCAAAGTCGGCAATGTTCTTTTCGGCCTCGGCCTGTAGTTTTTCGGCGTATAGTTCTAGGGCGCGCGGCAGGGTGATATCGTGCGGGTCGTCGGTTTTAAGGCTGATATACAGGGGTGTGGTGGTTTTGGTTTTGGTGCCTACCTGCAAAAACGGCCCAAACCGGCCAATGGCGGCCTTAATAACCTTGCCGTCGCTGGTTTCGCCCACGGTGCGCGGCAGCTTAAAGGCTTCTAGGGCTTGCTCTAGGGTCACGGTTTCTATGCGGGCGCCGCTAGGCAGCGGTGCAAACTGCGGCTTTTCGTCATCGTCTTGGCTGCCTAGTTGTAGCATGGGGCCAAACCGGCCAAACCGTGCTAAGATTGGCTTGCCAGTTTTGGGGTCGGTGCCAACTTCGCGGTTGGCGCCTACGGTGCTGCGGTCGATGCCGCCCGATTGCTCGATTAGTTGGTGAAATGGCGTGTAAAAATCTTGTAGCATGGTGTTGCGTGGCAGTTTTGCCTCGGCAATTTGGTCAAATTCTTGCTCGACATTGGCGGTAAAGTCGTAATCGACCACTTGCTGAAAGTGATTGCCCAAAAAGTCGGCAATTAGCTCGCCTGACGGCGTAGGCACTAATTTACCCTTAGTGCTGCCAGTCTTCTCCTGCACGACTTCCCTGTCTACGCCGTTTTCTAGCAGTTGCAGCACTATTATGTCGCGCGGTTCACCTTCGCCCTCGCCGCGCTCTACGTAGCCGCGGGTTTGCACGGTGTCGATGATGGTGGCGTAGGTGCTAGGCCGCCCGATGCCCAACTCTTCTAGCTTTTTAACTAAGCTACCTTCGGTGTAGCGGGCTGGTGGTTTGGCAAACATTTCGCGGGCGGTGATTTCGCTGGCTTGTAAAGCGTCTTTAGATTTTAGGGCGGGCAAAATTTCCTCTTTGCCACCGCCATATACGCGTAAAAAGCCATCAAAGGTAATCACCTGCCCCTTGGCTGTGAAGACCTCTCCGCTCCCGTCGTTACGAATTCTTTTAGAATTCGTACGTAGGTCGCTATGCGCGGGTCCTGCCAGCGCGTCCGCCCCTAAAATGCTTTTACCTAAAGGTGAAACATTTTGGGCGCTGCCCCGCGCG
>CAYVSX010000009.1:0-17987 GCA_964454245.1 uncultured Candidatus Saccharibacteria bacterium | reverse complement strand
ACCCGCTTGGCGCGTAATTTCAATAGTAACCGTAGTGTTTTCCAGCTTGGCCGGTGCCATTTGGCTGGCCAGCGTGCGGCGGCGTATCAGATCGTACAGTTTTTGGTCGTATTCGTTGTTGCTAGCGGTTTCTACCGTTACGTCTGTCGGGCGGATGGCTTCGTGGGCTTCTTGGGCGCCGGCACTTTTGGTTTTGAACTTGCGCACGGTAGAGTATTCGGGGCCGTATAGGCGCTTTATAAAGTCAGTGGCTGCCGCGATGGCCTGGCCGCTTAAATTAACGCTATCGGTACGCATGTAGGTGATTTTACCGGCCTGGTACAGCTTTTGGGCGCTGGCCATGGTGGCTTTAGAGCCAAAGCCGAGCTTGGCATTGGCCTCTTGCTGCAAGGTACTGGTGGTAAACGGCGCACCAGGGTTGCGGGTGCCGGGGCTTTTGGTGATGTCGCTAACAGTGTAAGCAGCGCCTTTTAGGCTCTCTAAAAACTTCGTAGCGGCTTCCTCGGTATCAAAGCGCTCGGCAAGCTCTGCCTTAAATTCTTGCCCAGCGTGGTGAAACAGCGCCGTTACGCGGAACTGGCTACTGCCTTCAAAACCGCGGATTTCGCGCTCGCGCTCTACCAGTAGCCGCACGGCGGGGCTTTGCACGCGGCCGGCACTTTTGCCACCGGGCACTTTTTGCCACACTACCGGGCTAAGTTCAAAGCCAACTATGCGGTCTAATATTTGCCGAGCCTGCTGGGCGGCTACCATTTGCATATCTACGGTGCGCGGCGCGGCAATGGCGTTAGTGACGGCATCTTTAGTAATTTCGTGAAACACAATTCGTTTGGTGGTGGCGGGGTCGAGCTTTAGCACCTCGCACAAATGCCAGGCTATAGCCTCCCCTTCGCGGTCTTCATCGGTGGCTAGCCATACATTGGCGGCGCCCACGGCTTTTACGGCCTTTTTTAGCTCGGTAATTATCTTCTTTTTTTCGGGGTCCACTTCGTAGGTGGTGTTAAAACCGTTTTTAACATCAATCGGCGGCGTGCCATCTTTGGTTTTTTTAACGATGCTACGAATATGCCCCACGCTAGAAAGCACGGTAAAATCTTTACCGAGGTATTTTTCGATGGTTTTGGCTTTGGCTGGGCTCTCTACTATTACTAAATTTTTGCTCATGCTTACTCTAACTATATATAGGTTGGCGTGATATGCCAAATCCAGTGGCATATAGTAGCGCTGATTGTAAAAAAATGCAAATATTAGGTTTCGTCGGTGGCAAATTCGCCCTTAATGTAGTGCACGGTGGCGACGGTGCCGAAGATGAGGCCAGCGGCGGCGGCAACGTGCCCTACCCCGGTGGCAATGCGCCGGCGGCGGCTATCGGGCGCTAGCTCGCTGGCCAGCATAAAGGCGCTTAGGGCGGCGGTATCGGCGGCCATGCCTAGCTTGCCCGATAGTGGCGGGCGGATGGCACGCTTTTTTTCATCGTGCAGGCCAGCGTACAGCGTAGCGGCGGCGCTGATGCCGTGGCGGGCGGCCATGGCCAGTAGGATTGGTTTGGGCACAATATCGTGCCTCCAGGCGCCCACGCCAATCGCCGCCATGCCTAGTTTGTCGCACAGCACATCTAGCATCGCCCCAGCGTCGCTAGACATATCTAGTTTGCGCGCCACCGCGCCATCTACTACGTCGCCCAGCCGGCCTACTATCACCTCGGCTTTGCCCTCGGGCGTGTCTAGCTTGCGGCTACCATCTACCACCAGCGCAAACGACCCAGCGGTAATGGCCGACGGTAGCTGTAATAGGTCTTTTGCCCGGATGTTGCGCCGTTTCATGCCTAGTATTATGCCACAAGTTAAAAACACTGTAAAATAACTGAGGTAAAAAAGGGTTGACACCGCTATTGCTTAGGTGTACTATATTTGCCATAGACGTTCTAAAACAAAAATGGGCAACGAACGCCGATACGGGGGACAGCACTAAAACGTGTGGCTGCCTTTCCGCGAGCTAGCAGATATAAGGAAAGGAGCAGTGATGCCACTATCATCTCGAAATATGAATTATATACGCGGTCATCAACCGTTAGGTCAAGAGCAGCAGCTTCAGGCGCTACCTCGTGCCGATATGCTACCAACTAGGCGCGAGGCCGCTGTTAAGACTATGAGCAAATCTACAGTGGACTGGGCACTAAGGGGTATTGGTGAGGGCACACCACTAGCGTTTGGCGGTAAATCACCCTCTGTGGATGCGGATACTGGCGAACCGTTTTTTGGCGGAATTGACACCTAGATACAAGCGCCCTACGGGGCGCATTTTGTTAGCGCAGCGTCCACTGATTAGCGCCTAGGCCGCGGATAGCGCCGGATAGCTCTAGCATAGTTAGCGCGGTGGTAATATCTACCGCGCTCATGCCAGTGTTGCGCTGGATTTCGTCGCCGTCGCGCACGCCGGCTTTTAGCTGCTGCAATATGGCGATTTCGGTTGGGTTGGCGCCCAGTGGTAGTATCTCTTGCTGCTTTAGTAGTTGCGGGGCAATCACCTGGATGATATCTTCGGCCGACAGCGCAATATTTGCCCCTTGCTTAATTAGCGCGTTGCAGCCACTGCTCATGGGGCTGGTGATGTTGCCCGGCACCACAAACACATCTTTGCCCTGCGCTAGGGCGTGGGCAGCGGTGTTTAGGGTGCCGCTTTTGGCGGCCGCCTCGGTTATTAGCACGGCGTCGGCCAGGCCGGCCACTATGCGATTGCGCTCTAAAAAGTTGCTTTGGTAGCTAATTTCGTCGTCGCTGGTGTATTCGGTGATCAATGCCCCGCCTTTATTTACAATCGCTTGGGCTAAATCGCGGTGGGTAGATGGGTAAATTTTGGGCAACCCACACGGCAACACCGCCAATGTGGTGCCGCCGGCCTCTAGTGCCGCCTGGTGGGCTAAGCCATCCACTCCTAGCGCCAGGCCGCTCACCACCACAATTCCCTGCTTGGCTAGGTCGTAGGCCAGCCGGTGCGTCACCTCTTTGCCATAGCTGGTGGGCTTACGCGAGCCCACTATTGCTACCGTAGGTAGGCGTGATTCCGGTAATGCTCCATAGTAATACAATGTTGCTGGTGGTTTATCAATAACAGAGGTAATCTGTAAATACTTGTGCTTATCTGGAGAGACTTTATTGATATTCATACAAATTTGTTATAAAAAGTGTTGACATTATGCGCCGAGTGTGCTAATATAAGAACTGATTGGTGAGGCAATACCCCATCAAGCACCTTATACCCCCTATTCTAACAGTCTTTAGCCTTCGGGCGAAAGACTACTAATGTTAGGTTGCGCACCAAGGCGCGTTATAGTAATCTACCCTCCACTGTAACGCCGTTAGACAAGCTTTGGCGCGTATACTAACCCTTTTGTCCAGCGGATCGCTCGTAGTGTGAGGTGGATCACGTTTACCCGATAGGGTGGGACGAAGGGCTAATTGGTACCAGGTGATGCCCACCCTTACCTGGTACCTTGCAATTATTTTGCAAAACTCCCGCCTATAGTAGCGGGAGTTTTGTTATTGGGGCAACATGTGAAACACCCCAGCAGGCTGCTGGGGGTTCGGCGGCTCCCAAGACCCACTAGTTAAATTGGCAGAGCCGATGAATACCTAACTGGATACTGAAATAAATTCAGGATGACGGCGTGCTGGATGTAGGCTACTTCTCTCGTTGTCATACTGAATTTATTTCAGCATCCAGTGAAAAATCATCAAAATGACCACATACGATAGCAGCTAACCCTCCCACCCGGAATAATTCAAAAAACTCTGTTCACAACCATCATTAGAGATATTGTTGTGAACCGATCCCCTTTAGGGGTCGTTGTTTTTTGACCGGGCGGGAGCAATAGTCGAGATTTAATTGGCGTAGATGGTAGATTGTTTAATGTAGCGGGCGATTTTTTGCTTCTTTTAGCGCAAAAAAGAAGGCTTTTTGCATCTTTTTCTAGAAAAAGATGTGGTCTTTTGCTACTTTTGCCAAAAGAAAAGTAGTTGTTAGGCTTTTGGTTCTTTTAGCTAAAAGAACTTACAAAAATGCTATAATATCCCCTAATGGACACCTACATCCTACTCCTCTTAGCCATCATCGCCGGCAGCGCCATATCGCTGGCTGGCGGGGCGATTATATTTTTGAGCAAGCGCGGCCGCAAGCGGGCAATTGCCCTGGCCCTGCCCTTTGGCGCGGGTGCGTTGCTGGCGGCGGCGTTTTTTGACCTATTGCCCGAGAGTTTTGAGCTGGGTGAGCCGCGCACGCTACTACTGTGGGCGCTGGCTGGGTTTATAGCCTTCTTTTTGCTGGAACGGCTTAGCAGCTGGTTTCACCACCACCACGCCCACGCCGAGCACGAGCGCCACCAGCAGCAAAACCGCCTAGTGATGTTGGGCGACCTGCTGCACAACTGTATCGACGGTGTGGCGGTGGGTGCGGCCTTTTTGGTCAACCCCGTTACCGGCTTTATCACCGCTATCGCTGTTAGTGCCCACGAAATCCCTAAGGAATTAGGTACTTTTGGTATATTGTTATCGCGCGGTTGGGCCGACAAAAAGGTTATATTAGCCAACGTAGCCACGGCGCTAGGCACAGTGGTAGCGGCCAGCGTGGTGTACTGGCTTGGTGCGGCGGTGCAGCTGCCCGAGGCGCAGCTATTGGCGTTAGCCAGCGGCTTTTTCATCTACGTAGCGGCCAGCGACATCATCCCTGAAATCCACGAACAACCACGCCGTATGGGCACTATTCAGGCGGGCGTACTACTGGTAGGCCTGGCTTTTGTAGCGGTAATCAGCACCCTTTTGGGCGTGTAGCTTGCATTTTTGTACAAAGTGTGATATAATGAGATTAGGCACACCACTACTAATAAGGGAGGTGTCGCACCTTCCGGAAAGGGGCATCATGCCCGAACATATCGCTGACATGGCCACTCCAGGCGATGTCGCCTGGGTCGAAGCCCAGGCCGCTGCGTCTGCCCCGGCGCAGCCTGACCGCCGCGTCATCAAGCTCGAACCGGATCCGCCGCGCCAGATGCCGGTGGTAGTCGCCATCAACGCCTGGCTGATCAGCCTGACCGCCTGGCTGTTCTACGGCCTGACATTCATGGACGGCTCGCTCGGCGACGGCTTCGCCGCCGCGATGCTGTACACGGCGATCGGCTGCATGGTGTTCGCGCTGATTTACCCGGCCGTTCGCCGGCGGTTCAGCCGCTAGCCCCCTACCCCGCCTTGCCCTCCCGCACCGGAGGGCAAGGCCACAACTTTAATTACGATGCGTGGTGGCGGTAAAATCGCCAGCTATAAAATCATTTACAATGCCGAGTATGGCATTTTTTTGTTCGTTTAGGGCGGCCTGTTCGCTACTATTCAGCTTGCCCAGCACCACGCCCACTTTGTCGGCCCCGTGGTGGGTGTCGGCCCACACGCCTATGCGTAGCCGAGCGGTGGCGGTGCTGATGTGCGCCGCCAGCGATTTTAGCCCGTTGCTGCCGCCATCGCTACCACCCAGGCGAGTGCGGATGGTGCCTAGTGGCAGGGCTAGGTCGTCGTGCACGATTAAAAAATCCTCGGGGGCTAATTTGTAAAAATCCATAATCGCCCGGGCCGAGCGCCCTACCTCGTTGTAGTACGTGGTCGGCTTTACTAGCAATATTTTCTCATCACCGCTAGCTACCTCGGCCACCAGGGCGTGTAGCTTGGCTTGGGGCTTATACTCCACCCCATGGCTGGCCGCTAGCGCATCCAGCGCCCAAAACCCCACATTGTGGCGTGTACCGGTGTATTTTGCCTCGGCATTGCCCAGGCCTAAGATTACTTTCATAGGGATAGTATAGCAAAAATTGACAAAATATTGAAAGAGTGATATTTTATAAACAAGTCTTCACAACTAGTGAAAGGAGAAGACGATGCCTTTTGTGGCAGAGATGGATATCTACAAGCTGGTGCGGTTTGAGGGTATGCCAAACCCCGACCACATCCTGGTGGTCAAAGCCAAGGGTGGCGTGGAGCTTGTCTTCAGGGCGGGGTTCCATAGCTACCCCTCGTGGCAGCGGCTCGTGCTTGCTCCGGACCTGAGCGTGGGGCTGAGTGATGAGTTCAAGAGGCTGGCCAATGATAGCCGCGATGTCATCGCAAGCAAACTGATCATCGGCAAGCCCGGAGTGCTGGGTAGGTTCCCAATCATCGGCGACGGATGGCCAACACCGGTCATCACCGGCTGGCGAGCCACCACCGTGCAGGAGTTGCAGGCGACCCGGCGCTACGGCTAAAAGGCGCCACATCAAAACCCTCGTTTCTGTGCTATGGCGCAGAAATGGGAAGTTCTTCTTTACTCTTCAGGTTGCTGGTTGTCGCGCTTTTCGGCCTCTTTGCGCTGTTTGTAGGCTTTGGTGACGGGTTCTAGCCCTTGCGCCATACGCTCTTTATTGGCTTTGATTTGCTTTTCGTCGCGGTAGCTAAATTTAATCGGCACGCCGGCGTAGTTGTAGGTTTCGCGCACCAGGCGCTCTAGGTAGCGTTTGTAGCTCCAGTGCACAAATTTTAGGTTGCTGCCGTAAATGACAAACCATGGCGGCGTGGTGTCGGTTTGCACCATGTAGCGCAGCTTGGGGTGGCTATTTTTTAGCCCGGCTGGTGGGTGTTTTTGCACGGCTTTTTGCAGCAGGTCGTTTAGTACGCGGGTTTTGGTGGCTTGCTGTTGGCGAGCTTTTATATCTAGCGCTAGGTCAAACAGTTTGGTAACATTTTGGCCGGTGACGCTACTGGTGAATATTAGCGGCGCCCAGGGTACAAAGTCAAAATTGTAGCCAATTTTTGGCGCGAGGGCGTCGCGAGTGTAGGCGTCTTTATCCATTACGCTATCCCACTTGCTAACCACCAGCACTAGGCCTTTGCCGGCCTCGGCTATAATGCCAGCTAGCTTTTGGTCTAACGCCACGTTTAGTTCGTTTACGTCCATCAGCAAAAAGCAAATATCAGATTCTTCAATGGCGCTGAGGGTGCGCAAAACGCTAAATTTTTCAATCCCTACCTCTTGCTTGCCTTGGCGGCGGATGCCGGCGGTATCGATCAGTTCGATTGCTTGGCCGTGGAAGTTGACGCTAACGCGGTTAAGATCACGAGTGGTGCCGGCTACGTTGGCTACTAGTGCCTGCTGCTTGCCGCCTAGGGTGTTAAATAGGTGGCTTTTGCCGACATTTGGGCGGCCAATTAGGGCGACGCGTAGCACGTCGTCAGGTTCGGCAGCGTGGGCGGCTGGTATTAGCTCGGCAATGCGGTCTAACAGTTCGCTAACGCCGCTGTTGTGTTCGGCGCTGGTGCGGATGATATCTTTGATACCTAGGCGGCGGAATTCGTCGTTATGAATTGCCCCTTTTAGGTCGGCTTTGTTGGTGACTAAAATGACTGGTTTTTTGCTTTTTAAGGCTTTTTTGGCTACGATGCGGTCTTCATCGCCGGGGTATTCGGTACTGTCCACCACTACAATTATCACGTCGGCAGCGTCGGCCGCCTCTTGAATTTGGTCTTGAATACCGGCTTCAAATTCGTCAGCTGCATCCTTCAGACCAGCCGTGTCTACTAGCCAAAATTCGCCAGTGCGACTTTCCCCGCTACCGTCGTTACCGATTTTTTCAAAATCGGCACGTAGGTCGCTAGACGCGGGTCCTGCCAGCGCGTCCGCCCCTAAAATGCTTTCACCTAAAGGTGAAACATTTTGGGCGCTGCCCCGCGCGCTGTCACCCGCTTCAGCCGTCCGCTTGGATTTTCCCCTTAGGTAGCTTACCTTACCCAACACATTGTCGCGGGTGGTGCCGGCTTCGCGGGCGACGATGGCCTGCTGGCTGCGCACCATACGGTTAAAAAGCGAGCTTTTGCCCGCATTAGCTCGGCCGATAATTGCCACGGTAGGTAGTTTTGCTGCCATATTAGCCTAATTTTAGCACATTTTACCCCTAGGTGCAAGCGTAAGATATTGCATTTTTACACCAAGTGTGGTATAATAAAGTGATACCTAGCAGCTAGACAAAGAAATGGGGGTTCTGGGTATGTACGGAGCAATGGCGGGATACGCGACGCTCTTGGTTGGCGCGGCGATTGTCGTGCTGGCCGGTGTCTGCTGGTTTCGGCGGCAAGAGCTCGCACTGCTGTGGGTGATCGCGTGGGCGGCCGGCTGGGCGATGGTTTTGGGGGGTGGAAGCCTGATTCCGTTGCCGATGTGGCTGGTGGTGTCGCTGATGATGGTCGCCCTGGGGTCGTTTCCGGCACTGCTAATCAGCTTTGCCATCAGGGAGCGCGTCGCGGGTCGTCCGCGAGGCATTCCTGTTAGCCAGGAGGTGCGTGACAGGGTCAATGACGAGGCCATCGACAATGGTCTGCGTCGGCTGAACGAGGGCTAACGCCCACCGTAAGGGTGGTGCGCTGCAACCGCAGCGCGCCACCCTATTCAATTTGTAAAACTAATGGTATAATATACATATGATTGAACGTGTTGCAGTGCGTGATGAGCCGGTTGTTATGCCGCCGATGACAGAAATCGGCGGGATTTTGCCGGCTGATATGTTGGCTGATGGCCAGCGGCGCAGCGATTGGCTAGCGCAAACGCTACGCCAGCCAGGTTTGGCGCGGTTAGCCCTGTATCTCCCCCACGATTGGCTGCCAACCAGCCAGCAGGCTGAGTACCGCGAGACCTACCTAGATGCCTGGTGGGACTGTTTGGCCGACACCGATTGCCGCGGTGACTTTGTGGATGGCGACATTGGCGAAGATAGTGATTTGGACCAGGCACCGCGAGTGGCCAAGGCGGCGCATTTGGCACCGATGTTGGGCCGGGCCGGGCTACTTAACGCTAGCGATGTGGAATATATTACCAGCGGCACTGATAGCGACATAGTACGGGCGTCTTTTGCCGATACCGACCGCCCGGCTAGTACTGCCCAGCAAGCCACACTGAGCGACTTGCCACAGTTGGTGGCGGCGGCCAACCAAGCGGCTGATGACCCGACTATTACTGAAGCGCGCTCGCGTTGGCTGCGGCAAGCTGGCTTGCATACGGTAGTGCGCGATGTGGCGCGTGGTGTGGGTCGCCCAACAGCCGAGCAGCTGATGTATAGCGATAACAATATTGAGCGGCAAGTTGCCCTGCGTGCCCTAGCATTAGACGCCCGGGCTGGCGGTGACCTAACAGCTACCCTGCCCTGGATGCTACGCCAGCGACAGCATGATGATATAGTAGTGCGTCAGCAGGCCGATACGGCGCTGCGCCACCTGTATAACAGTGGTAAATTACCTGAATTTATGGATATGCCGCAACTAGCCGGCGAACTATCGGCCAACCTGCGGTTTATGCCAGCCGAGCTACAGCAAGCCCGGGCGGCGGCCGAGCAAATCGGCCAGCGCCCCGAGCTGAAGGAAGTATTGTACCCGGTGGTAATGTTGGGCGGCTCGCGACTAAAGGGCTACGGCGACGAAACCGCCGATATTGACATGGCGCTGCTGGCGCGGCCGGGCGCACGGCTGCCCGACGGTTTGCTGGCCACGGCCTTTACTGGCTGGCAGCCGACAATCGTGCCATCAACTACGGCCGAGCATGGAATGCATGTTGACCCACTATGGAGTAATTTGCTGTTTAACGCGGTGTGGATAGGTGAAAAAACTGAAATTGATGAGCTGCGCCAAGCGGTGGCTACGATGTACCATACGCCACTCGATAAGCACATTGCCCGGCGCCGCCTAGAGCAAGATGTGCTACAGTACCGCTTGCTGCATAAGGGGTACGAGCGCCACTACCCCGTGCAAGCTGATGATACTTTGATTGCGCCTGATGGTATAGATAGCCAAAGTACCTTTTGGGACCCAGGCTACCGCCGGCTTGCCACGCGGTTATTTGCCGAAAAGGTGCGGTTGCCAACTATTGCTAATTAAAAAAGCCCTCCTATGGCGACACCAGCGGTGTCGCCATAGGAAAGGCTAGATGCCCTCGCCGCTAGGCGGGGTTTTGGGTGCTAGTAGTTACGCACCCGGCTGCCGTGGTCGCCGAGGTCGGAACTCCGGACGGCGGCGGCGCCCAGCTGGTTGCGGAGATCGCTCCCGCCCAGCCGGGACAGCGAGCCGGCTCCCAGCTGATTCCAGTCGATCTGGTTGCCCAGCTGCCACAGCGCGTCGAAGTACAGCAGCTCGTCCTGGCCGCCCCCGAGGTTCTTCACCTGAAGGATGGCCAGAATGTACTGCACCAGGTCGCGCTCGAAGCGCGGATCGGCCGCGCTGACAGCCACCCCGAGCTGCTTCAGCATCTGCTCGTGGTTGGCGGCGCCAACCCGTGCCGGCAGTGCCGGGTCGGCCAGAACCTCACGGATCTTGCTGGCCTCGAAGGCCACGGCCGCCGCGATCTGGACGCCCTCACCCGCGAACACGCGATTGGCGGCGTCGTTGACCTTGTCGGCCTCATCGTGCAGGCCGCCGGTGTCGGGGGCCTGAGTGGTGGACGGAACCACGCCCGATCGGCCGCCAGCAAACGCCGCGAGGGCGTTCTGGAGGGCCAACGGGTTGTTGGCGCTGGCGAACCACGAGTCGTGCCAGCCGCTCAGGCGGGTCTGGAACTCGCGTACGGCCGGCCAGAGCTTCTGGTCGACCTTGGCCAGGACGTCCTTCTTGGCGGCAGCGGTGACGCTGCGGCCGTCGAAGCCCTCGATGGCGGCGAACAGATCCCCGTAGCGGGTACGGGTGAGCTGGTTCTTCAGACGGTAGTACACCTTCGGCTCGACCGGCTCGTCGTTGCGCTCGGCGTAGGCCTTCATCTCTGCCACCAACTTCTCGGTGACGTCGAACAGGCCGACGCGGTTGGCCACGTAGGCCTGCACCAGTCCGGTGACGGTGGAGCGATCCACCTTCAGCACGCCACCGGTACGGAGCTGGTCCAGCAAGCTGGCGTAGTCCGGCACCTGCGGCAGGATAGAGGCGATGACGGCTTCGGTTGACTGCGCGACGGCAGCTACCTCGGCCGGCTTGACGTTGCTCAGCAGCTTGCGCGCCTTGACGACAGGCAGGCCGGCAGTGGTGAGGTCGGCTTCGGTGAGCTCGGTGAGGTCCTCGGGCGTCTCGACGCCCAGAGCCTTCAGCTTGGTGACGATGTCGTCGGTGGCGCCGAATTCCTTCAGCTTGGCCGCGACGGCGTCGACGACGGTGGTGTCCACCGCGTCGTTGGTCTTGTCATCCTTGGACATGATTGTCCCTTTCTTTTGGTGTTGGATGTGTTTATTTCATGAGCTTGTCGCGCTCGGTCGGCCCCATGGAAACCATACGGACCGGGATGCCAGTCATGGACTGGATTTGCTGGGCGCAGATGCCGTAAAGCGCATCATTACCCAGCGTTTGGTCGATCACCTGGCTGGTGATGACCGGCTTGACCGCGCCAAGTGCCGTGGTGAGTAGTGCCTGCTGGGCTACGCTGGGGTTGGGCCGTACTCGCAGTTCACCTTGGGGGGTGAATGCGGCTGGGTCCAGGTTCCCGTTGTAGCGGTCGCACAGCAGCCACTCGCCATTACGCTTGATTTGGTCGAACCAGGTAACGGCCAGGCCGTCGAAGGCCGTGGGGCCGCCACATACGTTGATGGCGTAGTGTAGCAGTACGCCATCGAACGCACCGGCTCGCACCTGGCCTTGGTAGCGGTTATCTTGCGATTCGCTACCGGGGTGCAGGTGCCTGCCGTGCGCCGTATCGCCAGTTGGGAGCGGCCCCGCGCCATGCCGGACGGCGTAGGCGCGGGTGACCCCCAGATTGACGATTTGCCCGCTGTAGCCAGCACCGGCCAGCAACTGCCGCGATTGCTCGGGTAGCGTGCGGATGGCGCTGGTGTGCGGGGCGAAGCCATGCACGTTGTCGGTGAGGACGCCGTGCGAAGATTCGATGACCGCCACCCCTTCCTTTCCGAGGATGGTTTCGGCCAGGTAGTCGTGTGGTACGATGCGTGCTAACCTGCCCGCTTCACGGAAGCGCCGAGCGATGTACTCGACGAATTCGTCGTCGCGGAGTAGTTCCAGCTCGTAGCGTACGTCGGCGCTGTCTTCCCGGAGGAATTCCGCGTCGAGTAGCACAGGCCACAGATAGCTTGCGATGCAGTCGCGTACCGCATACAACCGGTCGCGCAGGTCGGGGGCCAAAAGGTCCCCTACCCGCAATACCAGCTCTGGGTACTTGAGCGCATCGCGATAGCTTTGCCCCACGCCGGTGCCAACCGTCCCACGGGAATTGCTCCCCAGGGCCAGTTCGAACAGGCGCGAGGCCACACCGTGTAAGGGCGTGGCCACCAAGGCCGTTTCGTCGACGGTCAGCAGCCCAAACGGATCGGCGATGCCGACTTCCGCTTGCAGTGCCTCAGCCTCATTTAGCAGCCCCTCGGGGCTGACGATCATTTGGCTAGACAGGTGCGTTGGGATGCCATTTAGGGTACCACATCCCCACTGACCAAAGTCGAAACTGTGGCCAGTGGCGGTGCGAACACCGTGACTACCTTGCGCCCCACCGCGCTTGATGACAGTGTGGGCACGCTGGCGCGAAGCCACAGCGTGCACCACACTGCCTTTGCCGCCATCACCAGACCCTAGGTCGGTGACGACGTAGACCTTGCGGGTCATAGCGTCACCTCCCTAGGTGTGGTGTGGCTTACAGCCAATCGATGTCGTTGCCGGGGTCGAACGAATCGTCGCTCGGCAACGGCAGCGCCGACACCTCGTCCGGGCTCAGCGGCCACAGGTCGGTCTTCGTAGCGAAGACGTCCCCGGCCACCGGCTGGCGGTAGAAGTTGGGCAGCGCTGCCTGGGCGCCGATCGGGATGTTGACCACCGATCGCATCAGCACCTTGGCCGACTTGGCGTCGACACCGTTGTTCATCAGGAAGGTCTCGACCTCTTCGAGGTTGAGCGTGCCTTCCGTCAGGCCAACGATGATCGCCTGGGTGTGTGGTAGGTAGTCGACGTCCGGGAGCGTGATGACACGCTCGGGGCCGTAGACGTCCTGCCAGAACTGGGTCGTACCGCGGCTGTAGTAGCTGCCGGGATCGATCACCAGCGCGAAGCCGTGCGCGCGCTTCAGCAGCGCCTGCACGACTTCCTCGGTGCTGGGCAGGTGGCTCTGGTCGATCTCGTGGCCGTTCTCGGCCACCTTGTCGAACACGTCCGTGCCATAGATCCGGATGAGCTGGCGCACATCCAGGCGGTAGCGGGCCGGTTCGTCGGTGACCGTGAAGTCGTAGCCCTTGAGGCCGATGCGGTTGGCGTAGCTGTCCACCAGGTAGGCGCCACCGAAGATCCCGTAGTGCGGGTCTTCGCCACCGTTGCCGCCGCCGCCCCACTGGGGTGTCATCAGTGTCAACTGATAGACGATCTTCTCGGGCTCCATCTCGAACTGTGGGCGGCAAAGCACCACAGGGTCGATGCAGTCTCCGAAGATGCCGGTAGCGATCTGGAGGTCGCGCCCGGGAAGCATGCCCTGCGTCAGCAGGTACAGCTTCTCGAGCTTACGCATGGCGATGTCTACGAAGCCACCCATCGAGCCGGTCGTGTCGAGACGAGTCTCGACCGGAATCGGCGTGCCTACGGTGACGACGTAGAGGCCATCGGGCCGCTGTTCGAATCGCATCAGCGACCGGCGGATCAGGCCGAAGCCTGCCGGGTCGACGAGCGGGTCGAGCCTGCCGGTGTCGCGGAACTCGCGTTCCGCAGCCCGGGTGACATCACGAGCCGGCACACCCAGCGACCGCGTCGCTGTCTGGTAGCCGCCCGTGTTGAACGTGATTCTGCCCATGATGGGGCCTTTCTGTCAGTGCCGCGGTTGCGGCAGTGTGGTGAACGGATGGAATTCGACAGGCCAGATCTCGTTCAGGAGATCATAGAACTGCCGATGTGCCACGACGGCATTGTCATGACTGCCCCGGGCAAAGCCCTGCAACAACTGGACATAGCGGTGTTCGCCGCTGCCGGCATCGTACGGCACGTTGTCCAGCAAGTCGCAACTGGCCAGGACGGTACGTGCCGCACATTCGATGTCGTGGCGCGCACCTGCGCTGGTCACCTTGGCCTGGTGCATCAAGGCTGATGTCCAGTCCAAAACGATAGCGAAGTGTTGCTCGGCATCGAGTAGGATGTTGTTCGGGCTGATGGCCCGAACTTCCACACCCTGCACATGGGTGAAGGCCAGCAGTTTCAGCAGCCGCCCCATCACCCAGGCCCCCGTCTTCAAGTCCAGGATCACCCGGTCTTTGTACAGGAGCTTGGCCAGTGGATGCAGGTCGGGGACGCTTGTGACATCCACGAACATCAGCGCATTGACGCGCCGCTTGTTCAGCTGGCTTGATTCGAACGACTCCAGCTTGGCTGGGAATAGTCGATCGTAGTGCAGGCGCTTGCCGTGGGCCTGGCTGTACTGCTGGTCGTAGCCTTGTGAGGCCGTGGCCAGGACATCCAGGATGTAGGCAGTGCGCGCTAGGCCGCCGTTGGCGGCTCGGTCGTTGGCAATTTGCAGCAGACACGTTGCGCCCGATCCTACCTCGCGAGCGAGGTACAGGCCGTGGGCGGGCGTGGCTGCTACTGCGCGGCCAACGTCGTACGTGTGCCGCGTGCCGCGGAGGAGTTCCATGTCACCTCTTTTCGGTTTGTGGGTTGTGTGTTTCTCGGTTGTTAATGAGCAGATGTTGCCCACCCCGAGAAAACTCGCACATTGCTGGAATTAATTATTACCCGAAATCTATAAAAAGTCAATAGGTAGTTAGTGTAATTTTTACACTAACCCCAACTGGGGTAATAACTTATATCACCTAGCGCATATCAACCGGTTTTAGCTCGCCTGGTTTCATATCACCCAGCGCATAATTGCCAAATTGCACCCGGTGCAGCTTGGTGACGGTGTAACCTAGGGCGGCAAAGGTACGGCGGATTTGGCGGTTGCGGCCTTCACGCATGGTGACTTGCCAGCCAGCCCTATCTTCATCGCTTAGGCGCATTAGGCCCAGCTGGCTGGTGCCGTCATCTAGTTGCACACCGTAGTCGGCTATCATTTGCTGGTGCAAGGGCGCTAGTTCGCTGTCTAGCCGTACTTCGTACACCTTGGTTTTGGCAAATTTGGGGTGGGTCATGCGGTAGGCGAAGTCGCCGTCGTTGGTGAGTAGCAACAGCCCACTACTGTCCCTATCTAGCCGCCCTACCGGCTTTAGGGCGTGATACTGGGGTGGGATGATTTCGTAAATGGTTGGGTTATCGCCCTGGGCGCGGCGCGAACACACGTAGCCCACCGGTTTGTTAAGCGCCAGGTACACGTAGGTGGCTTTTTGAGCTTTTATTGGTTTGCCGGCGATGGCAATGCTGTCGCCATCAGTTACCCGAGCGCCCAGGCTAATTGGCTGGTCGTTGATGGTCACTGTGCCGCTATCTATTAAAATGTCGGCCTCGCGGCGCGAAATACCTAGCTGCAGGGCTAGGTATTTGTTTAGGCGGGTGGTATCGCCAGGCATAGGGCTATACCCCAGTGCTTGGGGTTGGCGGTACGGGCGGTGCGGCTATGCTAGGCGCGGCTGGGGCGGCGGCAGGCCGCGGTGTTTCCTCGAACTGCAAGCCAGCGGCAGGTTCGGGCACGGCGCTTGGGCCAGGCATATTGTTACCAGCCGGAAAAGCGGGCGGTGTTTCGCTAGATAATTCTTGGTTTATGAGGTCACCGAAATCTGGAGCTGGGGCGGCGGTGCCCTCTAGCGGCTGGATAACCCGGCCGGCAAGTGTGCCAGGGCGTGGTGTTGAAAACGGCGCAGTGGGCTGTGGCAAGGCGCTAGCTGGGGCTGGTGCAGGTGCTGGCGTGGTAGCCGGCGCTGGAGATGGCGTTGGCACCGGGGTTGGCACAGGAGTCGGTGCTGGCACTACTGGTGGGGCGACTGGTGCGGGCGCAGCGGCTGGGGCCCGGGCTGGTACGGCCGGGCTAGGTGCTGGGCTAGCAGCTGCCGGTGCAGGCGCAGCTACTGGCGCACTGGGGGTCGGCGCAGGTGCGGCGGCGGCTGGGGTCGATACTAGTGGCGCGTGGCCAGCCACTGGCGCATCGGCCAATACCTCGTGCACGGTGCGCACTACATCTTCAATCCCCACTTGCGATTTAACAAGGTAGCGGTCGGCACCAAGGTTAACGCCGCGCTGGCGCTGCTCCTCGCTAGAAAGGGCGGTCATCATAATCACCTTTATATCTTTGGTTTCGGTGGTGCTGCGCAAAATATCTAGCATGTCAAAGCCACTAATTTTTGGCATCATCACGTCGCTAACTATAAGGTTGGGGCGATCTTTAATCGCCATCGCTAAGGCCTCTTCCCCATCACCAGCGGAAACAATATCATAGCCCTCCGCCAGCAAGCGCACGCCATAAATCTCACGTAAGCTCTTATCGTCCTCTACTAGCAATATTTTGGTCATCTTAGCTCCTATTGTAATTGGTTGTGGTTAAAAATGCTATAGGCTACTTGTATTTTGTATTTAGGGTATTTGCTCAACTGATTTTTTACTGGTATTATAAGGTAAATTATGAAATACTTTGCAGCGGTTTTAGCGATTGTGATTTCAGGATTGTTTGGGGCGACTGCAGGAGCAACCAATAAACAATATGATTGGATGAATGGTGAGATAAGCACCACTAGTAAGGTTGCTCCACAAACGTATGGCTGTGATATAAAAACCGGACAAAGTACACACATTCACAACGGTGAAATAAAATTTGCAAACGCATTCGGGTGTTTGATAGATTCTGGGCCATATGTTATCGTGGTTAGTCCAGAGCCATATGATGACAGCTTGACAATTATTTTTGGTATAGCTACGCATAATTCGTTTAAATCTCTATATTCATCAGCTGTAGTCCATCATGATTATGGTGTTCCGTATGGCCCCGGACGATATCATAAGGCAAGTGGTAGAGTCATAGAATATGATTATAACGTAAACGACGATATAACTAGTATATATGTATACAGTGATATTACTTCAGCTATTGATCCACATTCATTTAATGGTCAGATAGTTGATTACGATTACAAAATTAACGGAGAGGGTGCTATTTATAAAGACATATCCCCTTTTGTAAACACCGATGTACTGTTATCTGAGGATGGCAAATATATATTTTTTGTAGGTAGAAAATCTTCCATATCAAGTGATACGTGGCTGAGAAAAATTAACACTGAGACTATGACGGTGGATGATATTTTGCTAGATAATGCTAACGAATCTATTCACTTGAGAACCGTATCTGATGACGGAAGATACATTTACGGACATTCTGTTAAAAACATATCATATGGCTCTGAACATTACGTATACGATACCCAATCCTGTAACCCTATATGCTCTAAGAGAGTTATGGATGTTCCGCTAGACGACCTAAGGGTTGGACTTGGCTACAATGTAATTAAAGCAAGGTTTACTGGCGAGGATACTCTACTTATAGTGATCGCAAACCCTAAACCAAATGATACATATGTGAGTGAGGTCAGTCTGCGTGCTGAAACAACATACATGGAGGGATTTGATTACTTAGCTTTAGGCGATTCTTTCAGTAGTGGTGAGGGTGACATTGGTGTAGACCCTATTACAAATAAAAACTATTACCGTGAGCATACCGATGATGATGGATATGCTTTTGTTGATGAAGTACGCAATAAGGTTCGCCCCACCGAGCAGTGTCACATTGGTACACGTTCGTACCCATATAAAATAGCTAGCGGTATAGAATTGGGCAAACATTGGGATGGCGCAAGTGGTGCTTGGGGATCGGTGGCTTGTTCGGGGGCGCTGATGAGTGATATTGATAGTACTAGCAAGGACAGTTATAGCGGGCAAACCGCTGGAGATACTGGTAAACCTCGGCTGCAAGGTTACGACTCTGCCAGCAAGAAGGCCGAAGCGCTCAACGAGATGATACCTGGGCGTGCTAAACAGATAGAATTTGTGAAAAAGTAT
>CAYVSX010000008.1:0-39782 GCA_964454245.1 uncultured Candidatus Saccharibacteria bacterium | reverse complement strand
CCAGAGGTCAACGAGCTTTTCAAGCTTGTATTGTCTGGAACGTCTTCATTGGTGCGGATGAAAGGATTTGGTCACCTCCGGCGACCCCGCGAGCCAGTCTAGTAAGCACAGCTTACTAGTGGCATCGCCTTGCGAACTGCCACTGGCAGTTCTCACCTTAACGCCCGGGTAAAGGTTCAAGACTCAACAACGAGCCAAAGTAAAACACCGGACTAAAGCCCGGTGTTTTACTTTGGTGCGGATGAAAGGACTTGAACCTTCACGCCCGAAGGCATATGCTCCTAAGGCATACGTGTCTACCAATTCCACCACATCCGCGCAGATTGGTATGTATATAGTAGCAGTATCGGCTGCAAATTTCAAGGTGTAAGCTGCCGATTATTTAACTACAGCCCAAACCGCGCTGGGGCGACGGGCACGTGGCGGGATTTTAGCTGCGACACTAGGGTGCGCACATCGCCCGATTGCTTGACGCCAGGGTTGAGCGTGCCATGCGGATCGCAGACTTTGCGCACCGCTTCGTACATTGCCACCACCTTTTCGTCTAGCTCGGCATACACGCTGCGCGCCTTTAGCCTGCCCTCGCCACCCTCGGCCACCATGGTGCCGCCATGGGCATACACCAGCTTGGTTAAAGCGTCTATCAGCTTAAATACTTTTTGCTTATCGGCCACTTTATCAAGCGCAAATTCGGGGTACAAGGTGTAGGTATTGGTAATTACATGCCCGGCCATTGGTAGCGGCTCGTGCAATTGCGTAGCCAGCGCCTGCACGCCCTTTACAAATTCCTCTAGCCGCGCCGTGGGTATGTGAAAGCCGCCATATAGGGCGCTCGATACCACGCCGTTTTTATCTGGTAGCGAGGTGTAGTAAGCCACGTCTAGCGCCGCAATGGCTTCGTCGGCCGCCGCTTCGTCGTCGGCGGTCACGTACACGCCATCAGCCTTATCAAACATCTTGGCTGCCCGGCGCAGGTTCTTTTTGCGCTGATGGGCGTTAAATTCGTCAAAGCCAACTACCACTACCGATTGCGGCACAAAGTTTTCGCTGGCCGCGGTGTAAAATTTGTAGGCGCGGCCTTGCTTGGCCGCCATGTCAAACAGCTCGGCATCAAAATACTCTAGTAGCGCTGGCTTTAGGTCGGCCAGGCCGTCTAGGGCGTCGCGGGCCGCATTGCTACTGGCAAACACCAGCGCCGCCACGCTTAGCTGGGTGTTGCGGTGCTCGGCGCGCAGTATCATCTCGCTGATGATACCCAGCGTGCCCTGGCTGCCCACAAACAGCGGTGTTAGGTCAAAGCTACCGTCTTTGCGGCGCACATCGGCAATCGAATTGTAGCCGGTGGCATCGTTGGCGGCTAGTTTTGGCAAAATTTCCTCGTATTCCTCAATAATTCCGTCAATTCCGCGGTAAATATCGCCCTCAAAGCCCTGTAGGCCCTTTTTGCGGCTGAGGTCGCGCTTAGATATACGGCTGGTCTGTAGCACATCGCCGCTAGCCAGTACTACCTCTAGCTGGTTGATAGACTGCTGGATAGTGCCATATTTGCCGGCCAGTGGCCCGGCTACCGCGCTAGCAATCGCGCCGCCTACCGTGCCATTGGCGTGTGAGCCCACCAGTGGTAATATGGCTGTGCCGTGCAGGCCCAGGGCCGCCTGCAATGCGCCCACACTGGCGCCAGGTTGTAGTCGCACCAGGCGCTGCTTGGCATCGTATTCAAAGATTTTGTTCATGTGCGCCGTGGTAGCAATCACCGCGCCCTTGCCAATCGCCGCACCACTATCGTCGGTGCCAGCGCCGCGCGCCGTTAGCGGCAGCACATGGCCCTTTTCGGCCAGCTGCCAGGCAAAGCGGGCTACCTTGCGGATATCATTAGTATTACGGGGGTAAATCACCAGTTCGGGCGTTATCGACAGCACGCTATTATCGGTCGCCACACTAGCCCGCACGTCCTCGCGCGTGCTTACTTCACCACTAATATGCCCACGTAAATACGCAGCCACTTTACTCATAGTTGTTTCCCCTTACTACGTTCATTGGTATTAGTATAGCATAAGGGGCTTGCAATGTAATAGTACGGCTTGAAAATGTATCAAAATTTTCGTATTATTAATAAAGTTAAAAGTAATATTTGCTCTTTTGTGCCGCAGTGGCACTGCGTGGGGCAACGCAGATATTCGTTGACGCGCTAGCACGTGTTGCATAAAGTAGTCAGGTTAACAATCAGTATTCACCCTTTTGTGCCGCGGTGGCGGAATTGGTAGACGCGCTAGCTTCAGGTGCTAGTGTACGCAAGTACGTGGAGGTTCAAGTCCTCTTCGCGGCACCAAAGAGTAGATATTGTGATAAAAGCACTCATTAAGGGTGTTTTTTATTTATACCAGAACCTCCACAATAAAAAATACTCCAGCCTAGGCTGAAGCACTTTTCTTTGAAATGTGCGCGAGATTACTCTCGGCGGAAGGAGGTGAGAAACGCATTTCCATAACTACGATTGTCCACCACAACAATTCCAGTATTTGCGAGATTTGGTCCCTCACCTCTTCCTGGATTAGATAATACCATAAGCCCATTGGGTTTGAGAATAGCAAATAATTTACTAACTGTGGATAACTGCGTGTCGTGATATGGCGGGTCGGCCAGTATTATGTCGTAATTTTCGATATCGGCTGTTTCTAGCCAATTATTTACAGATGTGCGCACCACCTCGGTTTGATTTTCGCACCCTAGCAAGGCAATATTTTTAGCCAAAATTTTTTGGGCAATTTTGTCGCGTTCTACAAATGTCACATGCGCCGCGCCGCGGCTTAAAGCCTCTAACCCCACCGACCCAGTGCCAGCAAAAGCATCTAGCACCCGTGCACCGTCTATTTCGCTAGCAATTTTGTTAAACAGCGCATTGCGGATCCGCTCGCCCATCGGCTTGGTGCGCGTATTGCTTAGGTCGGGCGCGTCAATCTTGCGCCCGCCGTATTTACCGGCTATCACCCTAATTTGCGCCACGCCGCGCCTCCTTATCGGCCGCATACCACGCATAGGTCACCACGGCACAAATCTTTGGTATCAGCTGCTGCCGTGTCTCGCGTGCCAGCTTGGCGCTCCAGCCGTTCTTCCAAAAGCGCTCGTACATGTCCATGCCGTAAATATCGTGCACGGCATCTATAAATACCTGTTCTAGCCCCTTTTTGTCAGCAGCGGCCAGCCACTCGGCGGTTGGCGTGCTATCCGGAAAGGTCGTCGTTTTGATACTAGTGGCAATGCCCAGCTCAAACAGCCCATGGGTCAAAAACACGCCCTTAGCACCCCAGTATTGCCAGTTTTTACTGATGGTATCGCGGTGAGTATGCCCCTTAATGATATTTTTGTCGCGGATGGTCAGCCGCTCTTCCTTGGGCTTTCCCCATAATTCTTCAATTTTATCACTGAGGGGGTAATGGTGCGCCGGGGTCAGGCCATCAGTGATGGCGTGCGCCATCCAGGCCGCTTCAAAGGCCGCGCGTTCGCTGTTGCCCGCCCTTAGGGCCGCCACCAAATTATGCTGGTGGTCTAGTATCATTGTCACCAGCTGGCGGTCGGTATCGTTGGTGGGGTCAATATAGTGCCAAGGCTCGTCGACACTCGGGCTTTTGCGCTTAATACCATCGGGGCCGTTATTGCCCTCAAAGTGCAATATGGCGCGGATACCCGGGAAGTTTTTGCCCACGCGCGGCAGCGCACTCAAATTACGCCGTGCTATACGGTCGATCTTTTGGTGCACGCCTATAACGCCACCAGATTTGCCATGGATGGTTGTACCTGCGTACATAACTGTAGGCAGTATAGCAGGTTTGTGCGGTTTTGGCTATTGACATTTTGTATATAATTTGGTATAATGAAGAGATGGATAGTCATCTGCCTCCGGAATCGGGGGCTATTTGCTTTTTAGAGGCTAGTTCAACGTTGTTAGTCGCTGATAGTAGCGCACGCGGTCGGTGAGGCCGGGGTAGCTGGTAATGTCCTCGGCTTCGATAAACCATTTAGCCGCTTTTTGCGCCTGGGCGATTAGTTTGGTATCGGCCAGGGTGGCGATTTGCAGGTTTAGGGCACCGCTTTGCATGCGACCGTAAATTTCGCCCGGGCCGCGCAGCTGCATATCTACCTCGGCTAGGTAAAAGCCGTCGTTACTTTTTTCCACCTCGCGCAGGCGCTCGCTAGGTTTGTTGGTGCCGCTCATCATTAGGTAGCAGTAGCTTTGGTAGCCGCTGCGCCCCACCCGGCCGCGCAGCTGGTGCAGCTGAGCCAGGCCAAACCTATCGGCGTTTTCTATTAGTATGCAGGTGGCATTGGGCACATCTACGCCCACCTCTACCACGGTGGTGCTAACCAAAATATCGTATTTTTTGTTTTTAAAATCCTGCATTACCTCGTCTTTTTCGGCCGGTTTCATTTTACCGTGCAGCAGGCCAATGCTGCGGTGGCCAAATATGCTGTTTTTTAGCCGTTTGTATTCTGCCTGCACGCTTTTTACGTCGTTATCGGGGTTTTCTTCAATCAAACTGCAAATAACATAGGCTTGGCGGCCAGCGGCGATTTGCTTATCTACGGCATCGTACACCTTAGCGCTTGATACTGGCGATACAATTTGGGTTTTAATCGGCAGGCGGTTGGCTGGGCGTTCGTTTAGCACGCTAACATCTAATTCGCCATACACCGTTAGCGCCAGGCTACGCGGGATTGGTGTGGCCGTCATAGCTAGCAAATGCGGTAAAACGCCAGATTTATCGAGTAGCTTTTGGCGCTGATCGACGCCAAAGCGGTGCTGTTCGTCTATCACCACAAAACCTAAGTTTTTAAAGTCGACTTTATCTTGGATCAAGGCGTGCGTACCCACCACCACATTTACTTCGCCGCTGGCGATTTGTTCATATAATGTAGTGCGGGCTTTGCCCTTTACGCTGCTGGTTAGCAGGCCAACCTTTACGCCAAACGGCGCTAGCAAGGTATCGAGCGTTTCGGCGTGCTGGGTGGCTAAAATTTCCGTCGGTGCCATCAACGCCGTTTGGTAGCCGTGGCTGGCCGCTTGGCGCGCCGCTAGGCCAGCTACCACGGTTTTACCGCTGCCGACATCGCCCTGCAATAGCCGATTCATAGGAGTCGCCTTTTCAAAGTCCTGCAAAATATCCCACGCCGCCCGCTTTTGAGCGCCAGTTAGGGCAAACGGCAGCTGGGCCACAAATTGTTTTACCACATCCACCTCAAACGGAATATGGTAGCCGGCTAGCTTTTGATTGTCTTGCTTGTTTAGCTGGCTGGCTAACAGCAATTCAAATAATTCCTCAAATGCCAGGCGTTCGCGCGCCGCCGCCACATCTTCGATAGTTTTAGGGAAATGCATAGTGCTAATGGCCTGGGCGCGCGGCATTAGGCCCTCGCGTTTTATTACGCTTTCGGGCAAGGTTTCAGGCAGTACGCTCATGAGCGGCCGCAACTCCTGTAAAACTTTGCGCACCGTAACACTTTTTAGACCAGCGTGGGCATGGTACACCGGCAGCAAGCGGTCGGTTTGCACCGGCATTTCCTTAGCCACCTCGGCGCTGGGGTTGGTTAGCTGGTATTTGCCGTAATTGTACTCAAATATACCGCTGAAATAGAATTCGTCGCCACTGCCGCCCAATTGCTGGGTACGGTAGGGCTGATTAAACCACACGGCGTTTAGCTTGCCGGTATCATCGGCCAGCACCGCGGTAGTTAGGCGCAGCCCGCGGCGCACTGGGCGGGTACTAATGCTCTCGCAACGGGCTTTAATGGTGATTTTGCCTGGGGTTAGGTCGGCAATGGTGCTAACATTAGTAAAATCTTCGTGCTTGCGTGGCAAAAACAGTAAAATATCGCCCACAGTGTGCAGCCCGGCCTTGGCCAGCTGCGCCGCCGTACGCGGCCCCACTCCCTTAATTTGGTCTAAACTTGTGGTTAGGTTCATCTATACCTAGTGTATATCATCTGCTAGCTAAAGCGGTAGAACCGGTACGATCCTAGCCGGACTTCTTCGGTCAGGCCATCTAACTGGCCAGTGGTTTCGGTGGTGCCGATAGCCGATGTTTCTTGCAGCATCGCTAGTAGCCGCGTGGTCTGCGCTAGGGCAACACTAATTCGCGTCAGGTACTCGTCGTCGTTGATATATTCACGGCCCGGCGCAAAACCCTGAGCGACTGTTTCTAGGCCGGCTGTGCCCTTTTTTTTGCAGAGAGGAGGCGTATAGCGCAAAATACGGCAAATGCCGGTCGGTTGTTATAGTGGCGTTAGCCTCGCCATTAGCAGCCCGGTACATATCGAGGTGTGATCTACCCCTACAAAACACCGCATCTAGCACCATGCTATCGCCAGCAATGCTAGCATGGCTAACTACGCCCCTAAGTGGCTGTTCGGCAAACTCCGGGCCGCGCAGATTGTAGTTGAACCTAGTGATGATATTCATTGGTAGTATTATATCACATTGTGGTTAATAATGCTATTACCTCCAGATTTGTGTCACTCCTTCGCTAACAGTTTAGAAAAACTAAAACAGCCGCGTGTAGTCAGTTGTAGCATAAATTATGCGCGCAACTACCACCTCGGCCTTTGATACTCGGTAAATAATCTGGTAGTTACCGACCACCAGCAAACGGTAGTCAGCCAAACTATCGGATACACCGCCAAGACCAGGGCCAGCCAGCGGGAAATCGCGCAATATATCCATGCGCTGCAATATTGAACCGACTATATGCCTGGCGGCCGCTGGGCGTGGCCCTACTCCCTTGATTTGGTCTAAACTCGTTGCAAGATTCATCTGCTATTAGTGTAGCAAACTAGTCAAGACGCCTAGTGAATGTATCATACAAACTCATACCATGCGTAAAGCGCCGACGCCGGGATTGTCGAGGACTCTTAGTTTCGTTATCACTGCTACTTGATGGCTGTTGTTCATTTTGGCTCTGGCTGCGTTGTGCCGCTTCGTCATCGAGAAATTCTTCGTACGGTTTGTAACCTTCTTCAATGTGTATATTGTACGCCTCGTCTGAAGCTCCGGGCGCGGCAAACTTTACGAATTCTCCACCATCACTTGTAGAACGAGAGGCATACTGTATGAACCGAGCCTTATGCTGCGACGGTGGAGTAATATTGTGGATTAAGGGCAAAGCACCCTGGACTTGAGGAATAATAAGCCCGGTGCCCGGGGTAATTTGCGCCTGATAAGTCAGCTCTGCGGTTTTGAAGGCAAAGTTACTGTAATGCCGACGCGCAGCCCTTGCTTCAAGAGTTGGCTCAGGAAATGCTTCATTATAGCGTTGAAGCAAAAGATCATCGAGAACCGTTGCCCTAAGCATCGCAGCACCTCTTCGATTATAGGTTGCGACAAAGGGGCGTTCAGGATCAACATAGGGGTCATGAATGTCCCAGTGAGCACCGATTCCTCGCTGCGGACGAATGACGCTCTGCACCATAAGCTCGGTGGTATCGTCACCATACACGGCGGCAACAAATTCTTCAAGGCTAGGAAGCTGCGCAACAATTGGCACATCAGGATGATTGCGTACATCCATAACCGCTGCACGTAGCTCATCGGGATCAGTGATGACATAAAGGGGCATTTTTTCGGCAGCCATAGGTAAGTACTCCATTTACTCAGTTATTTGACTTAGCTTTATTCTGTTACGCCAAGAATGCCGCGTACCACGTACGGTGTTGTCTGCCAGCCATCTACATCGATAGCGTCAACACCCATGGCTAGTACTGGATAATCGTTACCGCCTTCTTCTAGGCGGTCGCCGATAAATAGCGCGTCTTCTTTACTCAGTTCTAGTGTATCAAGCAACTTTTGCATACCGTATGCCTTGTCTACACCTTTTTTTGTAATATCCACAGTAGTTGTACCGCCGTAGCGCACCTCTAATTGCGGCAACTCCTCGGCAATCACTTCCGTTAACTTGTACGCTTCGTGCTTATTTGTGTCGTACCATTCGTACTTCACTTCAGCTGGCGCCTGCTGGCCCATCATAGACATCGATATTTGGCTCAGACGATCTTCTATCACTTCACCATACGGGCTCTCTGGCCATAGACCGAACTCGCGCGCACGTCGTTCGCACACCTCAGCAATCTGCGCCTTCTCTTCATCGGCCAGATCTTCGGCGTATTCGCAGTTCCAGTTCTCGCTATCGCCGCTATACGTGTAGTAGCGCGTGCCACAAGTAGGCATGATGTGCATGTGCTTTAGGTCATCGCCAGCTACCTCGGCTAGCGGACGAATAATATTGGTTTGGAACACTTCATAGCGACTACCAGATATAATCGCCACCTCGTAATGCTGCAGTAATTTTGCTAGTAAATCCCGCATTTCATCAGTCAGCGGATTTTTAGATTTAACTAATGTGTCATCTACGTCAAATGCAATCAATTTCTTCATACAGTCCTCCGGTTGATTGTTTATTGCAAGTAGCCTTTAGTGTACCATTTTTCGCCGTGGTTAGCGAGCGAGTACGAAGGTATTTTTACCTTTTTTGACCAAACTTACTTCAGTAATAGTGGTATCCTCGGTAATTTTTTGACCATTTATGGTCACGCCGCCGCCGGTAATTACGCGGCGGGCTTCGCCATTGCTGGGTGTGATACCGCTGGTGGTTAGTGTATCTATAACACTAAGTCCGGTGGCAACAGTTGGGATTTCTGCCGCTAGGGCGTCTAGGTCGTCGCTACTTAGGCTAGCGATTGCCTCGCCGCCAAATAGCACGGCGGTTACCCGCTCGACCGATTCGCGGCGCTCGCGGCCATGCACAATATCAGTCACCTCACGCGCCAAAGTTTTTTGCAGGGCGCGCTCGCCAGGGTTAGCGCGGTGGTCGGCAATTAGGCTTTCTACCGTTTCGCGGTCTAGCAAGGTGTAAATCTTCACCATATCTTCGGCGGTTTCGTCATCAATATTCAGCCAAAACTGGTAAAACTTGTACGGGCTGGTTTTGGCTGGGTTTAGCCACACAGCACCGCCCTCGCTTTTGCCAAATTTCACACCGGTTTGCTTATTTATCACCAATGGCACGGTGTACACATGGGCTTCGCCGCCCTCAATCCGCCGAATCAGCTGGGCGCCAGCAATGCTATTACCCCATTGGTCCGAGCCGGCCACCTGCAAGGTAGCACCCTTTTCGCGGAAGAGGTGCAAAAAGTCGTAGCCCTGAATAAGGCTGTAACTAAATTCGGCGTAGCTAATACCCGCGCCGCCTTCGCCAATGCGCTCTTGCACAAATTCGCGGTCGAGCATTTGGGTCAAGCTAACTCGCTTACCGATATCGCGCAAAAAGTCCATGTAGCCGATGTCTTTGAACCAATCGTAATTATCGACAATTTCGTACTGTAGCCCAGCAAAAATTTTGTCGTATTCGGCCGATATGCCAGCCACATTTTGGGCGACAATGTCGCGTTCTTTAATGTCGCGTTCTTGCTTTTTGCCATCTGGGTCGCCAATCAGCCCCGTGGCGCCGCCCACCAGCAAAATGCCCTTGTAGCCGTGGGCCATAAATTGCCGCACCATCATAGCCGCCGCCAGGTTGCCAATCGTCATGCTATCGGCGCTCGGGTCAACCCCCCAATAGAAAGTCCGAGCTTCCTTGTCTAGTTCGGTAATATCGGCAAAGGTCATTTGGTTGACCATGCCACGCCACGACAGCTCTTGTGATAATGTCGTCATGAAACTCTCCTTTCTATTGTTACTGGTGTTATGGTAACACATATAAAAATAGTCGCCAAACCCGCATGGCAAGTGCTATAATAGACATAATATTGCTTATGGGAAGTGAATTAACGTGGTAAAAGCCAAAAAACCAGCACGTAAAGTGAGTGTGTATGCTAACCTTGCGACTAAGCGCAAGACTAAAAAAGATACCAAGGCCAGCAAAAAGGCCGAATATTTGGCGACACTGCCTAAGCACCCTGTAAAACGCCTACTATATCGCCTACACCCCAAGCGTGTGGCCAAATTCTGGTTTAGCAAGCAAGGCCTGTTTACGCTACTAAAGGGCCTGGGTGTGTTTATAGTGGTGATGGTGCTGTTGGTACTAGCGCTGGTGGCCTACTACCGCAAAGATATGGCGCAGATCAACCCCGACACCCTGGCCCAGCGTGTAAAAACTACTGTAACAAAATATTACGACCGCAACGATAAGCTACTATGGGAAGACAAAGGTAGTGGCGACTACACCCTCGTGGTCGACCCGAAAAAGATTGCGCCCTGCATGAGCCAAGCCACCGTGGCGATTGAAGACAAGGAATTTTATAATCACGCCGGCGTCAGTATCAGCGGCACCTTGCGCGCTGTCATTAGCAACTCGCAGGGCAACGCCGTGCAGGGTGGCTCTACCCTTACCCAGCAGCTGGTGAAGCGCGTGTTCTTTACCGAATCGGGCGAGGCCTCCGAGCGCGGCCTGGGCGGTATCCCGCGCAAAATCAAAGAGGCGATATTGGCTATTGAGGTGGAGCGTATGTACAGCAAAGAGCAGATTATTGGCATGTACCTAAACGAATCGCCCTATGGTGGCCGCCGCAACGGCGTTGAATCGGCTGCCCAAACCTACTTTGGCAAAACATCGGCCGATTTAACACTATCAGAGTGCTCGCTGCTGGCCGCCATACCCAACAACCCGTCGATCTACAACCCCTACAATATAGACGGCCACGAATCGCTACTAGAGCGCCAGCACAAGGTGCTCGACAACATGGTAGAAATGAAATACATCACCAAAGCCCAGGCCGATGAAGCCAAAAAAGTGCCAATACTAGATAGTATTAAGCCGTTAGCCGACCAGCTGGAGGGTATTCAGGCGCCGCACTTTGTGCTAATGGTGCGATCGCAGCTAGAAAAAGAGCTGGGCAAAACCGTGGTGGGCGAAGGCGGCCTGACCGTTAAAACCACCCTAGATTTAGACGTCCAAAACCAGCTAGACCAAAACATGCAAGGCATGTTTAACGGCTCGCTAACCAACGCCATGTGCGGCTGGCGCAACTGCTCCACCTACGCTGGCTTTACCAATGGCGCGGCAGCTATCGAGGACACCAAATCAGGCCAGCTAATCGCCCTAGTGGGCAGCCGCGACTTTAACTACCCAGGCTTTGGCCAAGATAACGCGGCTACTGGCTATATTCAGCCTGGCTCGTCTGTTAAGCCACTTGTGTACGCCCAGCTGTTCCAAAACCAAGGTGAGGGTAAAACCCAATACGGCAGCGGCTCGGTGCTGGCCGATACCGCCACTACCTTTGGCGGCAGCTACAAGCCACAAAACGCCGATGGCAAATACAAAGGAAATATTACCATCCGCCAAAGCCTGGCACTGTCGCGTAACATCCCAGCTATCAAGGCTATGGCGGTCAACGAAGCCAACAACGAAGGCAGCACCTGGCAAACCATCCGCGATATGGGCGATACCAACTACTGTACCCAAGGCGCCGACGCCCAGGCCGGGCTATCTAGCGCCATCGGCGGCTGTGGCACACGCCTAGTCGACCACGTCAACGCCATTGCCAGCCTGGCCCGCATGGGTGTATACACGCCACAAACCACCATATTAAAGGTGACTAATAGCAACGGCAAAACCCTGAAAGAATACAAGGCCAGCACCAAGCAAGTTATCGACCCGCAGGCCGCCTATGTAGTAAACGACATTTTGGGCGACGGCAGCGCCCGCGCCGGCCTAGGCGGTAGCGACTACACGCCAAAGATGAACGCCCTCGGCGCCAAGGTGGCGGCCAAAACTGGTACATCTAACGGCCAAATTGGCACCAAGATTGTGCCAAAAGACATTTGGACAGTTGGCTACACACCAAGCCTAAGCATGGCCGTGTGGCTGGGCAACCCCGACACCACGCCGCTAAACCAAGGTAACTCGCTAATCCCTGCCCTGCTGTTTGATACCACCATGGCGCAAGTCACCAAACTGTATGTCGACCAAAGCAAGGCTGCCTACAGCGATTGGTTTGAGGCGCCAGCCGGTATCCAAAAGGTTGGTAAAGAGGTCTACCCAAGCTACTGGAACAAAAACTCGGGCATGACCAACGCCAAACTGATATTCGATAAAGTATCGAAAAAGAAGGCCACCGACTGTACGCCAGCCGCCGCCAAGATTGAAATCGGCGTGTCTAAAACCGTCGACCCAATCACTAAAAAAGATGTTTACACCGCGCCTGATGGCTACGATGCTACTGCCGATGACGACGCGCACACCTGTGGCGATGCTCAGCCGTCGGTGACGCTATCAAAGAGCGGCGGCGTGGTAAGCGTACAGATGACCCATGGGCGCTACCAGCTGCAAACCATCGAAATCAGCCAAAACGGCACGGTCATCGCCAGCAAATCTATCAGTAGTAACGAAACCTGGAAGCCCGATCTCAGCAGCGCTGCTAGCGGTACCCTCACCGCCACGCTCACCGATGTCGCCTATTACCAGGCTACCGATACTATCAGTTACAGCGCCAACTGAAGTGCTGGCGAGAGATCGCGACGCCGATAATAGTAAAAATCCCCAGGCTGTAGGCTCGGGGATTTTTACTAGCTATTCTTGATTATTGATCAAATTCACCAGCGAGGCCTCGCGGTCTTTGCTGCTGGGGCGACGTTGCTGCTTGGGGCGAGCCGCCGGCGCTTGGATGGTGTTTTTGTTAGCATTATTTGGCTTAGATGATTTTTGCGCGTTACGCTGTGGGCGGGCGTGGTACACCGTGGCGGCTGGCTTTGGCTGCTCGGGCTTAGGCTCTTTGGGCGCCCGCTGCGGCTTAGCGGCCTTAGCGGCTGGTTTGGCTGGCTTAGCCTGTGGGGCGCGGCCAGTGCCACGCTGGGCGGTTTTGCTAGTAGCGTTCGGTTGGCTGCGGTCGGTGCGCTTGGCAAACATCATTTTACCGGCGGCAGTTTGCAGGCTGCGGGTCACCTCTACCTCTACCGTTTGGCCAATTAGGCTGCTCGATTGCTCCACTACCACCATAGTGCCATCAGGCAGGTAGCCTACACCTTGGTGGCTGTCTTGGCCTTTTTGCTGCAGTTCAATTAGCATATGTTCGCCCGGCAGGTGGCTCATGCGCAGGCTTTGGGCTAGTTCGTTAATGTTTAGCACCTGAATACCCTCTACCACGGCCACTTTGTTTAGGTTGTAATCTAGCGTGCATATCAGCGCGCCGTGCTGCTTGGCCAGCTTTAGCAGGCGCTCATCTACGCCTTCTTCAGCTTTGCTGCCATCTTGCAAAATTTCTACATCTACTCCGTCCATCTGCTGCAATTCGTTCACGACATCTAGGCCGTTGCGGGCGCGGGCACGCTTATCGGCATCGGCGTTATCAGCCAAAAATTGCAGTTCGCCAATCACGCTGCGCGGTATTACCAACGTGCCGCCAATAAAGCCGGTGGCAGCCAGGCCAGTTATACGGCCGTCCATAATTACCGAGGTGTCTACCAATATAGCGCGTGATTTGGTTTTGATTGAGGTTTTGGGTAGTTTGGCCAACAAATAAGTTACTTCGGCCAATATCAGCAGCGTAACTGCCAACAGTACTAAGTCTTTTGATTCCATATTTTTTCCTTTTTACTACTTTAAGTAGTCAATTAGTGCGGTGCGGATATCCCGCGAACCTTTAATAAATGAGTCCTTTTTGCCCCCTTTGCCCGCCTTTTCGGTAGTAGCGGGTGCAATGGCCTGGGTAAAGCCCAGTTTTTTGGCCTCAGCCACACGGCGGTCAGCGTGCATGGCACTGCGGATTTCGCCGCCTAGGCCTACTTCGCCAAATACCACTAGGCCGTCATCTAGCTTGCGGCCAGCCGCGGCGCTGGCAATCGCCATGGCTACGGCCAAATCGGCGGCTGGGTCGGCCAGTTTTAGGCCACCTACTACGTTTATATAAATATCTTTATCCGATAAATTCAGTTTGGTGCGCTTTTCTAGCACCGCGATGAGTAGGTTTAGGCGGTTCAGGTCAAACCCGCTGGCCGTTCTTTTAGGATACCCGAAATTGGTCGAATTGACAAGTGCTTGGATTTCTACCAAAATAGGCCGATTGCCTTCTAGCGTAGCTAGTACCACCGATCCATCGGCATTTTGACGCTCGGCCAGCAACGCCGCCGAAGGGTTAGCCACTACTTCTAGCCCGCGGTCGTTCATTTCAAATATCGCCGCTTCGGCCGTGCTGCCGTAACGGTTTTTTACCGCCCGCACCACTTTAAAGCCACCGTAGCGGTCGCCTTCAAACTGCAGCACCACATCTACCAAATGTTCTAGCACCTTCGGCCCAGCAATTGAGCCTTCTTTGGTTACGTGGCCCACCAGTATCACTGCCGCGCCCGATTCTTTAGCGGCGCGAATAATCACGTTCGACGCATTAGTAATTTGGCTCACCGTGCCTGGCGCACTGGTGATTTCGTTTAGGCTAAGCGTCTGGATACTATCAATTATCACTAGTTTATACTTGCCGCTACGGATAGTGGCCGTGATATCATCGGCGCTGGTGCTAGCCACAAATTGCAGGTCGTCGCCGGCTTCGGCGCCTAGCCGGCTAGCCCGCAGCTTTACCTGGCTGGCGCTTTCTTCGCCGCTGGCGTACAGCACGGCATTGGTTTCGGCTATATGGGCGGCAATTTGCAGTAGCAGCGTGCTTTTGCCGATGCCAGGCTGGCCGGCTAGCAGCACCACGCCGGCTGGCAGTATGCCGCCGCCTAGCACCGTATCTAAATCGGCAATGCCGGTAGTTAACCGGGCAATCGAATCTTCAGCGCTAATGCTACGCATGGTCTGCGGCGCAAGCACTTTGCCACTACTAGCACCACGCGCCACAGCACTGTTACCGGCCGCCACTGGCGCTTGCTCTACCAGGCTGTTCCACTCACCACAGTTTTCGCACTTGCCCGTCCACTTGGGGTAGCTAGCGCCACAGTGCTGGCAGATAAATTGCGTCCGTGCCTTAGCCATTACTCGCCCACCCCACTTGGCGCATCTACGCCGTTAATGCTTTGGTTTAGCTTATCAACATGCACAGCAATGCTATTTAGCTGCTCTATCAACAAATTATAGGCATCTACCCGGGCATTTAGCGCCGTTTGCCGGGCATTTAGCGCCGCCGTGCGCTGAACCAGCGCCGCCCGTGCCACCGCAAATTCACTCTGGCCAAAGCCGCCCGGTATGGCCGCTCGGGCGTTAAAGCTGGCGATATCGAGGTTCAATTGCGTCAGGTCGGCTTCGTAACTATCCAAATCGGCCTTCAGGGCTGGCCCTTCGGCATCTATCTGGGCCTGCAGCGCCGCCGCCTGCTCGGTTAGCTGGCCAAACACCGCCGTATACTTGGCATTTAGCGCCACCACATCTGCGCGGTTAGTAAAGTAGCGGGCGTAATAGTGCTCTAGCTCGGGGCTTAAATCAGTAATCGTCGTGCCAATTATCGAGTGTAGCTCGTCGGCCTCGGCACCTGGCTCGGCCGTGGTGTAATATTCCATCAGCTGCTTAATCTCCGGCTGATCTTTCACCAGCTGATACTGCGCCGCCACCAACTTGTCAATTCGGGTGCGCTCAAAGTAGTTCAGGCGGCTATAAGCAGCGTGCAGCATCTCGTGCGCCGCCGTCACCTCTAGCGTGCCATCCAGCTCGGCATCGGTAATGTTATACAGGTAAATCCTATCCAGGTAGTAGCAGCCCAGTATCGCCGCCGTGCGCTCGGTGCTTTGGCACGAGGTGTTAAACTGGTTTTTATCTTGGATATCGGGCGCCGTAGCGTAAAATATCTGCTGGCCACGCACCGTAAAGCCAATTCGGGCCTCGGCCGCCGCCAGCTGGCTGGTGGGTGTATATTGCGCCGCCAACACCATATCTAGCGCCACTCGGCCGTAAAAATAGCCTAACGCCACCAGCCCTAGCGTCACCGCCAAGCTAGTTAGGCTATAGATTACCCCGCGCTTTTTATGCTGCGAGGGCTGGTTCGGCCGTTTCGGTGCGCTGCTCAAGTGTTAGTTCCCCCTTGGTTGTTGCTACTTCTAGTATAGCGCCTTTTTGGTATTTATCAGCCAAAACTCCCTCAGCAATGGCATGTTCTAGCTCGTCTTCTATCACCCGGCGCAAGGGGCGCGCGCCAAATTTAGCACTGTAGCCCTTGTCAATCAACATTTTTTTAGCTGCCGCCGTCACCGTTAGCGCTAACCCCTTGGGCACTAGGCGTTTTTGCAAATCGGCAATTTGTAAGTCAAATATCTTGCCTACCTCAGCGCGGGTAAGGGCGCGGAAGGTAATGATGCCGTCAAAGCGGTTAATCAGCTCGGGCCGCATAAACTTCTCTAACGCTTCGCGGGCGTAGCCGGCGTTGCGATTATGCAAATCTTCTAGGCCAGTATCGGTTTGCTTGAGCGACCGAAAGCCCAGTTCCGATTCCTTCATCATTTTATCGGCGCCCAGGTTACTGGTAAGTATGATGATGGTGTTGCGGAAGCTGACCTGGCGGCCCTTGGCGTCGGTTAATGTGCCTTCCTCTAGTAATTGCAGCAACAGCTGAAACACATCTGGGTGGGCTTTTTCGATTTCGTCAAACAACACCACGCTGTAGGGCTGGCGGCGGATTTTATCGGTTAATTTGCCGCCGTCTTCGTAGCCCACATAGCCGGCCGGCGCGCCCACTAGGCGGCTGGTGTTGTGCTTTTCGGCAAATTCGCTCATGTCGATTTTTACCAGTGCCTCTTCGCTACCAAACACCTCGCGGGCCAGCACCTTGGCTAGCTCGGTTTTGCCCACGCCGGTTGGCCCCATAAACACAAAGCTACCAATTGGCCGCTTGCTGCTGGCCACGCCGCTACGGCTGCGCCGGATTGCCCGGGCAACTTTAGCTACGGCCTCTTTTTGGCCAATTAGCTGCTTAGCTAAGTGCTTTTCTAGGTGCTTTAATAGCTTAGCCTCGCTTGATTGCACCTTTTCTACTGGTATGTTGGTCATCACGGCAATGGCGTGCGAAATATCGTTATCGGTCAGTTTGATAGCATTTTTGCGCTCGCTGGCTTGCTTTTCGGCCTCTAATTTATCGGTAATTTGGGTAATTCGCTGCTTATACAGTGCCGCACGCTCGTAATCTTCATGCGCCACGGCATCTTCCATTTTGTCGTTCAGGCCCATCAGCTCTTTGGTTAGCTCGCGCTGGCGGCTGGGGCGGTGACCCTGCTTTACGCGCACGCGGGCAGCGGCCTCGTCTAGCACGTCTATGGCTTTATCGGGCATAAAGCGGTCGCTAATGTAGCGGTCGCTCATAAATACCGCCGATTCTAGCACTTCGTCGGCAATACTGACGCCATGGTGCTTTTCGTAGTAACTTTTTAGGCCTTTTAGTATCGCCACGGTTTCTTTAACGGTTGGTTCGCGCACCACTATCGGCTGAAAACGACGTTCTAGTGCCGTGTCTTTTTCGATATGCTTGCGATATTCATCTAGCGTGGTGGCGCCTATCATGTGCAGTTCGCCGCGGGCTAGGGCCGGCTTTAATATATTAGCGGCGTCCATGCTGCCTTCGGCGCTACCGGCACCCACCAGCAGGTGTAGCTCATCTATAAATACAATTATGTTGCCCTGTTTTTTGATTTCGGTTATCACCTTTTTTAGGCGTTCTTCAAATTCACCGCGGTATTTGGTGCCAGCTATCATGGCTGGCAAATCCAGCATTATCACCCGTTTGTCTAGCAGGTGGTCGGGCACGTCCTCTTGGACTATCCGCTGGGCCAAGCCCTCTACAATGGCCGTTTTGCCAACGCCCGGTTCGCCAATTAGCACTGGGTTGTTTTTTGTGCGGCGGCTCAATATCGTCACCATGCGTTCGCACTCTTTGTCGCGGCCAATCATTGGGTCTAGGCCGCCCTCGGCCGCTTTGCTGGTTAGGTCGATCCCAAAGGTCGCCAGCGCACCACCGCGCACCGTGCCACGCTTAGGCTCAGTGGTCACAAAGTTATGGTCGTGGCCATTGCGGTCAAAATAGCTTTCTAGCTCGTCTAGCACACTCTCGATATCCACGCCCAGCTCGCCGCGTAGCAGCGTGGTTGCCCGGGCGTTGCCTTGGCGCAGCACGCTGTGCAATATGTGTTCGGTGCCTAGGTAATCTTGGTTAAATTCTTTGGCCACCTCCCACGCCATGCGTAGGGTCAGTAGCGCCGTTTCGCTCAGCCCCACCGCGCCGGTGCTTACCACCACCTTGGCCGGCTTGATATCTAGCGCCATTTCGGCCTGTTGCAAGGTAATGCCGGCATCGGCCAATATTTTAGCACCGGTGCTGCTACCCTGGGCCAGCACGCCTAAAAGTAGGTGCTCGGTACCTATGTAGCTGCTGCCATTGCCGCGGGCAATCGCGTCGGCGTGTTGCACGCTCATGCGCGCATTAGTGGTCAAGTGGGTAATAAAATCTGCAAAATCATCTGGCATAAAGCCCTCCAATCGTGAGTTTAACGCTCATCTTACCCCAGTATAGCACCCACGATTAGCACTCGTCAAGTGAGAGTGCCAATCAACTGATTATGACAACGAAACTAATTAGACATCATTGAACGTTGAGATTGGATAACCTCTCCTGTTCGTTGAACGCCCAAGTTTGCTAGCCACCAAAAACCAAATATCTGAATTACTGCCAATATTGTAAAGCCTGCAATTATCGTTGTTTTTATCGATTGATCTTGTGTTTTTTTCATAATTTCCTACTTATATAGCTTATAAGTTAAGTCTACACTTACGCTTGCGTTACCGCAAGAGATAATATAAGTTATTACATGGTAGACATAGCT
The DNA here is from genome assembly GCA_964454245.1 of uncultured Candidatus Saccharibacteria bacterium. Classification (GTDB taxonomy): domain Bacteria; phylum Patescibacteriota; class Saccharimonadia; order Saccharimonadales; family Saccharimonadaceae; genus Saccharimonas. The sequence continues at coordinate 21,007 of CAYVSX010000008.1, read as the reverse complement.
ACCGACACCTACAACCGAAGGGAAAGTGTCATGAGGCGAAGACTCATCACGATTGCGGCTACGGTCGCATTAGCGGCGACATCGATCGTCGCAACCCCCGTACAGGCACACGCGGCAACCAAGACTGTCACGATTGAGGTCGGTGACTGGTGGTGCAAGCTTAACGGCAAGTACAAGGGGTCAGTCTCCAAGAACTTGATCGACGTGGTTCCCGGACGTAACTCTGCTGCTCAATGGAAGTCTGGGCGTACTACTACCCGTTCGGTGGACTATAACGCAAGCGGAGGGTCTGCGGTGCGAATCGCCGGCGAGGTTCTCTGCAAGACGTGGTGGGGCGACCCCGGCTACTACGCAACGGTGGTGGCGGGACGCTGGATGGACAACAACTACACCACCTATTGGGTAGTCTGACGTCAACCAAACTCCAAACGGGGTGTTACCCAGAGAGAAATCTCGGTAACGCCCCTACTAATTTCTACCGCAAACTAAAACCCCCGGAACGCTCCGGGGGTTTGTAATTGTAGCTACAGATTATTCTTCTTCGCTACCCTGCTCTTCGATAGCTGAAAATAGATTATCCTCGATATTCTTCTTCGGCTTCTTTTCGGCTGGCTTAGCCACCGCCGTCTCGATGTCTAGCTCAAAGCCAGTCAGGCGGCTGGCTAGGCGGACGTTTTGCCCACCACGGCCAATGGCGATGCTTTGCTGATCTTCAGCCACAAACACCTTGGCGCTTTTGCCGTCTTTATCGATTTCCACCTTTACCACCTCGGCTGGGCTAAGAGCGTTGCGGATGTAAGTGTCAACGTTTTCATCGTAGGTGATGATGTCGATTTTTTCTTGGTCGCCAATTTCGTTCATAACGGCATTTACACGCGTGCCATGGCCACCCACAAACGTACCTACAGGGTCAACACCCGGCACGGTGCTGGTAACGGCCAGTTTGGTGCGGCGGCCAGCCTCGCGGGCGATGCCCTTGATTTCTACTGCGCCGGTTTCCATTTCGGGTACTTCTTGGCGGAATAGGTATTCAATAAAGGCTTCGTTACCACGGCTCAAAATTAGTTGTGGGCCGCGGTTGTCGCGCTCGATGTCCTTGATAAACACCTTGATACGCTGGCCGGGGCTGTAAAATTCGCCCTGGATCTGCTCGCTAGCCGGGATAATACCAGTCGCCTTACCCAGCTCCACACGCACCACGCGTGGCTCCACGCGCTGCACTACACCGTTTACCACGGTGCCAATTTTATCCTCAAATTCTACCAGCACTACCTCGCGCTCGGCCTCGCGCAAACGCTGCAACACCACCTGCTTGGCGGTTTGGGCAGCCACGCGGCCAAAGCTTGTCACCTCGTGCTCCTCTTCTAGCACATCGTCTAGCTTGGCATCAGCCTTTTCCTTTTTGGCATCCTCTAGGCTCACTTCGGCTAGGTCGTTTTCCACTTCCTCTACCACGGTTCGCATTACAAACACCTTGGCAGTGCCATCCACGGTGTTTAGTTCGGCACGCACATTTTGGTCGCGCTCGCCGTTATCGCGGCGCCAGGCAGCGGCAATCGCCTGCTCAATTACATCGATCACCGTTTCTTCTGGCAAGTTCTTTTCCTCGGCAATGGTGCGCACCGCCAGGGTAAGTTGTTTCAAATTTAGGTCTTCCATAGGTTATTTCCTTCCTTTTTTACGAAAATGTCCGGCCTGCCGGCCGGATCTGTACTTTGCTAGTATAGCTGTATCGTACTAGTAAGTCAATAGTTGCTATATAATTTCATTATATCATACTTTATTATAAAAAGCAATAGTATCTATTGACTTTAGTAGTGTTTTGTGCTATATTTATATCAGCATCCAACACGTGGACGCTACTTGAGGGTTAGGAGCCCAAAAATGAGCATCAGCTCGCACATCAACAAGCTCGCCGCCAAGGCCGGCCACATCGCCGGCGTCGCCGTCGACACCATCGAGTCGCTGGCCATGCGCCTGCCGCGGCCGCTGGCCGACCAGACCGACCAGCAGCTGGTCGGGCAGCTCGGCAAGGCTGGCTTCAACGTGGCGATCCTCGCCCTCGCGGCCAAGTTCGGCAAGAAGCCCGGCAAAGCCGGCAAGTGGCTGAGCGCGGCCACCCTCGCCTACAACGTCGGCGAAGGCGTCGCGGCTCTGCACGAGCTCATCGTCCGCGCCGTCGAGACCAAGGCCGAGATCCAGGAGGAGATCGACCTGGTCGCCCACATGGGCAGGAACGGCGACACCATCGACCTGGAGAAGCTCTTCTGGGGCGGCATCGACCCGGAGACCTTCCTGGGGTCCGACGGCTTCGGCGAGCCCTCGGATGCGCTGCGCCGACTCATTGGTGGCCACTACCACCAGCAGCAAGACTCCTGAGCCCACGGTTCGCACCTCTGCCCACCCAGGCGGAGGTGCGAACCACCACCCCCACCCACCACACGGTGGGTTTTTTATTTTGCCGCCATGTCTAAAAGGCCTGGCCTTTTTATTTTTAATTTATGGTGTAGTATGTTTGGTATAATGGTTGGTAATGCAACAATCTCTAGCTTTTACCATTACTAGCCGCTTAGACGGTACGTTGGCGCGCACTGGCGTGATTACCACGCCGCACGGGCAGGTAGAAACCCCGGCGTTTATACCGGTAGGTACTAAGGCGACGCTAAAGGCGTTGACACCCGAGCAGCTAGCCGCCACCGGTGCGCAGGCGATGCTGGCCAATGCCTACCACCTGTTTTTGCGCCCTGGCCACCAAATTATCGACGATGCCGGCGGTTTGGGTAAATTTATGAACTGGCCCGGGCCCACTTTTACCGACAGTGGCGGGTTCCAGGTAATGAGCCTGGGCGTGGGCTTTAAAAAAGTGATAGATATGACCGGCAAGGGTGCTGCAAACGTGACCAACAAAAAGGAAAAGTTGGCCTGGATAGATGACGACGGCGTGACCTTTAAATCACACCTCGACGGCAGTACACACCGCTTTACACCCGAGGTGTCTATGCAAATCCAGCACGGCATTGGTGCCGATATTACCTTTGCGTTTGATGAACTAACGACCCTGCACCACGACTACAATTACCAGGTAGAATCGCTTGAGCGCCGTACCCACCCCTGGGCCGTGCGTAGCCTAGCCGAGCACCAGCGCCTAAATGCCGAGCGCACCCACCGCCCACCGCAGGCACTATTTGGCGTGGTACAAGGCGCAAATTACGAAGATTTACGCCGCCGCAGCGCTAAGTTCCTGGGTGCCATGGATTTTGACGGCTACGGCCTGGGTGGCGCGCTAGAAAAAGATAAAATTGGCGAAATTGTGGGCTGGATGTGCGAAGAGCTGCCCGAAAACAAGCCCCGCCACATGCTGGGCATATCAGAACCAGACGATATATTTGCTTGCATAGAAAACGGTGCCGACACCTTTGACTGCGTGAGCCCGGCCCGCGTGGGGCGTAACGGCGCGCTATACACGGCGCATGGCCGAGTCAACATCACTCGGGCGCAATTTGCCACCGATTACACCCCGTTTGATAGCGCCTGCGACTGCTACACCTGCCAAAACTACACCAGTGCGTACCTACATCACCTGTTTAAAAGCGGCGAGCTGCTAGCCAACACTCTGGCCACCATCCACAACGAGCGCTTTATTGTGCGGCTGGTAGATGACATCCGCGCCAGCATAAAAGACGGTACGTTCGACGACTTTAAGCAGCAATTTTTAGCAGATTATTACCAAAAATAATTACTTGGTCAGTGACACCGATAGTGGCGTAAAATCGGTGGTTTTGTCGTACACATCCACGCCTTCGGCTTGCTTGAGTTTTTTGATTATACGGTAGGTTAGCGGTAGCATTACCACCTCTACGCCCAGCTTAAACAGGTAGCCAACCACCACATAATTTAGCATATCCCAGCCAGTTAGCACGCCAGCAAAGGCTACTAGGCAAAATACCACGGTGTCAAACAATTCACCCACCACGCTGCTGCCCACCAGGCGGCGCCACAAGTGTTTGCCGCCATCGCGCACCTTTAGCTTGGCTAGCACGTACGAATTTAAAAACTCGCCCACCAAAAAGGCCACTACGCTAGCCAGCACAATACGCGGGAAAAAACCTAGCACGGCATCAAACGCCGCCTGCGATGTATACATTTCGGGGTACGGCAAGTAGCGCACAACCGTAAACACCAGCACACCCACCAGCATGCCGCCAATAGCCGCCCAAATGGCGCGACGGGCGTGGCGGTAGCCGTACACTTCGGTTAGCACATCGCCAATTATGTAGGCAAACGGGAACAACACTGCGCCGCCATCTAATATAAATGGCCCCACGGCTATTAGCTTGGTGGCCGCAAGGTTAGATATCAGCAGCGACAGCGCCGCCGCTACCAAAAATAAATCGTAATATTTAAAGCTGGCTTTTTTCATATCAGCTATTGTACCACAGTTGTGGGCAGCGCCTGGCCAGGACATTTTGCTAGCACGGTTTGCATGGCTAGCTTTTCGGCCGCCGTTACCCACAGGCTATACTTGGCTTTTACGGCAATTTGCCGCGCCACGTATTGGCAGCGAAAAGCTTTGTTGGCAGGTAGCCACGTTGCCGCATCGCCGTCGCCCTTTTTTTGGTTGGCGTCGCCATCTACCGCTAGCAGCTCTAGCGGGTCATTCGCCAGCGCTATACGCTTTTCGGGCGCTAGTAGCTGCGCACCCGTTTGCCAAGCATTACTAAGGGCCACCACGTGGTCTATTTGCACCAAAGCACTCGTGTCTGCCCCACGCGTAAAGGGAATTGTTTTGCCAGTGTACGGGTCGTTAAACGTGCCCGATAGCACTTTGCAATCATCGCTAACGCTAATATCAGTGAGGTCGCGCGCTAATATACGATTACGGGTGTCGCAGCCGCCATCAGTTGCCCAGCCGTTGCCAAATTGAGTGCGCTTGTAGCCAGTTTTGGGCGCGCGACCCTTTACGGCTAGGGTTTCTAGCACGCTCGTAGCCAGCTGGCCATCACTGGTAGCGGCCGGCATGGCCGTAGCCTCGGTGTCGCTCGGCTCGCTGGCCACACTCGGCTCGTAATCGCCTTGGCTAGCCAGCAGCCAGCCGCCAAAGGCCACAATCACCGCCAACACCATTATTACCCTGCGCTTTCTCATGTATACTAGTATACATATGCAACGACTCTACGAACAATTCCAACCCACACATTACACAATCCACTGGGATTTAACCAAAGCGGCCGAGCGCCAGGCCACCGGCAGCGTGCACATTGCCGGCCAGCAGCTGGCGGCCGATACGATTACCCTGCATGCCAAAGATTTGACGATACATAAACTGACGGTTGATGGCGCAGCGGCCGACTACAAAACTGGCGATGATGACGAACTAATTATTCAGCACGCTGGCACTGGTGACGTGGCGGTAGAAATCGACTTTAGCCTACAAATTACCGATACCATGCACGGCATTTACCCCTGCTACTACACGCTGGGTGGCGATAAAAAAGAGCTATTTGCTACCCAGTTTGAAAGCCACCACGCCCGCGAAGCCTTCCCGTGTGTCGATGAGCCCGAGGCTAAGGCCACCTTTGACGTATCTATCACCAGTAACGAACCAGTGGTGCTAAGCAACATGCCAGCCACTTTTGAGGTGGAAGGCACGGTTAATTTTGCCACCACGCCGCGCATGAGCCCCTACCTGCTGGCGTTTGTAACTGGCGAACTGCACAAAACATCGGGTAAAACTACTAGTGGTGTGGTGGTCAATATTTGGGCCACGCCAGCCCAGCGCGCCGCAGCGCTGGATTTTGCGCTTGATCACGCCATAAAATCGATAGAATTTTTTGACGATTACTTTGGCGTGCCCTACCCCTTGCCCAAAAGCGACCATGTGGCCCTGCCCGATTTTTCTAGCGGCGCCATGGAAAACTGGGGGCTCATCACCTACCGCGAGACCGCCTTGCTTACCGACCCTGCCACTACTACTGTTGCCAGTAAGCAATACGTCGCTACCGTCATTAGCCACGAGCTGAGCCACCAGTGGTTTGGCAACCTAGTGACCATGAAGTGGTGGAACAACCTGTGGCTAAACGAAAGTTTTGCCACACTTATGGAATACGTTGCCGTTGATGCCATTCACCCGCAGTGGAATATATGGCTTGATTTTGCCACGCAAGAAAGCCTGCACGCGTTGAGCCGCGATGCCATGGACGGCGTGCAGCCAGTGCAAGTAGAAGTGGCCCACCCAGATGAAATTGGCGCGCTATTTGATGGTGCAATTGTGTACGCCAAGGGCGCGCGCCTGATGCGCATGTGCCAAGATTTCATTGGCCATGAAGCCTTCCGTAAGGGGCTGGCAAGCTACTTCAAAGAGTTTGCCTACGGCAACACCGAGGCTGATGATCTGTGGCGACACCTCAGCACGGCGAGCGGGCATGATATTAGCAGCTTTATGACTACCTGGATATCGCAGAGTGGCTACCCAGTGGTGCATGTGCGCCCCGACGGCCTGTCCCAAGAGCAATTCTTTATTGGCAATCACGAGCCGAGTAGCAAACTGTGGCCAATCCCACTAGGTGCCGAAAGTGTCGAGGATGTACCAGCCCTGCTGGAAACGCGCGAACTAAAATTGCCAATTGCCGATGGCGAGCGCTTTAACATCCGCGATAGCGCCCACTTTATCACCCATTATACGCCCGACCATTTGGCGCACCTGCTCGCCAAGGTAAGCAGCCTAGACGAACTTGGCCGCCTGCAATTGCTGCACGAGCAAACCCTGCTGGTGCGCGGCGGCATAACACCCAGCGCCGAGCTATTAGACCTGCTGCTAGCCTATAAAAACGAAACCGCCCAAAATGTTTGGGATATTATGGCTGTAACACTAAATGAGCTGAAAAAGTTTGTCGAAACCGACCAAGCGGCCGAGCAGCAACTGCGTGCCTTTGCCCGCACCCTGGCCGCGCCGCAATTTGCCCGCCTAGGCTGGCAAGCGGTACAGGGCGAACCGGCCAGCGACACCAAACTGCGCAGTCAAATCATCGGCATGATGCTGTACGGTGAGGATACCGAGGTCACCAAGCACGCCGCTAAGCTATTTGCGGCCGGCGTAGAGTCCATCGACCCCGAGGTACGCAGCCTAGTCATCGGCACGGCCGTGCGCTACACCCACGATGCGCAAATTATTGCCGACCTGCTGCAAACCTACCGCACCACCGCCTCGGCCGACCTACGCGACGACATTTGCGCCGGCCTAACCAGTGTGCGCCAGCCACAGCATGTGCAGCAATTGCTAGCCTGCTACACCGATAGCGCCACCATCCGCACCCAAGATATCTTTCGCTGGTTTGCCTACCTTGTGCGCAACCGCTACGCCCGCGACGCCACTTGGCAGTGGATGATCGATAACTGGGCCTGGATAGAGACCACCTTTGCTGGCGACAAAAGCTACGATGACTTCCCGCGCTACGCCGCTGGCGGCCTGGTAACGCGCCAGCAGCTGGCCAATTACGTAGATTTCTTCCGGCCACTGGCTAGTGTTCCCGCCCTTGCCCGCGCCATCAGTATGGGCATCACCGAAATTCAATCCCGCGTAGAGTTGATTGAGCGCGATGGCGAGGCGGTGCGCGAAAAATTAGCAGAATTATAGTATTTCTACCCCTGTTAGCTTATTGATACTATTGACTTTTTATAATTATTGTGCTATAATGAATAATAGTTCTTGATAGAACTGTACTTTTACTTCTGTCAAACGGAGAGTTGTGCCGTCATCTAATTAGGTGCCCGCCCAACTCTCCGTTTCTGCCGCGGCGAGACAACCAACACAACTACCAACACTGGCAGAGTGTAAGGAAGGATGATCATCATGATCACCGAGTTCATCACCACCGACAAGGCCATCCGCACCATCGATGGTGCCGACTTCGTGGCCCCGTCCGGCCACAGCATCCGACTCGACGAGTCGACGTACCTGAGTGCACACCCGCTGGGGTTGCACATCAAGGTGTATGGCCGTCTGCTGCGCAAACCCGTCTGGCTGGCGGAGAGCACCGCCGTGCTGGAGGTCACCCTCAAGGAGCGCCTCGAGGGCGACATCCCGGCACTGCAGGGGCATGTCAACAAGGTGGTACGCAGCAAGCGCGCAACCGCTATCCTGACCAGCGAGCACGACAAGGAGGGACGGGTGATGTTGACCGTCAAGGGCGAGACTCTCGCGGCGGCCAACCGCCTACTCTCCGACATCCTGGCCGGGAAGGCGGCCTGGGTCTACTGACCCGCCAGCCAGCAGAAGTAAAAGTGGCCCCGTCGACATCCGTCGATGGGGCCACTTTCAATTTTATAACATTATTCTACCGCCACAATTTGCGTGACCACTGGCGGCTGGCCGGTGGTGGCGATGGCTAGTAGGCGCAGGTCGGTGTCGTTTAGGCGGTTATTGTGCGCGTACAGCCGAGCAGCAAACTTCATTTGATTCAGCTTTTTCGGTGTAATTGCCGCTAGGCCATCTCCACCTTTATCGTTTTTGCGGTGCTTTACCTCGCTAAAATACACCACGCCGGCTTTTTGGCTAATGATATCTATTTCGCAGTATTTAGTTTTCCAGTTGCGCTCGATAATTTTATGCCCCTGGCGCACCAATTCATTTGCCGCCACCGTTTCGCTAGCGTCGCCAACGCTGCGCGTAGTAGTTGATTTATTTTTACTGGATTCCGCATCAAGTGCGGAATGACAAACCTCGGCTGGGGAATATTTCACTAACGGCGCAAAGCTCAACCGATGCTCCGGCGTAACCCCCAATGTATCTATCGCCGCGCGGTGCACCGCCACCCCATAGCCAGCATGGCTCTTAAAACCATAGCCCGGGTACTTATCGTCTAGCGCCGCCATATACCTATCGCGCGCCACCTTGGCGATTATAGACGCCGCCGAAACACTCGGCACCAAAGCATCGGCCTTAGGCAAAGTGGTTACATAATCGCCCTTACTGGTGCCAGCCAAAAAGTTTACTGTGCCATCTATAATAATTTCGTGGTACGGCACATGTATTTGCTGTACCGCCCGGCGGGTGGCTAGCCGCAGTGCCTCACTCATACCCATTTCATCTAGCTCGGCCGCACTCACCCAGCCCGTGGCTGCCGCTTGCGCCTGCTCTAGTATTTGCGGTTCTAGCGCCTCACGGCGCTTTTTGCTTAGTTTTTTGCTGTCATCTAGGCCATCAATTTGGCAGCCCAGCACCACCGCCCCCACCACCAGCGGCCCCGCCCACGGCCCGCGCCCCGCTTCGTCTATGCCAAGTATCATACCGCACTAGCGTCGTTGTCTGCCAGCAACTGCTCGGTGCGAGCAATCAGACGCGCAGCATCTGCTACCGTAAGGTAGCCACGATTCATCACAACAGAGAGCTGTCCACCACTAAGCGCAATAATACTACAATCATCTGCTTGCAGCCCAGGCGTAGAACGTATAGCATTGCGCGTTGTTTTTATATCAGAAGCATCCAAAAGCTGGAGCGTAAGCTGGTGAACAACATACGGCATACCCTTAAACTCGTCGAGGACACCCCGCCAATCAGAACTATTCGCTGGCTCAAGAAGGTACCATGGCCTACTGCCAGTCTGGCTGACGAGTAGCGCTTCTCCGGTAAAAAAATCGAGCTCGCCGTCGCTGAAATCCTTCAAGTCCGCTCTCACAATCGCCAAACCAGCAAGCGAAACCGGTGCGTCTGGGCTTTGTTCCGCCTCAATAGAAGATGACTGCATATCTAGATCTGCGCTAGCGGCTGGTAAATGTTCCATTGACAAAATAATACCACCCCTTACGGATATACGCAAGGGGTGGTAGGGTCGTGAACAATCCAGAGCTTACGCTTTATCAGCGTGTCGGGCTTCAACCTCTGCTTGCTTTGCCTCAAGCTCAGCTGCTTCAGCATCCTTTTCGGCCTGCTTGGCCTCGGCTTCAGCCTTGGCAGCTTCCTTTAGGCGGGCAGCCTCTTCCTCGGCGTGCTTGTCTACCACGCTGTTTACCGCCTCGCGGTCAAACTGTACGGCTGCCAAGCGAGCACTCTTACCACTGCGCTGGCGCAGGTAGCTAAGGAAGTTGCGACGTACTTTAGCGCGGCGAGTAATTTCTACCTTTTCTACTAGTGGGCTGTGTAGCAAAAAGCTCTTTTCTACACCTACACCGCTAGCAATTTTACGCACGGTAATACGGCTGGTGTGCTGGCCTTTGTTGTCAGTACGGATCACCACGCCTTCAAACACCTGGATGCGCTCTTTGTTGCCTTCTTTAATTTTTTGGTGCACGCGTACGGTGTCGCCGCTGCGTACATCAACAACCTGAGCTTTTTTCTGCTCGTTGTTGACCTTCTGAATAAGTGCAAAACTCATAAATTACCTCTGTTTAGTGCCTGGTCGCATGCTTGGCTGGCCACGTAGTTGTACGGCTACGGCTCCACACCATTGCGCCTAAAGGCGTTTACTATATACAATCAAGTATCAACTATAGCATACTTTGCGAGGTTTTGAAAGGGTTATTTGGTATAAAACCACCAGGCATACTATATGCCCGGTGGTGCGTCCGCTGCTAGTTGCCTAGCAACTTAGACTATACTGGCCAATCGCCAAAACCACCTGCTAGTGCCATGGATGTCTACCCCTTTCCGTTACAGTTTATACCCCAGGCGGTATGTACCGCCTATTTATAGTATAACATGAGAAGTTGAGTGAACAACGAGCAAGCTCGTTTTTCCGAGACGCCGAAATGTTACACGAAACCAAAGGTTTTCAGTATAGCATGGGTGATACAATGGAATATATGGACTATAATGAACTTGCTTTAGAACTGCATGAAAAATACAAAGGTAAAATTACCACGCGTTTGCGCGACGAATCCCAGCTGGATCGCACTAAACTAAGCGCCTACTACACCCCTGGTGTTGCCGAGGTCAGCCGTGTGATTGCCGCCGACCCTTCGCTGCTACCAAAATATACCTGGACTAATAACCTTGTAGCGGTGATTTCCGACGGTTCGGCCGTACTTGGCCTAGGCGACATTGGCCCGCGTGGCAGCATGCCGGTGATGGAAGGTAAAGCGCTGTTATTTAAGCACTTTGCCGGTATTGATAGCGTGCCAATTATTCTTGACGTGCACACGGCTGATGAGATTGTAAACGTCGTAAAAGCGATTGCCCCAAGCTTTGGTGCAATCAACCTGGAAGATATTGCCGCTCCTAAGTGCTTTGAAGTAGAAGAGCGCCTGAAGGCAGAACTGGATATACCTGTATTTCACGACGACCAACACGGCACCGCCGTGGTGGTGCTGGCTGGGCTGATAAACGCCATGAAGGTAACCGGCAAAAACCTGGCCGATTGCAAAGTAGTAACAATTGGCGCCGGCGCGGCTGGCACGGCGATTATGAAACTGCTGCATAAATATGGCGTCGGTAGCATTATTGCTGTTGATTCTAAAGGTATTATTGGCGATAGCCGCGATGATTTGAACGACGAAAAGAAGGCTTTGCTGCCCTACCTTGACACCACAGCCAGTGGCTCGCTAGACGACGCCATTGCCGGAGCCGATATATTTATAGGCGTGTCAAAGCCAGGCCTACTGACTGAGGAAATGGTGCGCGAAATGGCGCCAGACCCGATAATCTTTGCGCTTGCTAACCCCACACCGGAAATTATGCCCGATGTTGCCCGTGCCACTGGCGCCGCCGTGGTGGCAACTGGCCGCAGCGACTTCCCCAACCAAGTGAATAACGCCACAGCCTTTCCTGGCATTTTCCGTGGCGCGCTGGATAACGGCGTAAAAAAAATCACCGACGACCACAAAATCGCCGCCGCCGAGGTAATTGCCAGCCTTGTCGATAACCCATCGGCCAACGAAATCATCCCAAGCGTATTTGATGAGCGGCTAGTACCAGAGATTGCTAAGGTTATTAAATAACCCTCGCTACTTCGTCTAGCGTGGTTTCGCCACGCAGGGCGGCTAGCACGCCAACTTGCTCGAGCGTTAACATGCCGCGACTTTTGGCCGTCACCTCAATAGCTTCGGGGTGGACTTCAGCCACATCACCACGGATGTACTTTTGAATTTCTTCATCTACCACCAGCTGCTCCATGATGATAATTCGCCCCTTGTAGCCAAACGGCGCATCATCGCTGGCCTTTGGCCGCCACAGCTTAAAGCTATCTAGGTCGGGGTGGTCAATATCATCAGGAATCCCCTCTAGCACCCGCTTTACATAGTTACGCGTCGCTTCATCGGGCTCGTATTCCTCTTTGGTTTCATCTACCAGCCGGCGCACCAGGCGCTGGGCAATTATCAGGCGGATGGCACTACTGAATATCGGGTTTACGCCTATCATATCGATAATACGACTAAAGGCCGTGGATGTAGAATTAGCATGGAAGCTGCTGAGCACCAAGTGCCCGGTAATAGAAGCCTGAATAGCCGTGCGCGCCGTGTCGGCATCGCGGATTTCGCCCACCATCACCACATCAGGGTCAAGGCGCAGCACGCTGCGCAGAGCATCACCGAATGTCTGGCCGTGCGTGGTGTCTATCGGTATTTGCGATATACCAGTTAGTCCGTATTCTATCGGATCTTCCAGGGTTATCAGCTTACGATCGGAGGTATTAAGCGCATTAAGCATACTGTAAAGTGTAGTGGACTTACCACTGCCCGTTGGCCCCACCATCAGCACTAGCCCGCGCGGGTGGCTGATGATTTCGTCGATTTCGTGGCGCTGGCGCTCTGGTATGCCCAGCAAATCCAGGTTCAGTAGTGATTCATCAAAATTAAACAGGCGCAGTACGGCATCTTGGCCGTACATCGTGGGCACCGTTTCTACACGCAAGTTTAGCAAATGTGTGCCTGCATCGGTGGTGATTTCTTTCTGCATGTGGCCAGATTGCGATTCGTTGCTGGCGGTAGATATACCGGCGAGGCTAGCCAGTTCGCCCATAATCACGCGGTAGCGGTCGCGGCCTAGGTGGGCCACCGGGTGCAGCGCACCGTCTACACGCAGGCGTACACGTATATCGTCGCGCTCGTTCTCAATATGGATGTCACTTGCGCCCAGTTTATCAGCCTGGCGGATGATAAAATCGAATAGTTCTTCGCTAGAAACGGTGTTGAGGGTTTTACTCACCTCGGCAATCGTGTCGCTGTCGCCCTCTTTGGCAATTTCGATATCATCGTACACCACCTTTTTGGGTGGGTCGTAACGCAGCATCAGCGCCCGGTAGCCACTTAGGCTAATCAGCGAAAACTGCACACTGTCGCCGCGCTCGTTGTATTCACGGCGCAGGCGCTCTAGCACCGACTGCGGCGTGCCGGTAGTGACACCAAACTGGTAGATATGCTCGGCCGGATCGCTAGCTAGTGGCACCATTTTGTCTTGGTGCATTTTATCTATCGATAGCACATCTGGCACTAGCGGCAGGCTGGCCTCAAACTCGCGCGAATCCAAATACGGCAACCCCAAAAGCGCCCCACGCTGTTGAGTCGAGCTTTCATCTTGCTCGCGCCGCCGTTGCTGTATTTCGTCTTCGTTCATTACTTACTAGTGTAGCAAATTGGTTATGGTTTTAGTAGTATGGACAATTGTGCATTTGTATGGTATCATGTAGCGAGCATTGTAGATAGCAATCGCTGTTTCGTAGAAAGGAGAGTGCCATGAACGTGGACTCTCAGGTCAGACCGGCGCCCAGTGACAAGGTGTACGACACGCCGCCACCGCGTCCCGCATACATCGATTTGATATACATCGGCATCAATCTGTTGGCGTTGGCGGCATGGATTGTCTCGGCGATCTGGGACCGTGAGACGTGGTCGATCGCACTGTTCGGCGTCGCTGTTATGGCCGTCATCTACTCAGCAATATGGAGCGACCGCCAGACTGCCAAGTGGAACGCCACCTGGCGCTGGTACCAGTCGTTCGTGCTGACCGTCGAAACCGGCCTGATGAATTTCCAGCAGGCAAACTCTGGCGCCAGCCACCAAAGCGGCACGGTTGCCCTGCATCTGATGAGCGGCCACGTGCTGGACTCCGTGACACCGCCCGACAGCGTACTGAACCAGTACCCTGTGGTGATCACCTACAAGGCGCGACTCGTTGACGGTGAGTGGAAGTACCGCTTCGTCAGCGTCCGCGACAACGCCGAGTTCGCGGCAGCGGACTCCCCGGCCTAACGGCCACCCTGCCCCGCCGCACCACCGTGTGCGGTGGGGTATAATAATATGTATTATATGTTCTTTTAGCTAAAAGAACCAAAAGCCTACTTTTGGCGCAAAAGTAGCAAAAACGTTACTTTTTTGCGGTAAAAGTAACACAAAAGATCGCCCGCTACATTAAACAATCTACCATCTACGCCAATTAAACCTCGACTATTGCTCCCGCCCGGTCAAAAAACAACTCCCTTCGGTCGGCCCAAAACAATATTTGTTTTAATGGTTTTGGGCAGAGTTTTTTGAGCGATTCCGGGCGGGAGGGTTGGCGGCTATTAAGCACGGTCATTTTGATTATTTTTCACTGGATCCCGCAACGAGTGCGGGATGACGGTGTGTTTATTAGTCACTCTTTCTTCCGTTGTCATCCCGCACTCGTTGCGGGATCCAGTTATATGTTCATCTGCTATGCCGATACAGTTAGTGGGTCTTGGGAGCCGCCGAGCCCTAGTCTGATGGCTGGGCTAGGATGGAGTAATTCAAAAAAGTCTGCCCACAACCAACAATAGATATTGTTGTGGGCCGACCAGCGGGAGTCCTTTTTTGACCATACTGGCACAGGTAGCAGGCTAGGCGTGAGGGGGATATCCCAAGTCGGGTTTGCTTCTTTGCTCGAAACAAAGAAGAGTTTTGCTACTTTTGCGCCAAAAGTAGGTATAATAATCACAATGCCTGATATCATCGTCATCGCCCACAACATCCGCTCTACTTACAATGTAGGCAGCATTTTCCGCACTGCCGAGGGGTTTGGCGTTAGTAAAATTATTTTAAGCGGCTATACGCCATACCCGGCAGTCAAAAATGATACGCGTTTGCCGCATATAGCAGATAAGATAACTAGTCAAATCCACAAAACGGCGCTAGGGGCAGAGGCGGTTGTGCCATTTGAGCAGCACGACACGCTAGACCTGGGCACGCTAGATATAGCGGGTTACCGAATCGTCGCCCTAGAACAAGCAGCGGATAGCATCAATCTGCGCGACTACCAAGCGCCCGATAAAATTGCCCTACTACTGGGCGAAGAGGTGCACGGCATCACGCCAGAGCTGCTGGCCAAAGTCGATGATATCATTGAAATCCCGATGCTGGGGCAAAAAGAATCGTTTAACGTATCAGTCGCGACTGGTATTGCGCTATACGCACTGGCGGCGTAACGCGCTTTACACGGTCGCGCCAGGGCTCAATCAGTATACCGGTTATAGCAAACATCTCACCATTATTGGCCACCGCATTATTATGCTCGGCTCGTTTACCATCAACATATTGTTTTACTACGTTAAATGATTGGTGAGCGTACTCCGGCGCCAATAATGCATCGTAGAGCGCTATATCACCCCTTGGAGTTTCCGTATCAACCACTACCCTACCTAACTCATGTAGCACTTGCCTACACCAGCTATTTTCGAGCCATTCTTGCAAATATTCACGGGCCTCAGGAAGCGTTACCTGCTGTAAGTACTCAGCAAATTGACGGTCGGCGAATTCTCTCACCGAAAGCGGGTCGTCACCCACAATTTCTGCCACCAAGTCGGCAAATTCGGCAGCTGCCTGCTTGCTACCATGGCGCAAGCTTTTGCCAGCCTGCCCCTCATAACCCGTTTCAGCATAGGCCGACGCCCATATCGCGCGGCTCAGCTGGGTGCCGCCCTCGCTACTGACCTGCAGCGATACTGTTTCGCTAAAATAACTCTCTGGATGATCGTAACTAAACTGTATATCTATCTTACGGCGATGAGTCTTTTCGGTACTGGGGTACACCAAAACATGCTTATTGTGGTTATATGGCTCGCCCTCGGTATCGGTTCGCGCAATTTTGTCATCATCCCATCCCCATACTTGCACACCTACGCCCACCAATGTAGCATCCGCTTTACGGATATCAAGCACTGGGTAGTAGCTGCCATCTGATTCCATAGCTAATTGCTCATCATTGCTGGCAAGCAGTCGACCTGCAGCGAGTCGCTGTAAACGATCTCGTACTTCTTCAGGGGGAACTTCTACAACTACATCGACAAATGTGAGTGGTGACCCTACTTCCTTGTGCGACAATAATTCATCAGCCATCGCAATACAACTCGCCTCTAGCGGTGGTGTTGGGCTGTCGTACTGCTCGTACTCATCCATGATGGCTGGCCGTACGCCATGCTCTCTGTACAACGCCGCATCCTGCTCGTGCAGTTGGATAGCCATATCTGATACAGTTTCATACGGCTCTGGCCATTGCTGTGCCCGGCGCATCATGTCTAAATAAACTATCTCAGGTGTCACCTCGCGCTGCACCGGCGTTACCTCGTGTATTTTTGGTCGTTCCATGCGTCTTCCTCCACTAATTACTACAGAGTATACACCTATTTATAGTTAGTTTCAAAATTACACTAATTATTTAACAGCCACGCACTCGTCGCCCAGTATGCGCTGCAGTTCACTGCGTAGGGTGTCGCCGGCGTCGACCCTAAATGGCAGGCGGATGGCGTTGGATCTGTTATCGCCCAGCATCATGATGATGTCGTTTTGCCCTGGGTATAAGCCGCAGACTTTTTTTAGCTGTAGTAGCTGGTCGTGATTGTCGGGGTTTTGGATATGCACGTAGACGGTTTTCAGGGCCTCTAGCGGTACGTCGATGGCCGGCGCTGGCGCGGCGGCTGGTACGACTGCCGGCTTAGTCTCCTTTTTAGGGTAGGTTTTGCGAGTAACCGTACCGCGCCCAGTTGGGGTGGTCATTTTGCGGCCATGGCTTTCGTACTCGTTTAGTTCGCGGTCGGTCACAATGCTTATTTCATCAGCCATCATTTTGGCTTCGTCGCCAATATTACCATCGCGGTCGCGGGCACTTATGGCGCCAGTCACCTTCACCACCACATCTTGCTTTAGCTGGTCGCTCACTTGCTCGTACACGCGGGGGAAGACTATCAGCTCGCTTTCGCCCGTTTTGTCCTCAATCCCTACAAAGGCCATTTTGGTGCCCGATTTCGTCACAATAGTGCGGATAGTCGTCACCAGGCCGCCAATCGTCACCTTTTGGCCATCAATTTTGGGCGTCACACTGCTCAGCGGGATGGTTTGCTCTTCAAAAAAGGCATCAAAATTATCCAGCGGATGGGCGCTAATGTACAGCCCTAGCAGTTCGCGCTCCCACATTAACTGCTCTTTGCTGGTGTATTTTACCGGTGCGGTTTTTAGCTCCACCGATGGTATTAGCGAATCGCCGCCGCCCAACATGCCAAACATATCCACTTGGCCACTTAGGGCCTCTTTTTGCAATTTACTAGCAAAGGCCTGGATGTTTTCGAGGTTAAATAGCAGATCACTGCGCTCGCCCAAGCTGTCAAATGCGCCTGCGCGGATGAGCGCGTCCCAGGCCTTTTTATTCACCTTTTGGGCACTCACCCGCTTTGCAAAATCTTCCACACTTGTAAATTTGCCATCGGCGTCGCGTGCCCTTATGATTTCCTCTACCACCGCCGTACCGACGCCCTTTACCGCCGCCATGCCAAAGCGGATTTGCTTGGCGGCTGGCACCACAGCAAACTCTAGGTACGATTGGTTAATATCGGGGCTTAGCACCTCTAGCCCCATGTGTTTACACTCGGTAATTTCTATCGCCAGGCGCTCAATGTCATCTTGGTCGCTGGTCATCACCGCCGCCATAAAGGCATCGGGGTAGTGCGCCTTTAGGTAGGCCGTCCAGTAGGCGATCAGGGCGTAGCACGCCGCATGGCTTTTGTTAAAGCAGTAGTTGGCAAATTCTTCTAGCTGCGCCCAAAAGGTTTCGGCCTGTTCGCGGGTGGCGCCACCGTGCTTAATCGCACCTTCCACAAAGTCCACTTTTACCTTGCGCATTAGGTCAATTTTTTTCTTGCCCACCGCCTTACGCAAAGTATCGGCCTGGCCACCGGTAAAGCCGCACCACTCTTTACTAATCTGCATAAACTGCTCTTGGTACACCAAAATACCGTAGGTGTTTTCTAGCGAGTTCTTCATACCGTCGTGCAGGTAAGTGATTTTTTCTTGGCCGTGTTTGCGCTTAATAAAGCTATCGATAAACTGCATTGGGCCGGGGCGGTACAGCGCCACCATAGCGATAATATCCTCGAACGTGGTGGGCTTTAAGCCGCGCAAATAGCGCTTCATGCCGGCCGATTCTAGCTGAAACACGCCCGTGGTGTCGCCACGCTGGAATAGCTCGTAGGTTGGCTCGTCGTCGAGTGGCAGGGTGGCTAGGTCAATTTCATCTTTATACACTTTGCGGATAATGCGCATGGCATTATTGATAATCGTTAGGTTAGAAAGGCCCAAAAAATCCATCTTTAGCAGGCCCAGTTCTTCCACCTCGCCCATCGGGAACTGCGTAGCCACCACGCCTTTTTGCGCCATTTCAAGTGGTAAGTACTTTACCAAATCGTCGGGCGCAATCACCACACCACAGGCGTGCACGCCGTGGTTGCGGATAGTGCCTTCTAGCTGCATGGCGTAGTCAAACACCTCTTTGGCGGTGGGGTTGTTTTCGTACTCGGCCTTCAAGTCTAGGTCTTGTACCACCGATTTAGATAGCGGAATATGCCGGCCTTGCTCGGGCGGCGGAATCAGCTTGGCCATGCGGTCGGCCTCGCCATACGGCACTTCTAGCACGCGCGCCACATCGCGCACGGCAGCGCGGGCGGCCATTTTACCAAAGGTCACAATATTACTTACGCGGTCTTGGCCGTATTTGTTGGCGCAATATTCTATCACTTCGTCGCGGCGGGTATCCTGAATATCCACGTCGATATCGGGCATACTAATGCGGTCGGGGTTCAAAAAACGCTCAAACAGCAGGCCGTATTTTAACGGGTCTAAATCTGTAATGCGCAGGGCGTAGGCAATGATGCTACCGGCCGCCGAGCCGCGCCCCGGGCCAAACACAATACCGCGGTCTTTACCCCAGTTGATAAAATCTTGCACGATCAAAAAGTAGCCTTCGTAGCCCATGTTTTCCATCACGGCCAGCTCCATTTCGGCGCGTTCCTTCACATCGCCAGCTAGTTTGGGCATAATTCCGTCGGGCGATAATTTATCGGCTTCAGCGCGCGGCATGCCGTTGTAACGCTGGATCAAACCACGGTACACTAGTTTGTGCAGTAAACTATGTTCGGTTTCGCCCTTGGGTGTGGGGTATTTTGGGATTAAAATCCCGCCTAGGTCTAGCTCTACCTCACAGCGGTCGGCGATTGCTTTGGTGTTGGTAATTACTTCGGGGTGGGTTTTGCCCCAGCGCTTTATAATTTCGCGCGGGTCGGTAAAATGCAGTTCAAAATCTTTTAGGCTCATGCGCTTTTCTTCGCTCAAAAAAGATCCGGTGCCGACGCACAGCAAAATTTCGTGGGCGTCTTGGTAATCGTGGGTTGGATAGTGGCCGTCGCAGGTCACCACGCACGGAATATCTAGCTCTTTAGATAGCTTGAACAGGCCATCGTTGATGATTTTTTGCTTATCCCAGTGGCTGGGTGCTTCGGGGTGGCCGTGATCTTGTAATTCTAGGTAGTAGCGGTCGCCAAAGACGCTTTTGTACCAACTGGCAGCCTGTTTGGCGGTTTCATAATCACCGTTCATTAGGGCATCACCCACCTCGCCACCGGCGCAGGCACTGAGTATTATTAAGCCTTCGTTATGCTGTTCTAGCAGCTCGTGGTCCATGCGCGGCTTATAATATTTGCCCTCCAGCTCGGCCTTGCTAGCCAGCGCCATCAGGTTTTGGTAGCCGGTGTTGTTCATGGCCAAAATTATTAGGTGGTAGCGCTGCTTGTCTTTAGCCGGGTCGCGGTCAAACCGCGAGCGGGCGGCAATGTAGGCCTCGATACCCAAAATCGGCTTTACACCCTGAGCCTTGGCGGCCTTGTAATAGTCCAACACGCCACTCATCGTGCCATGGTCAGTAATCGCCGTCGCCTCCATGCCCATTTCCTTCACCATGGCAGCCAGCTGGTCAACCTTAGTTAGGCCATCAAGTAGCGAGTGGTGGGTATGGTTGTGCAAATGCACAAAATCACTTGGTGCAAGCGAAGTAACGCCCTTGGTTTTAGTGTCTGTTACGTCCCCCATATGTTACTTCTAATTATACCACGCAACTAGCTGCCGCTTTGCATCATTTGCACCACCTGGTTCACAAAATCGGCGACGCCGGGGATAAGGTGGCCGGTAAGATTAAGCAGCCATACCAAGATACCTAGCACTACCGTGCCGCCCAGCACCGAACCTAGGCCAAAAAATATGCCGCGGAAAAAGTTGAACTTATAGATGGTAAAGCGGCTGCGATTAAAATCGTTAAATAATTGCTCTAGCACCGCCTCGCGCGCACCGCGCTCGTTATCATCTTTCACCTGGCGCTTTAGTTTGCTCCAAAATTTTTTCATTACCACTCCCCTAATAAAATGACATACCGTTAAATACAGTATGTCATTAATCACAAAAAAACACAACCTGCTCCTCCGGAGTGCAGTTCGTTCGTTATCATCGAGGAGCGGAGTAAGCTGTATTTTACATACAGCGCACGAGCACCGGAGATGAAACGGGCGAAATGCGCCCGGAGGTGTAGGTTGGGTCTACTTTTCTAGCTCTTTTTTAGCCGCAGCGCCAGCTCGCTTAGCGCGGTCGGCATATTCTTCAACTGTCTTCTTGCCGTCATTAACGGCTTTTTCGCCAGCCTTTTTTACTTCATCTAGCTTCTTTTCGGCGCCGTCTTTTAGCTCTTCGGCCTTGGCCTTGATATCAGCACGAGTTTCTTTGCCGCTTTTTGGGGCGGTTAAAATCCCGG
>CAYVSX010000007.1:0-40143 GCA_964454245.1 uncultured Candidatus Saccharibacteria bacterium | reverse complement strand
CGCACGAACTTTCATGAGCGTACAAATCTCCTTCAGGAAAAACCTGCATTACTGAAAAATCGATTATATCGGATCGATTTTTACGTTATTAATCTCGCGCGCGGAAGACGATTCTGCCCTTCGTAAGATCGTAAGGGGTCAACTCTACTTCCACGGTATCGCCTGGTACCAAGCGGATGTAATGCTTGCGCATTTTGCCGCTGATGTGAGCGATAATACTTAGGCCATTCTCCAGTTCCACCTTAAACTGAGTATTAGGCAGTGCTTCCACTACCTTACCTTTTAGTTTAATGACTTCCTTTTGACTCGCCATAGATATACAACATATCATTATAAGGCAAGTGTGGGCAAAAGTAAACAGTTTATCAGAGAAAAATACGGGAAATTACCCCTCGTGGTTTTTAGCTACTTTTATTGTAGCGTACTGGTCGGTGATGTCAAGCCGCCAATCTATTGCATTTTTATGCAAAGTGTGGTATAATGGTGGGATAGACCGGCATCCGCTGGTCTCGTCCCGCCTACCGGGCGGCGACACAATCTGGACAGAGAGGTTACGACATGACCGAACAACGATTGCGGGTTGAACTATTCCCTAACACCAACTACCACGCATACCACCTCATGGGCAAGTTGCCCATCGGTGCACTGCGTGGCGGTTACTACGGGTACGACCAGCCCACCATCTCGGCGTGTACTGTTCATCGGTCGCGCTACATGACCAGCCAGGAATGTCTGATGGTCGAGCAGCTGGACAGGCGCGCCTGGCAGGATGCTCAGCCGTTTTTCGCCATACCGGGCGTGAATGAGCTCAGCGTCGAGCCGGGCGAAGTCACCATCCAGCGATCGCGGTCCTATGACTGGGCCAAAATCGACCCCATGGTGACGGAGTTGCTGCTGAGGCTCATGGAGTGGCAGCATAGCCAGACCACCCTGCAATGGTTGGTTCTGGGCAAGGTGTTCGACGACGTGTCGTCGGCTCAGCAGTACTTCGACAAGAAGATGAAGGAGTGGGACGAGTACGAAAAGCGAAATCAAGGTCGTCGCTTCGGTGGTCGCATCAGCGCGACGCGATACTTCACCGATATGTAGGCATCCCATAACTTAATAGCGAGTTCGGACTCATCTCTCTGTCCTCGCACCCAGAGTTACTAAATAGTTAGTGATTGTGGGTGCGATACTAAATTCTA
The DNA here is from genome assembly GCA_964454245.1 of uncultured Candidatus Saccharibacteria bacterium. Classification (GTDB taxonomy): domain Bacteria; phylum Patescibacteriota; class Saccharimonadia; order Saccharimonadales; family Saccharimonadaceae; genus Saccharimonas. The sequence goes on along the minus strand of CAYVSX010000007.1, from coordinate 38,956 downwards.
AACACTATGCAAGGCGTCGTTGCAGTACATGCAGCCGCCAGCGCTGCCACTGCCCCAGTGTGGGGTGTTTTGGCCACAGCTAAAGCAAAAAACGTAGGTATTGCCTTCGTCAGTACCATTTTCTTGCACCAAGCCGCCGGGCGCTAATACGTCAGTAGTCGTATCTGGCAGGCTAATTGTAGCTGGCAAATCTGCGGTCCCATCTTGCGGGGGTGTACTTTGCATATCTGCCACCAAATCCATCAGTATTTGTGCGGTACTAGCGTATGTACTAACCTTGGAACGTTCGCTGGCTGTTGGCTCGTTAAACAACTCTTGACGCATATCTGGCGTGCGCTGCGGGCGTATCCACGATTCGCCGCTATTTATAATCATCGTACGTCACCATCAGGGCGCGCGAGTTTATTTGTCGCAATGTTTCTAGCCCCACCGTCACCACAATCAGCAAGCCCGTACCACCTATCGATATGTTGGCGGCGCTAATACCTAGCTGGGCAAATACGTAATCGACTATAAATGGCATCACAGCGATAAAGCCGAGCGCTAGCGAGCCGAACAGAATCAGGCGATTGACAGTCGTTTGCAGGTATTTTTCGGTTTGGGCGCCTGGGCGCACACCCTCGATAAAGCCACCTTGCTTTTGCAGGTTTTCGGCAATTTCGTTGCTGTTAAACACAATACCGGTGTAAAAGTAGGTAAAGGCGATCACTAGTAGGAAGTAAGCTACCGGGTACACCAGCACACCCCAGTCACCGCTGGTAAAGCTGGTGGCGGTTGGCGCCTGGAACCAGGCTACTAGGTTGCTGGCCACGGTTTGGTTAGCATCCGGCATCGCCTTCATCACCTGGCCCACAAAGGCTGGCAGGCTGAGGAAGGCCACAGCAAATATCACCGGTATCACGCCAGCCGCAATCAGCTTCACTGGCAAAATGCTCTTTACGCCGCCATAGCTGGTGTTGCCACCAACGCGCTTGGCGTAGTTGATGGTCACAATCCGCTGAGCCTCATTTATTTTCACCAGCATATACAGCGCCGCCAGGCCGATGCCGGCAATGCTGAGTGTCACCCAAAAGGTAGTTGGATCTACCGGCAGGTTAAACCAGCCAAATACGCTTAGGCTGCCGTTGGTGGTGTTAAATAGCGAGCTAATGAGCGTGCCAAACATGGTTGGCAGCTGGCTTACTATGCCGGCAAAAATCACCAGCGAAATACCGTTGCCAATGCCCTGTTCGGTTATCAGCTCGCCAATCCACATCAGTAGCACCGCTCCGGCTGTCATGGCCGTTACCGCCATCACCCAGTCAATTGGGTTCATGGTGGCGGTGCCGGCTGTGCTGCCCTCTAGCACCGATTGGCGCAAAATGTATATAAAGGCAATCGACTGTACAATCGCTAGCGGCACGGTGATAATACGCGTCCATTGCTGGATCTTGCGCCGTCCCGACTCGCCATCTTTATGCAGCTCTTCCAGCTTTGGTATCGCCTTGGTAAGCAGCTGAGTGATGATGCTGGCGGTAATAAATGGGCTCATGCCCACCAGCATAATGCTGATTTGCGCCAACGCGCCACCGCTCATCAGGTTCAAAAAGCCACCAAAGTCGCTGCTGGCCACAATACTATTGATGATACTTTTTAGCTCGGTTGGGTCGGCTAGCGGCACTGGGATGTGCGACAAAAAGCGGTAGGCTATCAGTAGCCCCAGCACAATCCCCAGGCGCTTTTGCATATCTTTATTTTTCAGTGAACGAAGAACGGTTCGCCAATTCATATCTGTTACAGTACTTCCCTATTATCTGTCGATTTAATTCTAATCCATTGTACCACATCTGTGCCGTGCATACCACACGAAAACACCCCGCCTCCCGCAGCGCGGGAGACGTTGGTGTCTCGACCGCGCCACAGGTGGTGGGGTTTAAAGTGGCTGAACGGCGTACGTGTAGTCGCCAATCTTGACTCTGACCGGCACGTTGTTCTCCAGCCACACCTGGCGGATGCGCTTGGCCTCGTCGTGCAGCTCGCTTGCCAGGAGGCAGTCCTGGCTGCTTAGGTCGTACCCGTGCCAGTTATAGTTCGTTCTGATACGAATGACGAATTTCGAGTCCTTCACCCTGACCACCTGGGTCAGCAGGTGGTAAGTGGTGGTTGTCGTCGTCGCTTCCATCATGTGCTTCCTCTCGGATGTCATAGTCCGGTTGACTGCTTTGTCCTCTCATTATACCACACTTGCCCTAAAAAAGCAATACCCCTGCGCAGTTGCAGGGGTACAGGGTTCGTCAGCGGTCAGCTTACTTTTTGTCGGCGGCTTCGGCCTCTTTGGCGCTTTTTGGTAGTGGGGTTGGCGTTTTTTCAAACGCGCCACCAGCTTTTACAATTGCTTCTACCACGCTTTTAGATGCACCTTGGGTTTTAAGCGTTAGTTTAGCGCTTAGTTCGCCCCGTAGAATCACCTTTACGTTGTGGAAAGGTGTCGCCACCAGGCCGGCCTCGTATAGCGCAAAGTTATCTACGCTACCCTTTAGGCCGTTTAGGCGGTCTAGGTACACCACTTGGGCTGGGGTACGCAGGCTCTTAAAGCCACGACCCTTTGGCACGGCACTTACAATGCCGTTTTGGCCACCCTGGAACATAGCGTGTAGCTTTTTACCAGTACGCGAGCCCTGGCCCTTGGTACCACGGCCGGCGGTTTTACCACCACCAGCGCTAATACCGCGGCCCACGCGCTTGCGGCTTTTGTGCGATTCAACTTGGAGTTCGTTGTACTTTGTCATACTACTTCTCCTCTTTCTTTACGGCCTTTTTGGCAGCTGGCTTTTTATCGGCCTTTGGCTCGGCGCCAATCCATTGGTCGCGTGGCACGAGGCTTTTTAGGGCGTCTACTGTAGCGTAGGCAATGTTCACTTTGTTGGTGCTGCCTAGGCTTTTGCTGAGTAGGTTGTTGATGCCAGTTACGCTTAGGACTGATCGCACCACGCCGCCGGCGATAATACCGGTACCAGGCGCGGCTGGCTTAATTAGCACGTGTGCGCCAGCTAGCTTTACTTCGGCTTCGTGCGGGATAGTAGCGTTGGCTACTGGGATGGTAATGAGGTGCTTTTTAGCAACATCGGTTGCTTTGGCGATGGCGGCTTGCACATCGGCACCCTTGGCTACACCCACGCCAACTTTGTTTTTGCGGTTGCCCACTACTACTAGCGCCTTAAAGCGGAAGCGGCGGCCACCCTTTACCACGCGTGACACGCGGTCGATGTTTATCACTACTTCTTCAAATTCTTTAGGTGCTTCGGGGGCACGTTCGCGCCGGTCATCGCGGCGTCCGCCTCGGGCTGGCTGACGGCCACGTGGGGCGTCGGCACGAGGTGTGGCTTGTTCTGCTTTAGCTGCTTCAGCCATATTAGAACTCCAATCCTTCCTTGCGTGCAGCATCGGCAAGCGCAGATAGGCGGCCAGCGTACTGGCGGCCGTTGCGGTCAAACACTACAGCGGTTACTTTAGCTTTCTTTGCCTTTTTGGCGATTTCGGCACCAATTACGGCGCACTTTTCGGTGATAGTACCGGTTGCTTTGGCGCCCACAGTGGTAGCGCTCGCTAGGGTATGGCCCTTTACGTCGTCGATCAGCTGGGCACTAACGTGCAGGTTGCTGATGGTGACGGTTAGACGGGGGCGCTCGGCCGTGCCGCTAACCTTAGCGCGTACGCGGCCCTTGCGTAGGCTGCGGTTTAGCAGTTTTTTAGCTAGTGAATTAGCACTCATTACTTCTTACCTGCCTTTCCGGCTTTACGTAGGATCTGTTCGCCTTCGTACATAATGCCCTTGCCCTTGTATGGCTCTGGCTTCTTAAAGGCGCGGATTTCGGCCGCTACTTGGCCAACCTGCTGCTTGTTGATGCCGCTCACGATAATAGTCATTTTATCGTTGCTGACGGTTACGCCTTCTGGCGCTTTGTATTTAACTTCGTGGCTAAAGCCTAGGCTCATGGTTAGTTCGTTGTTGCTGGTGGCAACGCGAAAGCCCACACCTTTTACTTCTAGGCGCTTTTCGTAGCCCTTGGTAACGCCAATTACCATGTTGTTTACCAGCGCGCGCATTAGGCCGTGCTGGCTACGAGCAGTTTTGCTCTCGTCTTTAGGCTCAACGGTAAATACACCGTCTTTCACCTGTACATTTACGGCTGGCGTAATGAACTGCGTTAGCTTGCCCTTAGGGCCTTCTACAGTAACATCGCCAGAGTCAACCGTGATTGTCACACCTGACGGAATCTCGATTGGTAGTTTTCCGATTCGACTCAGACTCATTTTGTACCTTTCATTATATGCAAAGGTAAAGTGTTTGTTATCTGTGCTTGGCTATTACACCCGCGCAAAATCCCGCCGACTTCACTCGCAATTTATTATCTTGGTTAGTTTAGCATATCTGGTGTGCTAATGCAAGGCTTTCTGTTCGCGCTCTAGCTTGTCATGCTGAACTCGTTTCAGCATGACAAGCTAGACGGACTACTACTACTATCCCCTGGTATCTAGTAAATGTGCGAGTTTTTCATATGACTGTCGCAAGTCGGTAATGCTGATAAATTATAGCACAGCGCACAGTGACTTTACCCTACGACCTGACGGTAAATACTGAGCCCCTGCCGGGCGTGCTGTCACAGCTGATGGTGTAGCCGTGCCTATCGGCTAGTTGCTTGGCGATGGCTAAGCCTAGGCCGTGGCCAGAGGTGTCGGTGCGGGTGCGGGCGGTGTCGGCGCGGTAAAAGCGGTCAAAAATGTGCGGTAAGTCCTTTGCCGCTATGCCAATGCCGTTGTCGCGGATGGTGATAGCGAGTTTGTTGCCATCTACTGTAGCGGCGATTTGCACCGCCGACTTTTCGGGCGAATACTTTATAGCGTTATCTAGCAAAATGGTGATAATTTGCTGCAAGGCAGCGCTGTTGGCCGTAATGCTAGCGGCCGGCGCATCTATGTTCACTGTGCAGTGCTTTTTATCGGCCAGCGGCTGCACGCGGCTGGCGACTTCTGCCAGCAAATCGTCCAGTCGAGTGGTCTGCTGGCTATCATTGGCTTGTTCGGTTTTGGCCAGGCTCAGCAGGGCGTCGGCCAGGCCGCGCAGCTTTTCTATTTCTACAATATTTTTAGTAAACACATCGCGGGCTTTGCTTTCGGTAATCACAGCTTTGCGCAGTACCACTTCGTTACTAGTTTGTAGCGCCGTTAGCGGCGTGCGGATTTCGTGGCTGGCATCGCTAATAAACTGGCTTTGGGCGGCCATGGCGGCCTCGATCGGCCGCAGGGTGCGCCGCGCCAAATAGTAGCTAAATGCTGTGCCGCCAGCTAGCATCACGCCGTTAATTATGGCTAGCGAACCCAGCACGCTGGTGCGGGTTTCGGTATTGCGCTGCTCTAGCCGCTCGTCTAGCCCGTCGTTAATCTGCTGGTGCAAGGCGTCATCTTGGCGGGGCGGCAGTGGCCTGTCGAGCTCGCTCGACATTATGCTAAATATGGCAGCACTAAAACACAGCGACAGCGCCATTATTACCGCTAGGTAGCTTAGCGCCAGGCGGTTGGTGCTGCTATTTGGCCGGTTTTTCATCGTCACCTACAATTTTATAGCCAAAGCCCGGCACGGTTTTTATTAGCTTGGTATCAAACGGCTTGTCCACTTTACGGCGCACAAACATCACAAACTGCTCTACTGTGTTGGGCAGTATATCGGCGTCAAAATCCCACACATGGGCAATAAATTTATCTTTAGAAATCACCTTGCCGGGGTTGCGCATTAGGTATTCCAAAATGGCGTATTCTTTGCTGGTTAGGCTAATGTTTTGGCCGGCGCGGGTGATGGCTTTGGTGCTAGGGTCAAGTGTTAAATCGGCCACTTGCAGTACCTCGGCTTGCTTTTCGTTGGGCCGGCGCAGCAGGGCGCGCACCCGGGCCAGTAGCACGTCAAAATTAAACGGCTTGGGCAGGTAATCATCAGCGCCGCCATCCAGCCCCTCCACGATATCTTGGGCTTGATCTTTTGCGGTCAGCATCAAAATTGGCGTTGTATTGCCCTCGGCGCGCAGCTTGCGGCACACTTCGTAGCCGTTCATTTCTGGCATCATTACGTCTAATATAATTACATCGTATTCATCGGCGCTGGCGCTGCGGTAGCCCTCGTCGCCGTCGTACGCCACATCTACAGCGTACGATTCGTCTTCTAGGCCTTCGCGTAAAGCGTCGCTTATCGCCCGGTCATCTTCAACTACTAGCAGTTTCATAATCTTATTGTACTATATTACACTGCCGTCATTTGTGATTCTGGCCACATATAGCGCATCATTTGCTGGCCCTTGCGCGTTAGGCGCACCCACAGGTCGTCAAAGCTGCTGTTCATGGCGATTAGGCCCTTGTGCTTTAGGCGGTCGATGGTGGCGAATAGCGACGATCGCGACATGCCCAGTTGGCTGGCTAGTGTTCGCACATCGTCCTCGCCGTCCTCGCTAACTTGTTGTAATACTATGGCTTCGGTAGTTGTCAGTTGGATAGGTTGTTTCATTGTTTTTGCCCTTTCGTTATTGTTTGATGTTGGTAGTATAACGCTATTGGTCTGTAGGATTGCTGTAGGGCGTATAATTCATCAAAAAGGAGTATAATTATTAGTAGCATAGGAGTACGGGAGGATTGCAAATGGATAAAATGGCAATATACCAGGCAAAAAACGGTGCGATTGAGCTATCGGTTGACGCCACGCATGAGACTATTTGGGCAACGCAAAAGCAGATTGCCGAGGTTTTTGGCGTAACGCCACAAAACATTACCATGCACACCGGTGCAATCTATTCTGAAGGTGAATTAGACGAAACTTCAACTTGTAAGGAATCCTTACAAGTTCAGATTGAGGGCACTCGAAGTGTAAGGCGTAATACAAAACTCTACAATCTAGACATGATTATTGCCATAGGCTATCGCATTAGCTCAGGCAAAGGCACCACCTTTCGCAAATGGGCTACCAAAACCCTGCGCGGCTACATTGTGGACGGCTACGCCATCAACCCGGCACGTATTGGGCAAAACTACAGCCAATTCCAAAAAGCTGTCGACGACTTAAAGCTTTTGGCTAGTAAGGCTAATACAGTCGGTTCGGGCGAAACGCTCGATCTTGTCCAAAGCTTTGCCAGCACCTGGCTATCACTACAAAGTTACGACCAAGACAGCCTGCCGCATAACGGCACCATCAAGCAAATTGTAGATGTAAATGCCGATGAATTGGCAGCCGAGTTGCAAAACCTTAAAACTCAACTAATAGCTGCCGGCGAGGCCACCAACCTATTTGCCAACGAGCGCACCAAGGATGGCCTGCAGTCGCTATTTCGCAACGTTTTCCAGAGTTTTGGCGGCGAGGATATGTACCCAACTGTAGAGGAGAAGGCGGCGCATTTACTGTATTTTGTGGTTAAAAACCATGTGTTTTCAGATGGCAACAAGCGTTCGGGTGCCTATAGCTTTGTGTGGTTTTTGCAGCGCGCCGGCCTGCTAAATATTCACGAAATCAGCCCACAAGCCCTTACCGCCATCACGCTGCTAATTGCCGAAAGCGACCCAAATGATAAACAGCGTATGATTGGGCTTGTACTATTGTTGCTGGGTGTTAAAAATGGCTAAAATCACCGACCGGCGTAAGGATTTGCGGCCACGCGAAAAGTTGCAGGCGCGTGGGGCGGAAAGCCTTTCAGATTACGAATTACTGATGGCGATAATTGGTAGCGGTAACGCTCAGGCGGATGTAACCAAAATTGCCCGCGAGGTGCAAAAGCTGTTGGCGGCTAAGGGCAGCTCGCTTACCTACGATGATTTGTTAGGGGTTAAAAGCCTCGGCCCAGCCAAAGCTACGCAAATTATGGCTGGTTACGAGTTGTGGCGGCGGCAGTTTGAAGTTTCCGAGCGGCCAATCGTTGACTCGCCCGAAAAAGCCATTAAGCAGCTGGCCGACCTGCGCGATAAAAAGCAAGAATATTTTGTATGCCTAACCCTAGATGGCGCCAACCGCCTCATCGCCAAACGTATCATATCTATTGGTACCCTCACCTCTAGTCTCGTCCATCCCCGCGAAGTCTTTGCCGAGGCAATCACCGACCGCGCCGCCAGCATAATAGTCGCACACAACCACCCCAGCGGCAGCCTCCAGCCCTCCCAAGCCGACCTAGCCGTCACCGAGCGCCTGAAAGAAGCTGGCGAGCTCCTAGGCATTTCACTCCTAGACCACCTAATTATCACCAAAGACTCCCACAAAACCATTTAACTTTGCGTGAAAATTGCCATAAACATGCCTTTTTTCACGCAAAATATACAAAATATTGACTTTTCTATACAATTTTCATACAATGATTACATCATAAGGTTTAAAAAACGCGGACCACGTCTGACGGGACGGCATAAATACGGTAACGTCCAACGCGTACGGAAGGAATCGAACGATGAAAACAGCAACTACACAAACGTTTAACGTTTCGTTCCCTAAGGCGCTATTGGCACAGGTAGATGCCAAGGCCGAAGAGCAGTTTGGTAGCCGTAGCGATTTTTTGCGTGCGGCCGCCTTGCAGTACCTCCGAAACGAAGCAGAATGGGAGTATTTGTTCAATGAAGGCAAAAAAATCGGTGCCCAAGGTGAGCTCCAGTCAGAGGAAGAAGTGGCTGACGCTCTTACAAAACTACGCCGAGCCGGCGGCAACTACTGGTTCAAGCAGCAGGCCAAGTAAGCATCGCATTGTCGTAGATACAAACGTGCTAGTTAGCGCGTTAATATATGGTGGCTCGGCAGCCAAGGTACTGCAGCATGTCGTCTCGTCGCAAACCCTCATTTTGTCAGATTACATTGTCGACGAGTTAGTCGCCTATCTTAAAGTTGCTCGGCCAAAAATCGCTCAAAAATGGATTCGCGGATTACGCGAAAGTTTATCGCAGTATTGCCACGAGTACGACCACGACCTACCCATCGGCTCACGCGACCCCAAAGACGACCCAATAATCTCACTAGCACTAGCCCACAACGCCTGCATAATCACAGGCGATAGGGATATCATTGAGCACGCAACGAGCATAAAGCTGACTGTGTTGAGGGTTGGTGAATACGCCGAATTGTTTTACTGTAACCGCGCTGGATAAGGTATAATGTACCCATGAATACTTTTGGGGCTATACTTAACAAATTCCGGCAAATTTCATTTTCTGAGCGCGACAAGGGCGATCGTTTTGAACGGTTAATGCAGTCGTATCTGTATACCGACCCCAAGTATGCGCATCTCAAAAAGGTTTGGCTGTGGAGTGAATTTCCACATCGCCACGATTTTGGCAGTCACGATGTCGGTATCGATCTCGTGGCACTGACAACAGAGGGTGAATATTGGGCCGTTCAATGCAAAGCCTACCGCGAAGATACTTACATCAACAAAGAAGAAGTCGATACCTTCCTCTCTACCTCTGGCCGCAGCTTCAAAAACGAATCAGGTGACACCATCCATTTCGCACATCGCCTATGGATTTCAACCACCAACAACTGGTCATCAAAAGCCAACGCAACCTTGCAAAACCAAAACCCACCAGTTACGCGTATTAACCTAACCGATCTTGAACAAGCACCCGTAGAATGGGATAAAATTAACGAAGGTATCTTTGGCGACCAAGCCCGCAAAGCTCGCAAATCACCACGCCATCATCAAAAGGCGGCAATCTCTAAAACCATCGAATACTTTCAAGCAAACGAACGCGGCAAACTTATCATGGCATGTGGTACTGGCAAAACCTTTACATCACTCAAAATCGCCGAGCAACAAGTTGGCGGCGAAGGCACGGTGTTATTCCTCGTGCCATCCATCGCCCTGCTCGGCCAAACACTCCGCGAATGGACAGCTGATGCCGACGAACCTATCAACGCCATCGCTATCTGTTCGGACAGCGAAATCACCAAAGAAAAGAAGAAAAACGAAGACAGCGAAGTCTTTAGCGTCGTCGACCTTGCCGTACCAGCATCTACCAACGTGGGCGACATCCTCAAACAATTCGAATACTTTGAACTGACGCACAAAAAAGGCCTGACCGTCGTCTTTTCTACCTACCAATCCATCGATGTGATTTCCAAAACCCAAAAACGGCTGGAAGGCATTGGTAGCAAATACGCCAAATTCGACCTCATTGTCTGCGACGAAGCTCACCGCACTACTGGCGTTACGCTGGCAGATGCCGACGAGTCGGCCTTCGTCAAAGTCCATAACAACGAATTCATAAACTCCAGCAAACGCCTGTACATGACCGCCACACCACGCCTCTACGGCGACGATTCCAAAAAGAAAGCCCAAGATGCCTCGGCCACCATCGCCAGCATGGATGACGAAACACTCTACGGCAAAGAAATCTACCGCATCGGCTTCGGCATGGCTGTAGAGCAAGGTTTGCTCAGCGATTACAAAGTCATGATCCTTACCCTTACCGAAAACGACGTAACGCCAGAAGTCCAAAAAGCCCTGGCAAATACCGAGCAAGAAATAGTCAACTTTGACGACGTGTCCAAGCTCATCGGCACCATTAACGCCATGAGTAAACAAATCATCAGCGAAGCTGGCTCGGTAACTGTCAACGACCCAGAGCCAATGCGCCGCGCCGTCGCCTTTGTGCCAAATATCAAAACCTCGCGCAAAATCACCAATACCTACAACGAAATCGCCGACACCTACCACGATTCCGTGCCTCAGGCCAAGCAAGAATCTCTCGTCAAACTCCGTGCCAAACACATCGACGGCAGCATGTCTGCCACCGACCGCGACCAGCTTATGGGCTGGCTCAAGGCCGATCCCGAAGACGCGCACGAATCACGCGTCCTCACCAACGTCCGCTGTTTGTCCGAAGGTGTCGACGTGCCATCACTCGATGCCGTGATGTTCCTCAGTGCCCGCAACTCGCAGGTAGACGTCGTGCAGTCCGTCGGTCGCGTCATGCGCAAAAGCCCTGGCAAAGAATACGGCTATATTATCATCCCGATTGTCATCCCAAGCGATGTCAAACCAGAAGACGCGTTGAACGACAACGAACGGTTCAAAGTAGTCTGGACAGTACTCAACGCCCTGCGTGCTCACGACGACCGCTTCAATGCCACCGTCAACAAAATCGAACTCAACAAGAAGAAGCCAAGCCAAATCCTCGTCGGTCGCCCCGACCCAGATGGCGACGGCGATACCTTCAACGACCCAGATGATGCTAAATCTGCCCTGGCCAAACTCCAGCAAACCGGCTTTCATTTCGGCGAACTACAAACCGCCATCTACGCCAAAATGGTCAACAAAGTTGGCGAACGCGCCTATTGGGAAAACTGGGCGCGCGACATTGCCGATATCGCCGAACGTCACACCAAACGCATCACCAAAATCGTCGAGGACGATGATGAAGCCCATATGGCCTTCCGCGAATTCGTGCGTGGACTGCGCAAAAACCTCAATCCGTCTATCAGCGAAGCCGACGCCATCCAGATGCTTTCGCAGCACATCATCACCAAGCCAGTGTTCGAGGCGCTATTCGACAAACACTCATTTGCCAGCAGCAACCCTGTGTCTATCGCCATGCAAAAAATGGTCGATGCTATCGAACACAAAGCCGTCGACCCAGAAGAGCTGGAAGTTATGGAAGGTTTTTATGCGTCGGTCCGTCGCCGTGCCGAAGGTGTCGATAACGCCGAAGGCAAGCAAAAAATCATCGTCGAACTATACGACAAATTCTTCAAAACAGGTTTTCCAAAGCTTGTAGAACAATGGGGTATTGTTTATACGCCAGTCGAAGTTGTTGATTTTATCATTCATTCCGTAAGTGCTGTTCTGCAAAAAGAATTTGGTCGTAGCATTAGCGACGAAGGTGTCAATATTATCGACCCATTTACTGGTACGGGGACATTTATCACGCGCCTCCTCCAAAGCGGCTTGATCCGCAAAGAAGACCTGGAGCGCAAATATAAACACGAAATTTTCGCCAACGAATTTCTTCTGCTCGCGTATTACATCGGCGCTGTTAACATCGAAAATGTTTATCACGACATTATGGGTAAAGACGAATACGACGAGTTCCCGGGTATTGTTCTCACCGATACTTTCCAGCTATATGAAGACGATGATAACGAAAAGCTTTTCAGTGATGAGTTCGCAGAAAACTCTGAGCGACTTCAGCGCCAGAAGCAAAAACCACTGCGCGTCATCATTGGCAATCCTCCGTATTCTGTTGGGCAAAAATCTGAGAATGATAACGCGCAGAACCAGGCATACCCAATATTAGACAGACAAATAGCTAATACTTATGTTGCGCAATCTAATACAACTATGAATAAGGCACTCTATGATTCGTACATTAAGGCATTTCGCTGGGCAACCGATCGACTTCAAAAGGAAGGTGGTATTATCGGCTATGTTTCAAATGGATCGTGGTTAGATGGTGGAGCAACCTCAGGATTCCGCAAATCCCTCGAAAAAGAATTTAGTAGCATTCACGTATTCAATTTGCGCGGTAACGCTCGCACGAGCGGCGAATTGCGACGACAGGAAGGCGATGGAGTATTCGGCATGGGCTCGCGCACACCAATTTCTATCACTATCTTGGTCAAAAATCCTGCCAAACAAGCTACCAAAGCCGATATCTATTATCACGACATCGGTGATTATCTAAAACGCGAAGAGAAGCTAGGTGTTGTGTCTGATTTCAAATCTATCAGCAACGAAAAAATGAGTTGGCAACAACTTCAGCCAAACCAGCATGGCGACTGGATTAACCAAAGAAACGACACGTTTGATACGTTCATAAATATTGCTGATAAAAAGTCAAAAACATCGCACGAATTCTTTAATTTAAATTCAAACGGTGTGGTAACTAGTCGTGACGCTTGGGTATATAACTACTCGAAGTCAGCCTTGCAAGGTAGTGTGAAGGCAACAATCGATTTCTATGAACGACAACGTAAATCGTATGCAACATCACCTATAAAAGATGTGGATAAATTCATAGATACTAATCCAGCGGAGGTTAGCTGGTCACGAGGGCTCAAGCAGTCACTAAAATCAAACAAATCTATTTCGTACAATCAACTAAATATTCGTACAAGTCTGTATCGACCATTTGTCAAGCAGAACTTATACCTTAGTCGACAGCTAAATGAAGTGGTATACCAACAGCCGTCCATATTCCCAACTGGCAATACGGACAACCGAATGATACTGATAACGGGCGTGGGAGCGAGCAAAGAATTTACGGCTCTGATATCAGATACTGTCATTAACCTTGATACGCTTGAGAAATCTCAAACTTTCCCATTATATATCTACGAACAAAATATCGGAGCTCAGGCAGGGTTCTTCGACTCAACTGAAAATTACGTTCGCAAAGACGGCATTAGTGATTTCATATTCAAACAAGCTCGTGATAAATATGTCGATAATCGCATCGAAAAAGAAGATATCTTTTACTATGTATATGGATTGTTGCACAGCCCAGACTATCGGCGTGAGTTTGCAAATGATTTGAAAAAGATGTTACCGCGATTACCGCTGGTAGATAAGCTGGAAGATTTCTGGGCGTTTAGCGAGGCTGGTCGCAAACTGGCAGAATTACATGTAGATTACGAAAATGTCGCACCGTACGAAAGGGTAAAAGTTAGCGGCACACAACACGGCAATTACCAAGTTACCAAAATGAAGTTCGTCAAAAAGGGCGACAAATCAACCATTGTCTACAACGACCAAATCACCATCGAAAACATCCCCGAAAAAGCCTACGAATATGTAGTAAATGGCAAAAGCGCCATCGAATGGATCCTCGACCGCTATCAAATCAAAACCGACAAAGCCAGCGGTATCGTTAATGACCCGAACGACTGGGCTAAGGAAGTCGGCAATCCACGCTACATTCTGGACTTACTGCTAAGTGTGATAAATGTCAGTGTACAGACGGTGGATATTGTGAATAATTTACCAAAGCTAGCTTTTGAAAATGCATCAAATGATTGAGAAAATATTAAAAATCGAAGAAGTAGGAAGGCTTCAGAATACAGGTGGAACAGCCGATAATTATCGATTAACTCGCGAGACGATGATTTATGCAGGAAACACACACGGTAAGAGTACATTTACTGCAATTTTGCGATCAGCGAAAGAGAACGATGAAAATATTATCAAGTCACGCCTAACGTTTGGCAGTAGTAGAAATCCCCTTGTGTCGCTGCGCCAGACAGGCGGAGCAAATGTTAACTTCAATTCTCACGGATGGTCTACTCCTATAGAAGAGATTAGGATATTTGACGACAAGTATATTCGTGAAAATTTCTTTTCACCAGATGAAGAGATCAACGATGCTGGTCAGAAAACGATAGAAACATTTATATTGGGGGCAGAGGGCAAAGAGCTAGCTCGAAATGTGGCCGATCTTACAAAAAAACAGACAGACAACAATGCGGCCAGGAGTACGATAACTCGCCAATACACATCTCAACATAGTAGCAGTGGTGTTAGCTTTAGCGACTTTTTGGTCGTCGAAAATGATGTAGAGATCAATGAAAAGATTAAAGCTAGTGAAGAAAGGTTGAAATCTTTTCAAAATCAAACATCGATAACACGAGCTCTCGCAAATATCAAAAATATACTTCAAGAATACTTGACTGACGACCATAGAACAGCTTTATCGGTTACGATGTCAGTCGATGCAAGCATTATTGCGCAGCACATCAAAGATCACATGAAAGATGGCACAGATAGTATCAAAGCAAAGCAGTATATAGCTGACGGTCTTTCGTTGCAGAAGAGTAGTGATGTATGCGTATTCTGTTCACAGCAAATACGCGACGAGAGTGCAAAGAGTCTCGTGGACTCCTACCAGAGTGTATTTAGCCAGGCGTATTTGTCTCTCGTCGGTGCTCGCAATCGATCTGAACGCTTTTTTGGGTCGTGGAATCCTGAGATGAGAATTACAACTGAAATAGTCAACCTACAGAAGCTCGGTCTAGATATAGATACAAGCGAGCAAATTAATAACCTAAAGGAATCAATCGAGGACGTAAAGCTAGAACTAGAGTTAAAGAAGAATACTGCGCATCAATTTAATCTTGCACTATTTGACAAGCTAAAAGATCGAGTGGCTGCAATCGATGCAATCATTAGTCCTTTTATCGAGGATTACGACAAAGACTTATCAGAAGAGGCCAATAAAGAACGGGGGAATCTTGCATTCCTAAAGCTACAAAAGGAGCGTTTTGAGCAATATTGGACAGATCAATGTGGTAAGTATAAGACTCTACAGAGTGATCATGATGAAAGTATAAAACCTGTTTTAGACGCTACAATTGAGGAATTAAAAACCTATGCAGAAACACTGTTCGCTAATTGCATGGAGACGGTAAATGACTGCCTGGCAAGCCTTGGCGTTAACTTTAAAATAAAAAACCTGCAGTATAAGGGCCGCTCAAGGAGTGATCTATTTTCACTAGTTTTTGATGAAGAACACGAAGTCGGCATACGTAACAGTGCTAGCAGTTATTCAACTCGACACACATTAAGCGAAAGCGATAAAAGAGCTTTATGTTTCGCATTTTTTATAGGCAGCGTTCAGCATGAACGTAATCTGGGAAATATCATAATACTTATGGACGACCCTGCATCGAGCTTTGACTGGGAGCGCAGGACAAGTATAGCTGGCTGTCTTCGCAGTCTCATGGATGCTGACACTTCACCAGCGCAACTGCTTTTACTAACGCACGACAGAGACTTCGCAAAAACGATAAACTCGAAATTTAATGATAGCTCAGAGTACAGCAGTCTTATACTAGAGTGGGACGCCAGTAGGGGCACGAGCGACTTCAAGAATCTCGACGCCACTAATAACCATTTGTTTATGTCTGACTTTTACAAAAACTTAGATAAGATTCATCAGTATATATCACTCACAGATTCTGAGTTAGACTCATCGCGATTGCAGCTTATTCGGCATTTGTTGGAAAACCTAATGAAGAAAAAATACTACGATAAGCTAAGGGCTGACATAAGAGCAAAAGGCTCAATAGAGGCCTTCATCACCACTCTTTCGGCGCCAGGGATGCCTTATGAGAATAGAGGTGATTTAGTCAACAAGATTAGAGGATTGTCTCCGCACACCGTACACCATGATCAAGACAATCCTGGCGGTTATGACCCAGGTACCATTGGACCTACTGATGTGCGAAATATATTGCAAAAAGCCCTAGAGGTTCTCGAGGAAATATAGATACCATGGAATGGATCATGCTTGTCGGAATAGTTGCTGTAATATGGTTTGTGGTTAGTTCGTCAAATAGCAATAAAACAAAGCGAGGTAGTGGCTACCAAGCTCGGCAGAATGTAAACGGTGGGCGCCAAGTAACCGATGCCCCCGCGCCGCCGCCAAAACTGAATGTCGAAAAAGCTGATGTTGATAGCGTAAAACTTAGCGCAGAGCAGCAGAAGGTATATGATATCATCGAGAGTTCGGATAGTAACGTCTATATCACTGGTAAAGCAGGAACAGGAAAGTCGTTGTTGCTTGAGTATTTTGTCGGTCATACGCGCAAAACGGTAGCAGTGGTTGCTCCAACGGGTATTGCAGCACTAAATGTTGGCGGGATGACGATACATTCGTTTTTCAAATTCCCGCCTGATGTGATTGATCCAAAGAATGTAAATGTTGACTACAAAACACGTGAGATTTTGCATAACATCGATGCAATAGTAATTGATGAGGTATCAATGATTCGTGTGGATCTGATGGAAGGAATCAGTGCTAAGCTGCAAATTGCACGGCGCGATGATCGACCGTTTGGTGGTTGTCAGATGATAATGTTTGGTGACCTATATCAGCTGCCGCCGGTAGTCACGGATGGGCAACTGCACAGATATTTCAACCATACCTACGGTGGCATTTACTTCTTTAATGCACCGTCTGTAGAAAGAGCTAACCTGCAGATCTATGAGTTGAGCAATATCTTCCGACAAAAAGACCCAGAATTCCGTGGTATTTTGAATTCAATACGAAACGGCGATGGATCACCCGATGTGCTGGCAAAATTAAATGTTCGAACGAATGTGCAGATACCTGAAACTGGCTTCGTTACGCTCGCTGGTACAAATATTACGGTTTCGAGAATCAATCACAAAAAGTTGGATGCACTTGATGGTGTAGAGAAAACGTATGAGGCTAAGGTAACTGGCGACATCAAAGAATCCGCTTTTCCAACTGAGCGGAAGCTGCGGCTAAAAGTTGGAGCTCAGATCATGATGCTGAAGAATGACACCGAAAAACCACGGCGTTGGGTGAATGGCACACTTGGCGTAGTCGTTAGGCTTGGTACCGATTCAATACGCGTGAATATTGATGGTGTGGAGCACACGGTAAATAGCGAAACTTGGCAAAAGATTCGCTATGAGTATGATCATGAGGAACGAGAGCTCAAAAAGATCCCTGTGAGTGAATTTACTCAGTTGCCGGTGCGTCTTGCTTGGGCAATTACGATACACAAATCTCAGGGACAAACATACGAATCGGTGGCAGTGGACATGAGCGACGGCGCATTTGCGCATGGGCAAACGTATGTGGCGCTGAGCCGATGTAAAAGCATGGAGGGGCTGTATTTGACAACTGCAATTCGCCGGGAAGATATAATAGTTGATGATGAAATAGTAGAGTTTATGAAGAAAGCTGAGGGTAGATAGATTTTCATGGATAATGAGTATAGATGTCGCTGGTGGCTATATATCTTGAAGTTAGAAGACGGCAAGTGGTATGTCGGCATAACATCCAAAAACCCCGAGATGCGGTTTGAAGAGCATAAGCTAGGCAAACGCGCGGCTTATTGGACGATGAAAAATAAGCCGATAGAAATTGAGAGGTACGAAGATTTAGGCGTAGTAAGTCGGCAGCACGCCGAACAGTACGAGAATAAGGTAACACGAAGCCTGATGAAAGAACGTGGGCTAAATAATGTGCGGGGCGGCGACTTATCGTACGTAGACGAGCATGTGGATAGATTAGGAAAGTATTACAAAAAAGATAATTGGGATGATATAAAATACGGTATTGCGACTATCATCGTGACTATTTTACTGATGATTTTTATACTAGATAAGTATATGGTCCCGTTCTTACCAGGTGGTGTAAAATAGGAGATACTATGGCCAAGACCGAAAAACCGCATCCACCCATCACCGACGAAGGGATAATTACGGTGATATTGCCGACGATAAATGGAGGTAGCTAGGGTGAAAAGTGCCGATAAGCAAAGCCGCAAGGAGACTGCCGAGCTGCTGAAGGAGCAGATATATTCTAGCATTACCCTAGTGGCGCTGATAGTGACCCTATGGCAAAATGCCGAGCATGTAACCGCTTGGGGTGGGGCGAATACTAAATACGCGCAAAGCGCTGCTGGCGCCGGCCTTTGCCCCACTATTCTTCATTTTACTTAGCGCCATTACGCCACTAAGCCTTAAAACCGCCCTATTTATCGGCATCCTTACCCAGCTACTCTCATTTGTAATTTTTTCCATCGCCGCCGGCGCAAAATCCACAGTAGTTGGCGCGAAATTGCGCTATCATCAGCCCTAGAAATCACCCTAGGCGCGGGTGTGGTGCTGCTAAAAATAGTGATAGGCCACTAAATATTATTGCTTACAGTATTATTACAGCTTCCACGCTGTAATATACGGGCATGACAAAATATTACACAACCACTAGGTGCAACGCATGGCTATAGAAGTATTTAACCGGCAAGAGCTAAAATTTGTAATTAGCCGCGACCAATATAACGCGATGATGCCAACGATTTTGCAGCACATGCGCGCCGACAAACACAATAAAAACGGCCAGGCCTACCGGCTATATAATCTATACATCGACACGCCAGATTTTGCGCTGATACGCCATAGCATGGCCAAGCCAACGGTGTATAAAGAGAAGTTGCGCATACGATCTTACATGCCGCTAACCACGGATAGCATGGTGTTTTTAGAGGTGAAAAAGCGCTACAAAAAGATTACTAATAAGCGCCGCACCAAGCTGACCTTTGGCCAGGCGCTAAACTTTGTGCAAACTGGTCACTCCCCCGCCCTGCAAGATTACATGAACCCGCAAGTGGTGCGCGAAATGAGTGTGATGCTGAAAAAGCACCCCTACCACCCCACTACTTACATCACTTACGATCGCCACGCCTACTTTGCCAGCGATGCCGGCAGCGACTTACGCATGACATTTGACACCAATCTTGTATCGCAACAATACGGTAGCGCCGCCAAGCATTCACTACTAGCCAGCGACAAGTTGATTATGGAGGTGAAATCGGTGCACAACATGCCAATGTGGCTGGTGCAATTGCTAGACGCCAACGATGTACGCAAGCAGAGCTTTTCGAAATACGGCACCGAGTACAAACGAATTTTAACTACAGCAACCCAAGGAGAATTACAAAATGCTTGATACGATACTTTCAACTACCACCACGAGCGCCACCACGCTGGGCGCCGGCGCGCTATCGGTGGCGCTGGGGCTGGCCAGCGGCTTGCTAATTAGCTGGCTGTACATGCGCACCAATCGCCATAGCTATTCGCAAAGTCTAGCCTGGACGCTAGTATTTATGCCGGCTGTCATTGGCCCTATCATCGCCCTGGTGGGTTCTAATGTCGCTGCCGCCTTTAGCCTAGCTGGTATCTTTACCATCATCCGCTTCCGTAGTGCACCCGGCAGCGCCCGCGATATATTGCTAATCCTCTTCTGTGTGGGCGCCGGCCTGGCTTACGGTATTGGCATGTATTTGTACGGTATCATCTTTACCATCTTGATGGCCGGCGTGCAGCTGACACTACACGCCACCGGCTACGGCCAGGGTAAAAACAGCCAATTGCAGCTGAAGATCACCGCACCAGAATCCAGCAACAACGAAGAGGTCTTTGCCGATATCCTATCTAGCCACACCGCATCGTTCCAGCTAGATCGCATTGGCACACGCGACCTAGGCAGCGTATACGAACTGGTGTACAACATTGAGTTGTCGCATGGCGACGACCGCAAAACCCTGATAGACGAACTCCGCCGCCACAACAGCAACATGAACATCGTCATCAGCAGCCGCGCCACGGCCAGTATGTTCTAAGTTACACCTCAAAAACTGTTTCAACTGGGTAGTGGTCGGTAAGGGTGGTGGCGTCGACCGTAGTCTGCACTGGCGCCGCATGCATGGTAGCAATGTGATCGATAGTTTTACCAGCTGGTATAGTTGGCGCGGTTTGCAAAACGCCAGCGTAGCCGTCAATGGCGGCAATGCCACCCAAAAAACTATCCATCGATGGGCTGTTGACATTAAAATCTGCTTGCAATATCCACGGCGCCGGCAGTGTGCGCAATTGGGCCTCTAGGCTGTCGCGCAGCTCCTTGGCGGCGTCACTATATGGGTCTATGGCAAATAGCGAAAACGGCTGCATATGCATGGTTACGATATTAACTGGGCGGCCATCAACTTCAATCGTAGCCACAGTTAGTCCGGTGTCTTTGGCTAGGTATTCGCCGTCAAGATCCTTCAGGTTGGCTGGCGTGTAGGGTGCAAATTCTAACGGCAAATACCGGTGATCAACAATCGGGTGGCGCGAGATCACCGATTGGCAAATGTCATAATCGGCGTTCATAAACGATGTGCCGTAACTATCAGTTACGGCATTAGCGCCGCCCAATAATTTAGCAATTTCATTGGCTTGGTTGCGCTGGCAGTTGGCGTGAACCTCTTGCAGGGTTACAAAATCAAATGCCCGGCCAGCTAAGTACTTAGCAATGTATTCCGGGTGGTCGCCAGTATAGCTTTCTAGCGCCATCGGGTCGGCTTCGGGCCTGCGCACGCGCGCCGCCTGTATATTCCACTGCACACCGGTTAGCTTCATGGTTATATTATACTATATAGTAGCAAAAGATGGCAGCGCCCCGTTGTGTTACGAAAAGCGAGCACACTAAAATACACCCTACTGGGTGTTTTTTAGCATTTCATGATACTTTGGAAATAATGATCACCTTTTTCGCCAATCGCCTCAGAGTGTATGGGCTGCAACCTTACATGCTCTATTCGATACCTGTCGATAAGTTCTTTTGTGGGCAAGCGTTCTATGCATATATTCTAGCAGATTAGTTAGACTATTATATTCGTGATGACTGATTCTTTACTGTATACTAATTTATATGAAACAAGCTGAAGCGCAACCGAAGAAAAAGCGAGTATTACGAATTGTAAAGTGGGTGTTTGTGGCGCTAGCGATAGCCTCTTCTGCTGGCATAATGATACCGCTGACAGCAGCAGAGAGTGGAAAAAACTTTACACTGCAACTCGTAATGTTTATAGCCTATCTGGTGGTATGTTTGACGGCCTGGGTACTGATTATCGTTGACCTGGCCGTTGGTAAAAAGCGGAAATTAAAAATATTTGCTAACATTGGCTTGTTTTTTGCCCTTCCAGTTGTGTGCGGTGGCGTACTGCTGGGTATGTTATACGTGCAGGCGATGTCCATACAGGCAGATAATGATGCGGCGAAGGCCGCGCGTTTTCACCAAGACCCAGAGCTACTAGTAGCACTAAAGGACCTAGGTGCCAAGGGTAATTACGGAGACCTAATACTCGAGCAATCTGCCGATATGGCCAGACTATGCGGTTGGCAAGATGCCGGCGGATGCTACACGGAAAATGAATTTGGCGAGCCAGTTATCTATATGAAAGCAGGCCTACGCCATGAAAACCCGAATTTCTTTCAGGTGGCTGCGGCCCACGAATACCTACACTATGTGTGGCATAAAAATAAATTGGATGATGACAGACAATTGACTAGTGCGCTTATAGACCTATACGGCAAAAACCAAGCATTGCAGCAACGCGTTGGCGAATCGTCGCAAAACCATTACCTAGAATCTGGTGGCTTGCAGCCAACCGAGTTCTTTTCGTACGGATGTACCGAGGCAACGCAGTCCGAGTTGGGAGATTATATTTGGGGTAGGTGTAATGAATATATCGACGCCTCTACTTTGCCGCAACTATAAACTTGGTGAGTTGTACAAATTTAACCCGTGACTACTACATCACCACGCACATGTTCGCCGTTTACGGCCATGGCTAGCAAAAAGGCGGCTACGCTGGCGCGCAGTGAATCTTCGCTAACAACTTTATCAGCCACCATACCTTTAATTAGGCCGCTCATTAGCTTGGCAAAACCACTTAGGCGGTCGCCCAGCACCAGCAGCGACGACATTACAATCACGCGCTTAACGCCAGTTTTGCCAGTTACACCCAAAATTGTTAGTTTCATAAAGTCTCCTATTTTGTATGTACGTTAATCATACACTTAAAGTATTTTTACAGGCCAGCCGCATATACTGGGCAACATACACAACAGCAAACTCCCCGAAAGGAGGCAAAATGACAACTAGTACTAAACTGCGCAAAAAGCCGTTAGTGCTGATGATCGCCACGGCGATAATTGTGCTGGTGCTGGGCGCCGGCGCTGGCACGTGGTACTACCTTAGCCACAAAAGTAGCGGCACTAGCAATAGCACTTCCACTACGGCGGCTACCAGCATAGAGGCCGACGACAGCGACGATATAGACTGGGATAGCCTACCAACAACCAACGTAACCCTAACCGATAGCGGCCTAGCCATCACCGCTGCCGGCACCTACGTGCTCACCGGCACTACCACCGGCCAAGTAACGGTCAATACCGACGGCTATGTGCGAATTGTGCTAAGTAACGCCACAATTAATAGCAGCAAAGACGCCGCTATATACGTAGAGGCGGCTGAAAAAACCGTTATTCAGCTAGCCGACGGCACCACCAACACCGTTAGCGATGCGGCCAGCCGAACTGACGAAGAGATCGACGGTGCAATCTACTCGGCCGACGACCTAGTGATAAATGGTAGCGGTACGCTAAACCTAACCGCCAACTTTGGCGACGGTATCGTGGGCAAAGATGACCTGTGGATCAACAGCGGCACAATCAACATTACCAGCGCCGATGACGGCATTAAGGGTAAGGATTCGCTAAACATCAGTGGCGGCACCATCATGATTGACGCCAAGGGCGATGGCCTAAAGGCAAGCAACGATACCGACCTGGGTAAGGGTCAGTTGGTAATCGCGGGCGGCGACATCACGATCACTTCGGGTGACGACGCGGTGAAGGCTGAGCAAAAGATTTCGATATCGGACGGCACAGTAACTGTGAAAGATAGCGTTGAGGCGATTGAAGCGCCAGTGATCGTGATTAGTGGCGGCACTACAAGTGTGTACGCTAGCGACGACGGCATCAACTCATCGGCATCCGACCTGATAACCGATGGCTTGAGCCTGACAATCAGCGGTGGTACCGTAAACGTAGAAGTTGGCCAGGGTGACACCGACGCTATCGACTGCAACGGCGACATCACTATCACTGGTGGCGACATCACTATCACAGCTACCACATCGTCAATCGACTACGACGGCACCGGCACATTTACCGGCGGCACGCTAATTATCAACGGTACAACCTTTACCGAACTACCAGCCCAGCAAGGCCCCGGCGGTTCACTAACCACCGGCGGTAGCAGCACTACTGGCGAAGGTGGCATGGGTGGCGGTATGGGTGGCGGCCGCGGCGGGCGCTAAGCATTAACAGTCTAACTAAAATCCCCCGTAGTACACGGGGGATTTTATTATGTTACCGAGTTTAATCGCCAATTAGTTCGGCCAGCTTTCTCGCCGTATTCACGTTGCGTACCGTCATGCTAGCGTAGAGTTTTGTGCCAACGATTTTTTGTAAACTACCACGCAATTGATTTGCCCGGGTGACGTTTACCAGCACGGCGCCGTCGACATACAGCATGGTTTCGATATCTGGTTTGTAACCAAGCTTTGCCAACACATCAGGCGTATTGATCTCATCAAACAGGTATAGTACATCCGACTTTTGGCCAGATTTCTCCGATTTTATCGGGTCATTAGTCCACTCCGTGGGTATGGCGGCGGCAATCGCCTTTACCTTTTCGCCGGTTAGCAGCAAAGTGGCGATATCAAACCCAAAATGCATTTCTAGGGCCGTTTGGATATCGGCACGCTTAGGCTGGTACAGGCTAGTAAACACGGCGTTGCCCGAATTGATGTACACCAACACATCGCTAAACCCTAAACTTTCCAAAACGGCGGCAAACTCCGCCTTGGGCACGCGGCGCTGGCCACCAACGTTTACGCCACGCAGTAGCACGACATAGCGGTTACTCACCTTAAGCCACCTGCTCTTTGCCATCATTACGCTGTGGCGATTGCCATCCAGCTGCGTAGGCCGTTTTCACTAGCCGCCGCAGCTCGCCCGCGTCAACATCGGCCAACTTTTTAATGTATATGCAGCCTTTCGCGGTAGTAAATTTACCTAGGTTAGTAAATTGTGCTGTTAGCCCCTCGGCATCAGGTGTTACATATAGTGCAATTTTGCCCTTGCGTGGGCTAAAGCCGATAACCGGCCACTCAGCCTCACGCCCACTTTCGTACGTTAGCTTGGTGTTGCCAAAGCCAATAATGGCCGATCC
Source organism: uncultured Candidatus Saccharibacteria bacterium (assembly GCA_964454245.1). Classification (GTDB taxonomy): domain Bacteria; phylum Patescibacteriota; class Saccharimonadia; order Saccharimonadales; family Saccharimonadaceae; genus Saccharimonas. The sequence continues at coordinate 14,374 of CAYVSX010000007.1, read as the reverse complement.
CCACATCACCGCCGGCTGGCCAGCTACTTCGGCGAACATATCCACCAACGCCTGGCTATCGGCCGCTTGCTGCGGGTCACCAAGCGTGGCGATAAAATCCTGCACACTTTGCTGATTTGGTATGGTTTTATTGCCGCCCATAACTACCTAATACTCCGCAATAACAATCTTGTGCTGGCTCATTACAGTTTTGTAGGCCCCGGGTTTTTTCGTCAGCTGACTCATATTTTCGGGTACTATCTGCCAGCTAACGCCAAATTTATCCTTGCACCAGCCGCACTGTTCGCTGGCTGGCACGTGCGAAAGCTTGCTCCAGTAATAATCAATCTCGGCTTGGTCTTTGCACGGCACGCTAAATGACACAGCCTCGGTTTGCGCAAATTCCGGCCCGGCGTTTATGGCTATAAACCGCGTGCCCAGCAGTTCATATTCAATTGTCAGCACCGCGCCAGCCAAATCTAGCTGAAAATCGGCCAACCCGTCTTCGGCACTACTGGGGTAGTACTGGGTGCTGATAATTTTACCATCGGCAAACACCGACATATAGTAATCTACCGCCTCTTCTGCATTGCCATTAAACCATAAGTTTGGAACTATTTTTTGCATTATCATTCCTCCTTACATTACTACATTTAGTATACGCCAATGTGGCGCATGCTGTATACTAAACTGCAGAAAAAGGTGGCAATGCCATCAGTTAAAAAACAGAAAGAATATGTACACTACTTGCTATGTTACGTAAATTCATAATGCCATTACTCATTCTCTGGGCATTGGGTGGCTTGCTGTGGGTGGTGTTTTTGCGCCCCAGCCAGCCAAGCGCCACGCCAGCCGATACTGCAGCCCAAGAGCAGACGGTTGAAACCACCTATTTAGATACACTCGATACCAGCGAATTTTCGGCCAAACAACTAGCGGTGCTAAAAGTGCTAAAGGCCGAATACGCCAAGCACCCCACCGGTTTTGATAGCAACGTCCTAACATACACCGAGGGCTTTGAGGAATCGTGGTGTGCCGATTTCATCAGCTGGGTGTACAACGAAGCCGGCGAACCGTTTATCCGCAGCGATAACAACTACTGGCGCATACCCGGTGTAGAGACCCTAAAAGATTACTACCAGCAGTACGGCGAATATTATGCCGTGGGCGATTACACGCCGCAATTTGGTGACGTGGCCTTTTATTTTGGCGAAACGCCCGATGGTAGCAGCACCGAACATGTGGCAATTGTGCTGGGCTTGGTGGACGGCAAGTTACTAACAATCGGCGGCAACGAAACCGATGCTGGCACCGTCCAAATCCGTGACGATGAACTAGCCGAAGGCGTAAAAGGCCTAACTGCTTTTGGTGCATCAAAATTGAATTCTTAAACTGCTCAGCAACTTCACAGCCGGGCAATAGTATACTGTAACCAAAAGCTAATTCCGTGCCGGAAAGGAAACTACATGTTTAAAAACATGCTCAAACGCGCTTGGCTATCCACCAAACGCAAGCCCAGCCGCTCTATCATTTTAATTGTCATCTTATTTGTGATGGCTAATATGCTGCTAGCCACGCTAGCTATCAAAAACTCGGTAGACAACTCTACCGCCTATGCCAAAGAACAAATTGGCGGCACGGTGTACCTGCAAACCGACACCGATGCATTGCGCCAGGCGACCGAAGCGGCTAACAGTAGTGACAGTACCGACGATACCGGCACCACATCTACCGTAACGCGCCCAACTATCAGTGAAGAGCTGGTAAAAAGCATCGCCGACTCTGGCTATATAAAGGACTACACCTACAGCATTGCCACCAGCGCCAATGCCGACGGCTACACGGTAGTTACCACCGCCCAAAACGAGCGCGAGCAGCAGTTCCGCGATTCGCTAAACAGCGCCCGCGACCAAGCCGAAAGCCAGGTCGAGCAATTTAACGCCAGCCGCGATTCGTTCAATCAAGAACAGCAAGATTCAAGCAGCTCGAGCGACTCATCATCAAGCACCGGCACCGGCAACTCGGCTGGTGGCGGTGGTGGCCAGCGAGGTGGCATATCGGGCGGCGGCACGCGCAGCGCTCCACCACAGTTCGACTTCAATTTCAGCCTCAATTTCGCCGACCCTTCCCTATCACGTGGCGACACCACCATCCAGGGCATCAACAGCTTTGATTTCATCAGCGATGTCGAAAACGGCAGCATGAAAATTGTCGACGGCGAAGCCTTTGACGAATCAACCGCCAACGGTGTGGTGATTTCTAAAGAACTAGCCGACGCCAACAGCCTAAGCGTTGGTAGCGAAATCAAGTTCAAAACCACCGACGACGCGGCCACCGAGCTAACCTTCACCATCGTTGGATTGTACGAAAACAGCACCGAAGATTTCGACAACAACACTGTGTACATGAATATCGACAGTGCCAAAAAGTTCTACACTGCCGAGCAGCTAACTACCCTATCGGCCCAAAACGTGCGCTACTACCTAACTAGTGCCGAAGATAAAGATGCATTTTTGGCCGAAGCCACCAAAAACAACCCAACCCTAGCCACCAACTACCTCAAACTCGATATCGACGATTCATCGTACCAAACTATGGTCGGCCCAATCGAACAAGTCGGCAGCTTTGCCAGCACCGTGTTCTGGATTGTCGTGGCCGCCACCGTCGTTATTATCACGCTGATTGTGGTGATCAACGTCAAGGATCGCCGCTACGAAATGGGCGTGCTACTCAGCGTCGGCGCCAAGCGCATGAACGTCATCGGCCAAATCTTTGTCGAGCTAGTCGTGGTCGGCACCATCGGGTTCTTGCTATCACTCGGCACCAGCCAGCTAATTGCCCAAAAAATTGGCGATAACCTACTGGCCCAGCAAGTGGCTAGCAGCGAAGCATCGGCCGAATCAGCCGCCAGCACCCGCGGCGCCAACGCTCGCCCTGGCAACACCAGCCAGTCGTCTAGCGTCAAGCAAATCGACACCATCGACGTATCGGCCGGCCCGCTAGAATACGCCACCCTATTCGGCATCGGCTACCTAATCCTGATCTTCGCCATGATACTACCAAGCATCAATGTGCTGCGCTACCAACCAAAAACCATTTTGACAGGAAAGGAATAGACCGATGACCGAAACTCCTAAAAATTTGACGATAAAAAACCTAACCCATACTTACAGCGACGGCCAGCGCAAGGTGGAGGTGCTAAAAAATGTTAGCGTCGAGTTCAACCCTGGCAAACTGTATGCCATAGTCGGCGAAAGCGGCAGCGGCAAAACCACCCTTATATCGCTAATCTCGGCACTGGATAAAATTCAATCGGGTGAAATCAGCTACGGCGGCAAAGACATCCGCAAAATCGGCGCCCAGCCCTTCCGTCAGCACTACGTCAACGTCGTGTTCCAATCGTTTAACCTAATTAAATATATGACGGCGCGCGAAAATGTCGAGGTAGGGCTAGATTTCTCCGGCCACAAAGGCGCCGGCAAAAACAAAGCCTACGAGCTGCTAAGTAGCGTCGGCATCACCAAAGCCGAGGCTGATAGCCTAGTGCAAAAACTATCAGGCGGCCAGCAGCAGCGTGTGGCAATTGCCCGCTGCCTAGCCGGCGAAGTGCCAATCATCGTGGCCGACGAACCAACCGGCAACCTAGACGAAGAAACCGAGCGTAAAATATTGCAGATCTTTAAAGACATCGCTGCCAGCGGCAAAATCGTCATTGTAGTCACCCATAGCCAGCAAGTCGCTAGCGAGGCCAACGCCATTGTCTACCGCATGAAGGCTGGCGAACTGCAAAACAACTCCGCACCTACAGCAGCCTAGCGCTACGTGCCTGGTACGGTTTGCACGTTGTTGGGCCGGGTGATAGTTACGGCTTTGTAATCCATATCAATGGTAATATCGCTGTCATCTTTCACCCAGTTGGAGCGGCTAACCCGGCCGTCGCTGGCTGTGCTTGCTGCTCGAGCTGCACATGACTCACATTATTATCCATTACACCATCCCATATTTGCGTTTATACTGCTTGTAGTATAAACCAAAACACGCTATACCTAGTATAATTACACCAGATATAGCGTGTGGATGCCAGCGTAGATTCAGCATTAGGTGGCGTTGGTGCTTTGCTGCGTGCCGGTAGTATCGGTACTCTCGGTGCTATCAGATGCGCCAGGCCGTGTGCCACGTGCCGGGCGTTCACCGCCGCCCATGCCACCACCGGTGTCGCCATCGGGTAGTTGCATTTGCCCCCGCTGGGCGTTGCCGCTGGTTTGGCCGCTGCCAGATGCGCCGCCGATTTGCATACCAGCCACTACACCGCCCGCGCCACCGATCAAAAATGCTCCAGCCACGGCTATAATCCAGCCAAATCGGGGTGAGATTGACTTTTTGCCTTTGGGCCCGGCTTGCTTTTTATCGGCGGCTGGGGCCGCAGGTTGTTCTACTTTTGCCATTATTATTTCCTCCTTGCCATGCATAATACAGCATAGTTGCTGTAAAATAACTGTAAGGGCCTTAGAACCCATTCCAAATCTCCCAATTCTCCCTAAAAATTACCCGAATCCCGGCTACATTACACCCATGGCTCCGCGAGGTAGCTACAGCTATCTCATGTCGCCCTGAGCGTAATCTGACTCGGGATCAGGCATTTTCGGGGATATTGGAGATTTGGAACAGGTTCTTACATTATTTTTACAGAACCTCGTGCCATACTAGCATCATGAATAAATCATCCAAACCCACTACTATCGTGTTAATCCCGGCCTACCAGCCTGGAGTGTCGCTGGTCGCATCAACCATTAGCCTACTAGCCCGGGGCAACACTGTTGTGGTGGTTAATGATGGCAGCAGCGAAGATTACACCGGCATTTTTGCGCAACTAGACGCCAGAGTGCATGTGGTGTCGCACGGCCACAACCTAGGTAAGGGCGCAGCCCTAAAAACCGGCTACCAATACATTAAAGATACTTTTAGTAACTATATACTTGTCACGGCCGATGCCGACGGCCAGCACACCGCCGAGGATATCCAAAAGGTGGCTCGCCAATACGCTAGCCACCATGGCGAGCTACTGCTGGGCTCGCGCACGTTTGAGCAGTCGCACGTGCCACTTAGGAGCCGCCTGGGCAACACCATCACCCGTAAAGTGTTTTTTATGACTACGCACGTAAAAGTGAACGACACCCAAACCGGCCTACGCGCCTTTGATAGTAGCCTAATGGAGCTGATGCTAGACGTGCCGGGCGAGCGCTTTGAATACGAGATGAACGTGCTGCTGGCCTGCGCCCGTAACGAAATTACCATTACCGAAGTGCCGATTACCACTATTTACGAAACCGGCAACCCCACCTCGCATTTCAAGCCCATCATCGATTCGATGGCGATTTACGGCCAGATTTTGCGCTTCGCATCTTCATCGGTGCTGGCCTTTTTGCTCGATTACACGCTGTTTTTGCTGGTGCTAGGCCTCACCAAATCTTGGGCGCTGGCCAGCAGTGTGATTATCGCCAATATCGCGGCCCGCGTTATTAGCGCCAGCTTTAACTTTACCGTCAACAAACAGTTTGTGTTTAAGCATAAGGGCGATCTGGCCCGTAGTGCTGTGTCGTACGCTCTGCTAGCCGCCGGCATTTTGGCAGGCAACACACTGGTACTGATGCTATTCACCCATGTGTTGCTGATAGCGCCCTACATCGCGAAAATCATCACCGAACTGATTATGTTTGCCGTTAGCTACCTGGTGCAAAAAAACTTTATATTTACCGCGCCGCGGGCAAAGGGGGCCAAGCGATGATGCGGCAACTAACCGCCGCCGCCTTTACCCTAGCACTGATCGGCTCCACCACCTACGTACTGCTAGATACCTTTGTGCTAGAGCAGCGGTACCAAAGTGCCGATGTCGCCGCGGCGGCCACTACAATTAGTGCCAGTACTACCGATTCGGCCACCATTTCTGTAACCACCTACACGGTTGACGACACAGTGGTTTACGTGGCCGATATTGTGCTAGCCGATGGCCAAACCTTACTTTCGGCCCTGGCCGACAACACCTACGGCAAAAACATCACCGAAACCACCAGCGGCATGGCCGAAGCTGCCGGCGCCACCGTTGCCATTAACGGCGATTACTACGGCGCCCGCACCAGTGGCTACGTTATCCGCAATGGCGAACTACTGCGCAGTACCAAAGCCAGCGACACCCAAGAAGACATGGTACTGTGGAGTGATGGCACTATGAGCATAATTAGCGAAGGCGACTACACCGCGCAAGAATTGCTAGACAATGGCGCCGTGCAGGTACTATCGTTTGGCCCTGGGCTGGTGATCGACGGCGAAGTGAGCGTTGATGCAGACGACGAAGTTGGCAAAGCGATGGCCAGCAACCCGCGCACGGCGGTCGGCTACATTAGCGACAACCACTACGTGCTGGTGGTGGCCGATGGCCGCACCGATGAAAGTGAAGGCTTGTCGCTACTGCAACTAGCCGAATTTATGCAAACTACTCTGGGCGTGGCACAAGCCTACAACCTAGATGGCGGCGGCAGTAGCACTATGTACTATAACGGCGAGGTGATAAATAACCCCACAACGGATGGCTCGCGCATAAGCGAGCGGAAAGTGAGCGATATACTATATGTCAAATAAACGATTAGCCATTTACGCCGGCGTTACGCTGTTTTGCGCCCTATTTAGCACCGTGTACGAGCTGTTTTCGCACGGCGTGTACTCGCCCTACATGGTGTATTTATTCGCCATACCACTAGTGTTAGGCGTCATACCCGAGGCCCTGGGGCTACTATGGCCGCGGCTCATCGGCGGCGCTTGGCAGCGCACCATCCACGGCTTTGCGGTGGCCACCCTCACCGTCGGCTCTGCCCTGATGGGCGTGCTAGAAATCTACGGCACCACCAGCGCTTTTACGATTTACTATCTGGTAGCCGGGATAGGCTTGCTACTCCTCGCTCCAGCAATGCGCTTCCTAAAAGCCAACTAACCATCTACTACCCAACCAAAAACCTCCCATTTGCCGGGAGGTTTTTTGGTATCGGTAAACTATATGTTAGTAAACCTTCAGCAGCACTTCACCGCCAAGTTTTTGCTTGGCAGCTTCGCCACCGGTCATTACACCTTTACTAGTGCTGACCAGGACGATACCGCGGCCTTGCTTGACCTTGGGGATGTCGCTTGCGGCGACGTAAACGCGGCGGCCGGGCTTGCTCACACGAGCAATCTCGGTGATTGGGCAGTTTTCGCCTGGCTTAGCTAGCGTTACCACTAGGGTGCCGCGTGGCTTGCCTTCTTCTACCTTTACGCCAGCTAGGTACTGGTTTTTGGTTAGTTGCTCGGCGACAACTTTTTTCAGTTTGCTTGTTGGTACGCGAATCTCGGTTTTGCCAACAGCCGCAGCGTTGCGGATGCGAGTCAGGAGATCAGCGATTGGGTCAGTAGATTGTAAACTCATATTCTTTTCTCCTTTCTTACCAGCTACTCTTGGTGATGCCTGGGATTTCGCCCTTAACTGCTTTTTCGCGGAAGTTGATGCGGCTGAGGCCGAACTTGCGCATGTAGCCGCGCGGGCGGCCACTTAGGGCATCGCGGTTTTTCCAGCGGGTTGGGCTACTGTTGCGTGGAAGTTTTTGTAGGCCGTCTAGGTCGCCTAGTTCTTTTAGCTCTGCGCGCTTAGCGGCAAACTTTTGGATAAGTTTTTGGCGCTTAGCGTCGCGTGCAATCATGGATTTCTTGGCCATTACTTGTTCCCCTCTTTTTCAAATGGTAGTCCAAACTTTTCTAGTAGGGCGCGGCTAGCGACCTTATTACCGTTTTTAATGGCAAAGGTTACTTGCATGCCGTGTACTAGCTGCGTTTCCTCAAAGGTTAGCTCTGGGAAAATGCTTTGGTCGGTAATACCGAGGTTGTAGTTGCCGCCTTTATCAAACTTGGTACCTACACCGTGAAAGTCGCGCACGCGTGGTAGCGTAACGTTTACTAGGCGATCCAAAAATTCGTACATGCGAGCGCCGCGCAAGGTAACATAAATACCAACTGGCGCGCCCATGCCGGCACGGATTTTAAAGGTTGCAATTGATTTTTTAGCCAGGCGCTCAACTGGGGCTTGCCCCGTCACCTTAGTTAGGGTGTTCTTCACAGCCTCAAGCATGCGCTTGTCGTCTTTTACCTTACCGGTGCCTACGCTTACTACGATTTTTTCTAGGGCAGGAACTTGGTTCACATTTGCTAGATCGAGTTCGGCCTGCAGTTCCTTGGTGTACTGGCTAGCATACAAGGCTTTCAGGCGAGGAGCGGTAGAAGTAGTAGTAGCTTTTGCCATATTACTTTATCTCCTTGTTCTTTAATTGTCGGGCAACGCGGGTTTTTACACCTTCGGCCACTTTATAGCCAACGCGGCTTGTTTTAGCCGACTTTTCATCTGCCACTAGTGCAACCTTGTGGGCTGGCACTGCAACATGAATGTCCTTTTTGCCACCGCGAGGGTTTAGCTGGCTAGGCTTTACATGGCGGGTTTTTAGGCCTACGCCTTCTACTAGTACGCCATCAGCAGTTACAGCCAATACTTTACCAGTAGTACCTTTGTTGTCGCCAGAAATAATCTTAACGATATCGTCTTTTTTAATACGGTTCGCCATATTAGAGTACCTCCGGTGCTAGGCTGATAATCTTGGCGTAGCCAAGGTCGCGTAGTTCGCGTGGCACTGGGCCAAACACGCGGGTAGCCTTTGGTGTTTTGTCGTCGTTGATGATAACGGCAGCGTTGTCGTCAAAGCAGATGGTGCTGCCATCTTTGCGGCGGATTTGGTCGCGGGTGCGCACCACAACAGCCTTTACGACACTCTTCTTCTTTACGTTACCAGTTGGGTTGGCATCTTTTACAGTTGCCACAATGATATCGCCAACGCGGGCGTAGCGGCGGCGTGTGCCACCAAGTACGCGAATGCACAAAATTTCTTTTGCACCACTGTTATCGCATACCTTTAGTCGTGATTCTTGCTGGATCATATTACTGCTCCACCTCGGTCACGTCGTCTTTTACCTGTACGCTACCAACTGATCGCTTAACGATTTCGTCGAGCTTAAAGGCTTTACGTTTGCTAATTGGGCGCGTTTCAACAATCCGTACCGTATCGCCCTTGTGGGCATCGTTGCTTTCGTCGTGAGCCGCATATTTACGCGAAACAGTGTACTGCTTTTTGTAAATTGGGTGAGTCTCACGGCTAGTCACAGTGACGGTGATGGTCTTGTCGGCTACATCCGATGTAACGACGCCGGTCAATGTCTTGGCCATATTATTTACTCTCCTTTGCTGCTAGCTCGGCGGCTCGGATAGCCGTGTGCAAGCGGGCGATTTCTTTACGGATGCTACCGAGAACTCGTGGGTTCACCAGTTCGCCGGCGCGGTGTGATTTGCGTGATTGTAGCAGGTCGTCGCTTTTAGTCGCTAGGTCTTTACGTAGGTCGTCTAGGCTTTTCACAACTTCTGCCTTCTTGGTAACTTTTTTAGTTTCAGCCATTTTACGCCTCCTCTTTCTTTACAAAGCGGGTACGCACAGGCAGTTTGTGGCCAGCTAGGCGCATTGCTTCGCGGGCGGTTTCTTCCGAGACACCCTTCATTTCAAAGAGTACGGTGCCAGTCTTTACCTTTGCGACGTAGTATTCTGGGTTACCTTTACCGCCACCCATCTTTAGGCCAAGGGCCTTTTTGGTGACAGGTACGTGTGGGAAGATACGGATCCAGATTTTACCACCGCGCTTGATGTAACGGGTCATTGCCTGGCGGGCAGATTCGATCTGGCGGCTGGTAATGCGTTCGTTGTCTAGGCTTTGTAGGCCAAAGTCACCAAAGGCGACATAGTTGCCACGAGTGGCATTGCCGTCGTTTTTACCGATACGGACTTTGCGGTGCGGAACTTTTTTAGGTAATAGCATTACGCGTCGCTCCTTTCACCCTTATAGATCCAAACCTTAACACCGATGATACCAGTGCCGTTTGGCCCCTGGGCGCGGGCGGCGTGGAAGTCGATGTCAGCACGCAAGGTGTGCAATGGTACTGAACCTTCAATTGTCTTTTCGCGGCGGCTCATTTCGGCGCCGTTTAGTCGCCCAGCTACTTCTACGCGGATACCTTTGGCACCGGCAGTCATAGTGTTTTGGGTCGCTAGTTTAACAGCCCGGCGGAAGTTCGCGCGGCGCTCTAGCTGGCGGGCGATGTTTTCGGCCACTAGCTTAGCGTTTAGCTCTGGGCGGCGCACTTCCTCGACGTTAATACGTACTGGCAGGCTAGCAATCTTTTCAACATCTTTTTTAAGTTCGGCAATGCCAGCACCACCACGGCCAATTACTACACCAGCCTTGGCGGTGTGTACGGTAATGGTGATAAGGTTGGCGCTGCGCTCGATTTCTACCTTGGCGATTGTTGGGCGCGAAGCATACTTGGCTTCTACCAAATCGCGGATTTTGATATCTTCCGCAAGCCACTTAGCAAAATCTTTTTTGCTAGCGAACCATCGTGAGCTCCAGTTTTTGTGTACCTGGAGGCGGAAGCTAATTGGGTTTACTTTTTGGCCCATAGTTACTTCTCCTCTTCCTTGGTTTCAGCCTTTTTAGCGGCTGGCTTTTTAACTACTTTTTCTACACCAGCTACTTCTACAAGTATGTGGCTAGATTTCTTTTCAAATGGCAAGGCGCGGCCACGGCTAGCTGGCTTGTAGCGGCGCAGGCGTGGGCCAGCGGTAACGCTTAGGGTGCTAATCGTTAGGCTTTTGGCATCTAGGCCATGGTTGTTTACGGCGTTAGCAGCGGCGCTTTGGATAGCTTTTTTAACCGCTAGGGCAGCGCGCTTTGGGGTGTGATCTAGGATAACCGAAGCATCGGCTACACTGCGGCCCCGCACTAGGCTAGCTACCAGACTCAACTTGCGTGGCGCTTGGTCTACACCTTTAATGTGGGCTTTGACTGTGTAAATAGTGTCGGCCATTACTTCTTATCCTTTCCACCGTGCTTGCGGAACTTGCGGGTTGGGCTAAACTCACCGAGTTTGTGGCCAACCATGTTTTCCGAAATAAGCACAGGAACATGCACGCGACCATTGTGCACAGCAATCGTGCGACCCACCATATCTGGTGTGATCGTCGAGCTGCGAGCCCAGGTCTTTAGAACCGTGCGGTCGTCGAGGCTAAGCGCTGCTACTTTTTTCGCGAGCTTGGCGTCGACATATGGGCCTTTTTTGAGTGAACGACTCATATATTACCTCTTCCTCTTAGCATCGTGACGACTGCGGACAATCATCTTGTTAGTAGACTTACGGCGTCGGGTGCGGTAGCCCAGTGTGAGCTGACCCCATGGTGTGCGTGGTGGTTTACCGCTACCATGGCGACCGCCGTCACCACCACCGTGAGGGTGGTCTGCGGCGTTCATAACAACACCACGGACGGTTGGGCGGATACCCTTGCGGCGCTTGCGGCCAGCAGAGCCAACCTTAACGTTTTGGTGCTGAACGTTACCAACAACACCAAGGGTTGCTTCGCACTCTAGGCGGAACTTGCGAACTTCGCCGCTTGGCATACGAACCATAGCGTAGTCGCCTTCTTTTGCCATAAGTTGTGCTTTTGCACCGGCACTGCGTACCATCTGGGCGCCTTTACCTGGGTTGATTTCGATTGCGTAGATCTGGCTACCTACAGGAATATTTGCTAGTGGCATGCGGTTTGAGGTTTCAACCGGCGCTTCTGCGCCAGTTTTGATCACCTTACCTTTTGTCATTTGCGTGTCAGCAAGGATGTAGTGGTACAAACCATGCTGATCTTTTACGCGAGCAATACGAGCCGAACGGTTAGGATCGTACTCGATTTCCTCGATAGTTAAGGTAAGACCAGCCGCGAGGCGGTGGTTGAGCAAGCGATAATGGCGGCGTACGCCACCACCGCGGTGGCGAACGGTGATACGGCCAGTATTGTTACGGCCGGCATTTTGCTTTTTGCTCTTTGTCAGGCTCTTTAGCGGCTTACGAGTAGTAACGTCGCTTAAGTCCTGGCTAGTCATGCCGCGGCGAGCAGGAGTGGTTGGGTTATATGCTTTAATCGGCATTACTTCTTCTCCTCTTTCTTAGCGGCCTTTTTTGCAGGCTTTTCTTCTTTTACTTCTTCGGTATCAAATACTTTGATTGTACCCTCAGAAAGCGTTACATACGCCTTCTTGGTGTCTTGTCGAGCAGTAGTGCCTGGGTAGCGGTTCTTGCCTCGCGAGAAGCGAACTGCTTTACCGTTTTGCACGAGTGTTTTCACACTGGCTACCTTCACGCCTTTGTTTTCAGCCTCTACTGCCGCCTTGATTTCGTTCTTGTTCGCGTTAGCGGGAACGTTAAAGACGTAGGTGTTCTGGCCGGTAACAAGGCGGTAGGCCTTTTCGGTTGCACGGGGGGTTACGACGATAAGTTTCATTACTTAGCTCCTCCCAACCATGCTTCGACTGCTTTTACAGCAGCCGGGCTGATAACGATGTTATCTGCATTTAGAATGTAATACACACTTAGGTAGTTCGCGCGCACTAGAAGGGCATTTTCTAGATTGTTGGTTGCGCGCATCAGCGCTGGGGTCTTTTCGTCGACGACGATCAGCACCTTTGCATCTTTATGAAACTTCTGGTCAGCGAAGAACTTTGCGATTTCGCTGGTTTTGCCAGTCGTCTTAACATCACTGATTGTGATTTTCTTTGCTTGGTTAGCTAGGGTGAGTGCCTGGCGGAGCGCTACTAGCTTAGAGGTCTTCGATACCTTTAGCGAGTAGTTTTCGTTGCCGCGTGGACCGAATACGATACCACCACCGCGCCAGATTGGGTTGCGTGAGCTACCAAAACGAGCACGGCCGGTTCCCTTTTGCTTCCAAGGTTTCTTGCCACCACCGCGGACTTCGCCGCGCTGAAGAGTGGTTGCGCTTGACTGGCGACCGTTCGCAAGGAACGCATCGTAGGCAAGCTTGAGTAGTTGGTGGTTAGGCACCTCTACGGCAAACACACTCTTAGGCAAGGTTGCTTTTGCTGGCGTTTGAGTTGATTCAGCCATTACTTAGCACCTCTATTATTATCGTTTATGACAATTAAGCCCTTCTTTGGGCCTGGTACAGCGCCTTTAACGCCAATCAGGTTGTCGGCAGCTGAGATATAAGCAACCGTTAGGTTCTTTACCGTTACCTGCTCGGCACCCATATGGCCCGCCATGCGCTTACCTTTGAAAATCTTTTGTGGGTACATGCTACCGATCGAACCGACCTTGCGCGTGTTACCCTTACCACCGTGTGTTTTACGATGGCGTTTGAAGTTGTGACGCTTGATGGTACCAGCCCAGCCTTTACCTTTGCTTGTTCCTGTTGCGTCGATAACGTCGCCGAGAGAAAACTCAGTTACGTCCCAACTATCACCGACCTTGAGTTCTCCCAAGTCATCGATGACAAATTCCCGAATTTCCTTCGGGGTCACACCGGCGGACTTTACATGTCCTGCCACGGCCTTGCTCAGGTTCTTACCCTCACCATATGCCACCTGTACTGCGTTGTAGCCGTCGGTTTCGACAGACTTCACCTGAGTCACAGTCACGGGGCCGGCTTGGATTAGGGTTACAGGAATAGTAACACCGTCCTCACCGATGATTTGGGTCATACCAATTTTGGTACCGAGAAGTGCTTTCATGCCCTCTTTGCTCCCATTTAAAATCCTCGGTGGCTGGCAGTATCTGAGCCTCAGACTTACCAATTCACTCGAGAACAAGTTTGTATTACGTAATAAGTTACCAAGCTATCGTATCACGAGCGAGGGCTATTTGTCAAGGGTTTTTACAGATAAAGGCACTTACGTCTGCCTCTATTGACAAAACATGAGTAATTTGCTATAATGTAATGATTGGCAGGTCGTGGAAACCCCCGACTTACGACTCTCGAAAGGAGCTGCCATGTCGCGCTTTGGAGATCCCGAGACTAAGTCTCTCGTAAGCGGATTCGCCCTACCCTTCAGCGGCCCTTGGCCGATCAAGACGGCTGCCGGATACAGTGGCGCCAGCCTCCTCGGCGTGCTGATGTGTAGCACTGAGATCAAGCACGCGAGTTGGGTATGGCCAGATGGAGGTGGCGATATGCCGAGTCACATCCACATCATCTTCAGCCACATTCAGCCGCTCGAGGACGCCAAACGTATTGCGGGTGCCTTGACTGAGGTGGTTGACGCACTCCTCGCCAACTGACCCGCACCTGGCCGTGCGGAGCCCTACTACAATTGGGCGCCCGGCCATCATGGTGCGGGCGTTCAATTTGGAGCAGAAATTATATTAGTATACCAGCCGGCAAAAAATAGCTCACTATCGTCACGAGAATCAGCATGGCGTACCAGATCTTCCGATCGTACT
>CAYVSX010000006.1:35557-42395 GCA_964454245.1 uncultured Candidatus Saccharibacteria bacterium | reverse complement strand
ATGACCGGGGTGAAGTTTGCGATAGATGACAATGAAAAGGTCGGCGTGGTGGGGCGAAACGGCGTGGGCAAAAGTACCCTATTTGGCATATTGGCGGGCACCGATAAAGACTTTACGGGTGAGGTTATTTACCGTAAGGGTGTAACGGTGGTTGCAACGGCGCAGGAACACCATAACCTCGGCGACACGACTGTTATGGAATACGTGCTGGCGGGGTTACCAGAATACGCCGAATTGCACCACGCTATTACTACACTGCCCGAAACGATGGGTGACGATATGAAAAAGATTGAAGAATACAGCGCGGCGTTAGATCGGTTTGGCCAAAAAGGCTTTTACCAGGTGGAAGAACTGGTGCGCGAAGAATTAAGGAATTTTCAACTGCCAGATGTCGCCGACCGGCCGCTAGCAACCTTAAGTGGTGGCCAAAAGCGGCTGGTTGAGGTGGTGAAAATTATGCATAGCGATGCGCACCTTGCACTGGTAGACGAACCCACTAACCACATGGACTACGTGGCTAAGCAGCAATTTATTGACTGGATGAAAACGGCTAGCGAGGCAATGCTAGTGATTACCCACGACCGCGATGTCCTTGCCGAAGTAGATAGAATTGTAGAGCTAAAAGACGGCGGCAGCGTGAGCTACAAGGGTAATTATGATGCCTACCTAAAGCAAAATGCCGAGCGCACTAGCGTGGGTATGAACGATTTTGAAATGATCGAAAAGCGCATTGTAAACCTAAAGCAAAAAGTGATTGACTACCAGCGGCTGAAGGAGAAATCGCGCAACCCCGGCACAATCCAGAAATTTAAGCGACTAGAGCAGCAGTCGCGCGACGAGCTGGCCGAGCTACAGGCGGTAGAAAAGCCGACGTTTTGGATAGATAAAGATTCGGTGGGCGCGCTGGACTACCGGGCAGCTGGGCGGTATGAGAAATTTAAAACCAAGAATATCCGTATGAGCCTAAAAAACGACGAATCGCGCTCTAAACATGTGCTTGTAAGCGCGCGAAATTTGAGTTTGGGCTATAGTGCGCCGCTATTTGAAGGTGTGGATATTGACCTGCGCGAGGGCGAAGCAGTGGAGCTGCGCGGGCGTAACGGTGCCGGTAAGTCAACCCTAATAAAAGCGCTTCTTTTCCCTACTTCCGAGGCAACTATCCTGGATGGTGAGCTGAAGCTCGACCCGCAAGTTCGCGTAGGTATATACGAGCAAGAAGTCTCATCGACGTACTTTGACCTAAAATTACACGATGCCATAGAGCGCGTATGTATGGATAAAGGCTTGACGACAAATGAAACCAAGATTCGCCAGCTCATGAGCGACTACTTATTTACTGAAAGTGATGGCCAGGTGCCAGTGAGTCGCCTAAGCGGGGGGCAGAAGGCGCGGCTGCAAATTATTGCCATGCTGGCCAATGACCCACAGCTGCTGATACTCGATGAACCAACAAATCACCTGGATCTACCAAGTATTGAAGAGTTGGAAACGGCGTTAGAAAAATATACTGGTGCTATACTCTACGTGAGTCACGATAACTACTTTCGCGAGAAGATCGGCGGCCAAATAGTGAGTATCGGACACTAGCGGAGCTATATCGCCTATGCTATACTACTGTCAGTAATAAATCAAAAGAATAAGCTCAGGGGGAAGATGGCATGGTTCGCACACAGGTTACGCATGGCAGTAGCTCAACAAGATGTCGTTGGTAGTATATTGCGTAATCCGGGTTTTGAATCTAACCTCCAACACTGGACCCAGTGGTTCCCTGGTGGTCAAGGCAGCGTAGCGGCCGTGGATACCAGCAACCCGCACGGTGGTACGCGCAAAGCCTATTTTTGGAATACAGAGGCTTATCAGCAGTCTCTCCACCAGACGGTCACGGTTGAGCAAGGGTCGCACCTCGTGTCGGCCTGGGTTAAGCTGCAAAATTTCACCGGCGAGGCTACGCCGGGCATCGTACGGATGGAGCTTCAGCTAGGCGCTACGACTCAGTATGTTGATATCCCTGTGACAGGCGATGTATGGACGTTGGTGAGTGGACAAATAGATGGTTCGGGACAACTCGACATCGGTTTCATGCCAATGTAGTTGGTAGTACCTCGTTTCAAATAGACGATGTTACATTGACTGCAGCTCCAAGTATCATTAACGGTAGCTTTGAAAATGGCACCAATGGTTGGAATGAATGGCACCCTAATGGGCAACCGCAAGTCTTTGCAACAGACAGTGCTGACGTTTGAAGCGGCAACAATAAAGCCTATTTTTGGAGCACAAACAGCTACCAGCAGTCAATTCATCAACAACTAGCCATTCCTGAAGGTCGCTTTACGGTGACGGCATGGGTAAAACTGCAAAATTATGCCGGCACGAGCATTACTACTGCACGTATGGAGCTCCAAACGCCAATAAGTGGTCAAGTAACCGTCGATATTCCCCAAAGCATGGCATGGACAGAACTACGAGGCGTGGTTGTCGGGCCGGGAACGCTCGACCTTGGGCTATTTGTCGATGCGAGTGGTAGTACGTCACTGCAAGTCGATGATATTTCGATTGCCCCTACTCCACCCGATGCGCTTAGTACCTACACGACGCCAGGCTATAGTGGTGGATCGCGCTATAGTGTGCAGGTCATACAGGGTGGTCAAGCGCATAATTCCACGGTATATTATTCGCCGGTGCCTTCAAAATCAACTGATCCGACAAACATCGGTGCGCCGCTTTACCCAGAAGATGACGGCGCCCCCCGTGGTAGCTGGACTGGCGGTGCTAATCCGCCGCGTTCGGTATCGAGCACGACGTTTTCGTATAGTGGCGTGTGTACAGTGCGCGTGACGACCGCAACGCCATTCACTAGTGCAGTTGTTCGTCCGCTAACTAAGGGTATTGTGCCTCGCAAAATTGACAATAATACGCTCGAGTTTGACCTCTACGATCGTTCGCACGCCAAACTCTCGGTCGAGTTTGACGGCATTGCGCATGCGCTGTTCGTGTTTGCTGATCCGCTTGAAATCACGTCGCAGATTGTGCGTGCTGGTTCGAACGTCTACGATCATCCGACTGGTTCGTCGTGGAGTGTACCCGGTGGAACGACGGCTCTACGATTTGGACCGGGGATTCACGATGTAGGCTATCGTGTACTGCCAAATTCAATCAACAAAATTTACCTTGCTGGCGGTGCGATTGTTTATGGTGCATTTGACGTTTCGGCTGCAGGCGCGCAGATTACTGGCCGTGGTATCATTTCGGGCGCCAAATGGCCATGGCGCGCCATTAAATCCAATGGCTCACACGCCACGGGCGAGGTATGGGTTGAGGGAATCAAGCAGCTTGATCTTCACTGTAACGGCGGCCTGATTTCGGGTATTACATTTGCCGATCCCTCATACTACTCTATTAGCCCAAATGAATCGCAAAACCTCACGTTCACCGATATTAAAGAAGTTGGCGGTTGGCGCTGGAACTCGGATGGTGTGGAGCCACCGCAAGGCTCAACAGCTGAGTATGTATTCCTGCATTGCAATGACGATGGTCTCAAAGCCTACTATTCAAATATCACTTTCCGTCATGCGGTGCTCTGGAAAGGGCCAAATGGCCCAGCTATCCAAACTGGGTGGGATAGGCGCTGGACCTGGAACCTGCTAGTCGAGGACGTCGATGTGATCCACTTTGAAGGGCCGCAATACGAAGGTGCGACCAATAATGGTTTGGTAAGCAATCAGTACGATCGCGGGACGATCGCACCAAACAATATGCATTTTGACAGCGAAGCCAAAAACAGCGACGTCAATGCCCGACCCGATATGCGTAATCTTGTGTTCCGCGACATTCGTTGCGAGGAGCCAATCCTGAGAGCCTTTGCAGTGCTTGCGCCTCCAGGGCAGGTGATGAGTAATTGGCGATTTGAACGCATTATCATGCCGCCGCAAACGACGCCAAGTGCCAACAACTGGTTTACAGGCATCTATGAGTCCGATTACCCAAGCTATCCTAAGGGTGTGATCCGCGGGCTTACCTTTGACAGAGTACAAATTGGCCTTAATAAAATCACCTGGGATAATGCGTTTACCAGTGATGGCAAATTCGATATTGATTTTGATTCGGTTTCTGGCGTGTCTTTTGAATAATTGGCACAGAAAACGAAGGAGAGCCCCCATTGCACGGACGCAAGGGGGCTCATTTGCTAATGGATGACTGGCGTGCAGAGCGCGGTAGTCCTCGGGAAGGGAGCGTAACTCGAGTTGTTGGCGCGGTGTGTCAGTGTCAATGTTACTACTGAAATTACAACCGACAACAGGCTAGCAGCGACGGCAATCTATGACACGATGCGCGAAGCCTTGTGGCCACTCGGCTTTTGGCAGGAGTGGGCAACGCTATCACTTTTTTTGAGGCTCGCGCCCTATAGAGTAGACTTCAACGAATACTTAATTTAATTGTAGCACAAATTAGTAAAAAAGTCAAGCATATGCACTAAAAACACTCCTAGTAAGGAGTGTTTTCATAGAGGTAGGCGTAAAATTACTTCAACAAGCCTTTGTCGCGCAAGGTCGCATCAATTTTGGCGCGATCGAAGCCTTTTATGATGACGCCGTCGATATCTGTTACCGGAACACTTTGTTGGTTGGATTTTTCCACCAGTTCTTCCATAGCGCCAGAATCTTCCTCGATATCGCGCACGCTAAAAGCCACACCTAGGTGCTCCAAATATTCCTTTTCGGTTTTGCAAAAGGCGCACCAGGGCGCGCTGTAAATTATTACTTGTGCTGTGTTTGTCATATATTTCCCCTTTATCTAGTGTCTATTATAGCAAAAGCACCACTAGGCTGTAAATGGTGCTTTTGCTTTTTTGCCAGCTGTTGTATTATAAAAACAGTTATGTTTAGGCGTGTATCACAGGGCTTTGCGTTACCAACAGTTGTCGTTACGGCGGTAGTGCTGTTTGGTGTGCTGGTGGCGGTGATGGGCACAGTGTCGAGCGCCCGCACGGCGCTAGATTCGCAGTATCAGCAGGCGCTGGCGCGCGATGCGGCCGAAAGTGGCATTGCCTACGCCGACTTTTGCTTTTTAAAGAACGCTGGCACCAATGATAACACCGAGTGGCCGGTTGCAACATCTGGCGACGGCAAAACACTAGACACCGGCGACGATTGCAACGGCAAGCCAATAACGGGCGTGAACTGCGCCGCCACTAACCCCAACCCGGTTTGCTATGTGACTATAAACGACAATATAAAATCGAGCTACAGCATAGCAAAGCCGGTGGTAAGCGGCACCAACTACCAATTTGTGGCTAAGGCCACGGTGGGCGTGTACCGTAGCGGTGCGGCCACGGCTAGCAGCACCTATGCTAGCAGCTTGCGGTACAGTGGCTATATTAGTATCGATGGCGTGGCATCAGGTAATGATACCACCTGCGCTATCCAGCTGAGCAAACTATATTGCTGGGGTAAAAACGAAAGTGGCCAGGTGGGTATGGGCAGTACAACACCAACTAACGTACTTTCTCCGGTACTCATACAAGGTGCGCTGGCCGGCAAATATGTTTATGATGTAGCTACTGGTGTATCGCACGTGTGTGCAGTGGCTGGTGATTCGCCAACGCCTGATACTACGTCTAAGACATACTGCTGGGGGAATAATAGTCTGTACCAGTATGGCATGGGCAACACTGCGGTGTCGTATGTACCCACCCAAGCGGCTACTATAGCCGGCTATTACCCAGTGGCGGTGTCGGCCCGCGACCACACTTGTGTGATAGCAGTTAGTAACACCGATGCTAATATACGTAAAATGTACTGCTGGGGAGACAATGCCAACCTAGAGGCTGGTGAAAGTGGTTCGGCATCAACCTTGGTGACCCAAAACCCTAAAACAACGCCCGGGTCACCACTGCGCGGCGCGGCCAGCACCAACGATATTACCAGTATTACAGCTATCAGTAGCGTACATAATACCAGTACCTGTGGCATAAATGGTACTAACGCCTTTTGTATCGGCACTAATGGCCACGGGGCGTTGGGTAATGACGCAGCGTTGGCTGATAGCTATAGTGGCGCTAGCTGCTTTAACACTTCTAGCTTATGTATGGCGCGAGTGGCGTGGGTAAAAAATGCTGCAACTAATAGCGCCCTAACTGGTGTCACAAAAATAGTTACCAACAACGGCTACGCATGTGCAATCGCTAGCGGTACGATGTACTGCTGGGGGCAAAATGGCGACAAAACTGTGCCAAACGTAGATTATCGCATTGATTCGGGGCCAAACTTTAAAGATAATACCTACAATACGATGGCCAAGCCACTAATTACCACTGGGTCGCATTTAGGTAAAACAGTTACAGACATTGCTATTAGCGACTGGAACACCTGCTTTATAATTGCCGGTACTGTGTATTGCTCAGGGTATAACGACATGGGTCAGCTGGGGCGTGGCTCGGCGGGCGGGCCCGCAACTGGCTCTAATACTACAGCCAGTCTAGTGCGTACCGCCAACAACGCCCAGCCAGTGCAAGGTGCTTTGGTGGGTAAAGAGGTTACTCGAATTGTTGGTGGTAATAATCATTTTTGCGCGGTTACTAAAGAGAACGGCGCCTACTGCTGGGGCTGGAATGCCTATGGCCAGCTAGGTGATGGCACGACTGTCGACCGCTACTCACCTACCAAAGTGCTAGTACCGGCGCCAACCATATTCTAGCGAGGCCGTGTGTTTGAGCGTATTTCGGCTACTTTTTACTGGTCAGGTACCAACCGCCATCTACAGGAGAGCGGTAAATATCAAGTTCTAGGTCTAGATTGTATTTTTGCAACTCTTTAATAGCTGTAAGGGCGGCTTGGCGACT
>CAYVSX010000006.1:0-35457 GCA_964454245.1 uncultured Candidatus Saccharibacteria bacterium | reverse complement strand
GCCGGACAAACCACAATCCGACAGCATGTATCTGATAATTAGTATGGCAGATACAACTTGGAGGATGTTTGTGCCTACCATTGGGCTGTTGCTAATTGGTAATGCGCTTGATGAAACCTGGGGTACTCGCCCGTGGCTACTGCTGGTGGGGGTAGTAATCGGCGGTGGCATTGCGGCCTTACTAATAAAACAACAGTTAGCGAAGGGTAAAAAATAACGTGTTTCATCAATTTGCAGCCAGTGAAATCCATGTCGTACTGCCGGTAGAGCCGATATTTTACATCGGGCCGCTACCTATCACTAATTCGATGATACTAGGTGCTTTTGGCGTGGCAGTGATGCTAGCCGTGCTGGGCTACGCCGCCTACAAGCTAAAAAACGGCCAGTACAACCGCTTCGTTGGCCTGGTGCAGTGGGCTGTCGAGGGTATGTATGGCTCGGTGTTGCAAATTATCCCCGATAAAAAGGTGGCCAAGGGTATTGCCCCGCTGGCATTGGCGATATTCTTTACGGTGCTGTTTACCTATTGGTGCGCCGTGCTGCCTGGTGTTGGCCCTGCTCTGCAGCTAAATGGTGTCGAGCTACTGCGCGAGCTGCCGAGCGATCTTAACTTTACCTTTGCGCTGGCGATTGTATCGATGATTGCTACCCAAATTTACGCCTTTAAGGCGCATGGCGCGTGGGGTAATGCCAAGCGCTATATTAAAAATCCGCTAAAAGACCCCATCGGTTGGTTTGAAGGCACGCTAGAATTTATTGGCGAATTTAGCCGCTATATATCGCTGAGCCTGCGTTTGTTTGGCAACGCCTTTGCTGGCGCTGTACTACTAATGATAGTAGGCGTGCTGACCGGCTGGCTAGCTGGCGCGGTGCTGCCGGCGGTGATGATTTTCGAGCTGTTTATCGGCTTTATCCAGGCATACGTTTTCTTTGTGCTTACCGTTATCTTTACATCCCTGGCCATTATGGGCCATGGCGATTCCCACTCTGCTCACTCCCCTGCTGATAAGAAAATCCTGGAGAGTGCAGAAAACTAACGTTTAATAAAATTTTATAAGGAGTAATATTAACTATGGATGCATTGTCATTTGGCCTAACCTACGCCCTACCAGCCTTCGGCGCCGCTATCGGCGTGGGCTTGATTGGTGCCGCTGCACTTAACGCCCTTGGCCGTAACCCAGAAAAGGTCAGCGATATCCGCACCATGATGATCACCGCTATCGTGTTTGCCGACTCATTGGCAATTATCGGTATCATTGTGGCCTTTATCGCAAAGGCGTAGGCTAATACATGACCAGTATATTTACACAATTTGCTAGTGCCGAGGCCGAAACCGATATCTTGACCGGCCTGGGTATTAAGTGGGAGCTGGTGATTTTTCAGATTATCGCCTTTTTGCTGCTGGTGTTTGTGCTGGCTAAGTGGATTTTCCCGATATTCTTTAGGATTATCGACAAACGCCAAGAAGCAATCGAAGCCAGCAATAAAGCGGCTGTTGAGGCCAGCAAAAGCGCCGAAAAGGCTCAGGCCGAAATCGACAAGTTGCTAAAGCAGGCCCGCACCGAAGCCAAGGAAATTGTAACCACCGCTAAAGACGAAGCTACCGCCATGGTAAGCGACGCCGAAGCCAAGGGCAAGGCTAACGCCGAGCACATTGTGGCCGAAGCTCAAGAATCTATCGCTAAAGAAGTTGTGGCTGCCAAAAAGGCCCTGCACAACGAAACGATTGACCTAGTGGCCGCCGCCACTAAAAAGGTGGTTGGCCAAGCGGTTGATGCCAAGGTGGATTCTAAGGTTATTAAAACTGCCCTTGAGGGGAGTAAATAACCGTGCCGGGCAAAATTTCGCGCCGCAAATTAGCCCAGCACGTGGTAGATGCCGCTGGCGATGGTAAGTTGGCGCCAGCTTTGCAGCAATTGGCCGCCTACTTAATAGATGAGCGCCGCTTGCGCGAAACCGACCTAGTGGTGCGCGCCATTGAAGATGAATTTGCTGCCCGTGGCATAGTTATCGCCAATGTGGCTAGCGCCCGCCCGCTAACCGCCGAGCTAGAAGCGGCCGTAAAAAGCATTGTGGCGGCCAAGCAAATCCACATTGTTAGTACCGTTGAGGCCGATTTAATCGGCGGCGTTCGCATCGAAACGCCCGGCAAATTACTCGATGCCACCATTAAACGTAAATTACTGGCGCTAAGCCAGGCTAAAGTATAGAAAGGCTGATTAGATGGCTGATATAGCAGTTACAGAACTATCAAAAGGCCTACGCGATGCAATCGCCCAGCTAGATTCGAACGACAAGTTGGAATCGGTAGGTATTGTTACCCGCGTGGGCGACGGCGTGGCATGGGTCCACGGCCTAACCGGCGCTGGCTACAGCGAGGTGTTGCAAATTGAAACTAAATCTGGCGTGGTAGAAGCATTTGCCCTAAACCTAATGGAAGACGAAATTGGTGCCGTGCTACTAGGTAGCGACCAAGGTGTTTCGGCTGGTGACAAGGTAAAGCTAAAGGGCGAAGTACTGAGCGTACCAGTTGGCCCCGAACTACTAGGCCGCGTGGTTAACCCACTGGGCGAAGCCCTAGATGGCGGCCCAGCCATTAAAGCTAAGCAGCGCGGCCCTGTCGAGCGTGAAGCGGTGGGCGTGATGGGCCGTAAGCACGTGCACGAGCCAATGATGACCGGTATTGTGGCGATTGACGCCATGTTCCCGATTGGCCGTGGCCAGCGCGAGCTGATTATTGGTGACCGCCAAACTGGCAAGACTGCTATTGCCATTGACACCATGATCAACCAAGCCCGCGAAAAAACCGGTGTGGTAAACATTTACGTGGCCATTGGCCAAAAGCTATCTAAAATTGCTGGCCTAGTAGAGCGCCTAAAGCAAGAAGGCGTGATGGACCAAACCATCATCGTGGCCACCGGCCCTAGCGACCCAGCCAGCTTGCTGTACCTAGCGCCATACGCCGGCACTGCCATGGGCGAATATTTCCGCGACAACAGCCAGCACGCCCTAATGATTTACGACGACCTAACCAAGCACGCTGTGGCTTACCGCCAAATGAGCTTGCTGCTGCGCCGCCCACCAGGCCGCGAAGCCTTCCCGGGCGATGTGTTTTACTTGCACTCACGCCTTTTGGAGCGCTCTAGCAAATTATCTGATGATTTAGGTGCCGGTAGCTTGACTGCCCTGCCAATTATCGAAACCCAAGCTGGTGACATTTCGGCCTATATTCCAACCAACGTGATTTCTATCACCGACGGCCAGATATTTATGGAAACCGACCTGTTTAACCAAGGTATCCGCCCCGCAATCAGCGCCGGCTTATCGGTGAGCCGCGTGGGTGGCGATGCCCAAACCAAAACTGTTAAGTCGGTTTCTGGCCACCTAAAACTTGGCCTTAGCCAGTTCCGCGAACTTGCCAGCTTTGCCCAGTTTGGTAGCGACCTAGACGAAGCCACTAAAAAGCAAATCGAGCGCGGCCAGCGCCTAACTGAGCTGCTAAAACAACCCCAGTACCAGCCAATGAGCGTGTGGGAACAGGCCGCCAGTATATTTGTGGTAAGTGAAGGCTTGTTTGACGCCGTGCCGGCCAGCAACATCAAGGCCGCTCAAAAAGCCCTACTCACCCGCCTATGGACCGATAACAAAAAAGATATGCAGGCCCTAAACAAAGGTAGCGAAAAGCTTGAGGCCGACAGCGACCATGGCAAACTAATTGCCAAAGCCGCTAAAACCGCTGCCAAGGGGTTTGAGGGCTAGCGCAATGGGCATACCAGAGATGTCACGCTGGGAAAGGCCATACATGACACCAGGTCAAATTGATAATCCTGATGCCGAACGCCGCCGCCGCGGCTTGCAGGCTGAGATATTTGTGCTGATGGGTAATTCGGCTATTACAATGGGTGACCTGGAGAAAATTAAGCATGGGCTGCTAAAAACAATCGAGGAGCATAGCCGAAATGCCTAGTACTCGCCAACTAAAATCCCGCATCCGCTCGGTAAAAAGCACCAAGCAAATTACCAAGGCCATGCAAATGGTAGCGGCCAGCAAAATGCGCCGGGCACAAGATGCCACCAAGGCATCACACCCGTACGAAAACGCCGCTAGCCAGCTGTTGGCATTTTTGGCGCACCAGGGCGCTACCGATACCCACAAATGGTTTGTGGCTCGGCCGGTAAAAGCCCGCATGATAATTGTAATCGCCGCCGATAAAGGCCTGGCTGGAGCCTACAACGCCAATGTACTAAAAGCCTATTTGGCGGATTTGCGATCTGATGATAAAGATGGTGTAAAAAATACTACAATCGCCGTAGGTCGCAAAGCCTCGGCGTTTGTGAGCCGCCTAAAAGATACCGAGGTAGCTGGCACCTACGAAGACCTGCCCGACCACCCCGAAGGCGCGCAGTTTTACGCCATGCTTAATACCGCTAAAGATGCCTTTGAAAGCGGCGAGGTGGATGCGGTGGATGTGATATACACGCGCTTTGTAAGTAGTATGACACAGGTGGCCGACAGCTTTACGCTGTTTCCGGCTGGGCTAGAAAAAGACGACGAAGGTGACTTGAGCAACGAAACCTTATTTGAACCCAGCCCCGAAGAAGTGATAGACGACGTGGCTTACCGACTGATAAGCGCCCGGCTGTTTCAGGCGCTACTAGATGCCCGCGCCAGCGAGCACAGCATGCGTATGCTCGCCATGAAAAACGCCACCGATAACGCCAGTAGCCTGGTAGACGACCTAACGCTAGCTATGAACAAAGCCCGCCAAGGTGCCATCACCCAGGAGCTCGCCGAGATTAGTGGTGGTGCGGAGGCTATGAAGTAATGTATCATCCAGAATTAGGTATGACGACCGCGGAAATATGGGAGGCCAAGCAGCGCGAAAAGCGAATTGCCGCTTACCGCCGCAAAACCGCGCTAACAAATGTCGCTAGAACGCTAGATGCACTGCGTGGGCAAAAAGCAGCTAAAGCTGGTGAACCAGACGAAGGCTACGACCACAGTGGCATAATCCCGCCCTATATCCAGCGCGCCCGGCAGGCAGCCAAAGCCGCTAGCCAGCAGGTGCTAGAAGCTGCAATTAACTCGACATCAGAATCACGCATAGCAGATAAATTGATAACACCAGAAATTGGCACAACCGAAAGGAAGATTGGAGGACAAAATGAGTAAAGAAACCGGAAAAATTATCCAGATCATGGGCGTGGTTGTGGACGTGGAATTTGCTGGCGGCAGCGCCCTACCAGCAATTTACGACGCCCTAACCGTAGCGCACGATAAAAAAGAAATTACCCTAGAGGTTGCCCAGCACCTAGACGAGCACACCGTGCGTGCCATTAGCCTGCAAAGCACCGACGGCTTAAAGCGTGGGCAAGAAGTGGTTGCCACCGGCGCGCCCATTAGCGTGCCCGTGGGTGCCGAAACTCAAGGCCGCATGTTTAACGTAGTTGGCGAGCCTATTGACGGCCGCGTAATTGCTAAAGATGTTAAAAAAGCCTCGATTCACCGCGAACCACCAGCGCTTGCCGAGCAAACCAACAAAACCGAAATCCTAGAAACCGGCATTAAGGTGATTGACTTGATTGCGCCGATTGCTAAGGGTGGTAAGGTTGGCCTGTTTGGTGGTGCTGGCGTGGGCAAAACCGTGCTTATTCAGGAGCTGATTAACAACATCGCCAAGTTCCATAGTGGTAACAGCGTGTTTGCTGGCGTGGGTGAACGCACCCGCGAAGGTAATGACCTGTACTTTGAAATGAAGGAAGCCGGCGTGCTAGACAAAACATCGCTCGTATTTGGCCAAATGAACGAACCGCCTGGGGCACGTTTGCGCGTAGCATTGGCCGGCCTAGCTATGGCCGAGGCCTTCCGCGACGAAGGTAAGGATGTGCTATTGTTCATCGACAACATTTTCCGCTTTACTCAGGCCGGTGCCGAGGTGTCTGCCCTACTGGGCCGCCTACCAAGCGCCGTGGGTTACCAACCTAACCTGCAGCAAGAAATGGGTGCTTTGCAAGAGCGCATTACTAGTACTAAAAAGGGTTCGATCACCAGCGTACATGCCGTATATGTGCCGGCCGACGACCTGACCGACCCAGCGCCGGCAACCACCTTTGCTCACCTAGATTCTACCATCGTGCTAAACCGCGCTTTAACCGAAATTGGTATTTACCCGGCAGTTGACCCACTCGATAGCAACTCGACCATTTTGGACCCCGAAGTTGTCGGCGAAGAGCACTACAACACCGCCCGCGAGGCTCAGCGAATTTTGCAGCAATATAAAGAACTGCAAGATATCATCGCTATTTTGGGTATGGAAGAGCTATCGGATGACCAAAAGCAAACGGTGAACCGCGCCCGCCGCCTACAGCGCTTTTTGGCCCAGCCATTTTACGTGGCTACCCAGTTTACCGGCAATGAAGGCGCGTATATTAAGGTTGCCGACACCGTAAAGGATGTGAAAGACATTTTGGCTGGTAAGTATGATGACAAGCCTGAAAGCTGGTTCTATATGGCTGGCGGCCCATTGTCGGAGAAGAAGGATTAGCCTAATGGACTTGCAGTTGATTACCCTCCAAGGAGTAAAAATCGACGAACCCGTGTACGAGGTGATTTTGCCAACTACTGCTGGTGAGATTGCTGTGTTCCCTGGCCACGAATCGCTAGTGACGGTGGCTAAGCCGGGCGTGATACAGGTGCGCCGCCAGCGTGAGCATAGCAACGAGCGCATGGAGCTATTTGCGATATCGGGCGGCGTGATAGAAATCGACCAAAAGCGCGTACGCGTGCTGGTAGATGAAGCCGACCATGGCGAAGATATCCTAGAGGCCGAAACGCAGGCTGCGTTAGAGCGTGCACTAAAGATGCGCGACGAAGCAACCAATCAGCTAGAGCTGGAAAGGGCGCACCAGTTGGTAGATCGCCATATGGTTCGCCTAAAGGTTGCCGATTTGCAGCGCCATCGCCGCAGAATATAAGGAAAAGAAGTAAAGCGATATGGAAGTATTGAGTACTGTTGAAATGGAAAAAACGCGCGAACGAAAAGCAATTGTCATCGGCAGGCCTAAAGATCTTGGACTTGGTAACCCAGAAGGCATTCCTTCGATCTACGCAGGTGCGAGCGATGAAGAACTACAAGAAATTGCCGAATACGATAACGCGGAATTGGTGGCTCCGAACGATGTAACATGTACCGCGTGTATTGATGGCCGCAAGTGTTTGCATAACGCCGATGGTTCAGAAGCAAAAATCCGCTTGCGTCGCGTTGGCGGTTCGGCGTCAAATACTGGCGTGGCACTGAATGCTGAGGCTCCAATTGTTGAAACGGTTAATTCGGACGCACCACTCGAATCACTCGTTACCGCCATCGATGAGCACATTGGTTATCGTTCGGCACACCTTGGTGGCTGTGGTGGTGCCAATGGTGAAGTGGCTGATAACCGAGCGATTCACGAAAATCCGGCTATCTTGGCCGCGGTAAAAGTATTCATGGAAATACCTGAGGTAAAAGAATATTTTGGCGTTGGTTATAGCAACGAGCTTGGTGAGCGTGTGCGTGTTAAAGCTGGTGTCACGGCTGACTTTCTAGAAGCTGGCGGCTGGAACGGCCAAGCGTATGTTGATGGTGTGGTGGCAAGCGACCCAGAAAACGTTGAGGATCTCGAAGTTGATCATGCCGATGAAAAGTTCCATGGCCATAAAGAATCGAAGATAACAGTCATTATCGGCGATCTTACTTCTACTCAAGATGATGAGTTCGTCTGGAACTTAAAGGCAAGCAAAGATGTTGCCGATACGCTTGCCGGTAATCGTGGCCAAGAAGGCTACCATCAAGCGCTTATTGCCGAAATTGCGAAGCATTTTGCCGTAGTCAATCGTCTACCGAGTAGCGAAACACCGATTATTTTGCAAATTGCCTAACGCTTATAAAATCTCACCAAGTATAGCGCGGACTTCGTCCGTGCTTTTGGTATGCATTAGGCGGTCACGCAGTTCGCTGGCGCCTTCGAAGTCGCGGATGTATATTTTGAAGAATCGCTTTAAGGTTTCGAAGGGTCGGTGAAGATCTGTTTGGTAAGTATCAAAAAGTTCTAGCTGTTTTAGCAGTAGCTCTACAAGCTCTTCGCGATTATGGGCACGGGGCTCCAGCTCAAATGCAAACGGATTATGGAAGATGCCGCGGCCAATCATGACGCCATTTACACCTGGGTGTTCGGCAATTAGTTGTAGGCCGTGGGCTCTATCTTCTATGTCGCCATTTATAGTCAGCAGTGTGCTTGGGGCGATTTCATCACGCAAAGCGACTATTTCGTCTATCAATTCAAAATGGGCCGGCACTTTGCTCATTTCTTTTTTGGTGCGCAGGTGAATCGTTAAGTTGATAATATCTTGGCGCAGCAAATGCGTTAGCCAGTCGCGCCACTCGCTAACGTATGTGTAGCCTAGGCGAGTTTTTACGCCTACGGGCAAGCCGGCGGTTTTGGCGGCGGCGATAGCTTGGGCGGCTAGTTCGGGCTGGCGGATTAGTGCGCTACCGCCGCTTTTAACGGCACTTTTGGCCGGGCAGCCCATGTTGATATCGATGCCGTGGTAGCCCAGGCTAGCGCAGTGTTTGGCTAATTGTTCCATATCGCCCGGCTCGCCGCCCCATATTTGGGCGACGATTGGCTGTTCGTCATCGGTTTTTAGCAGGCGCCCGCCTATCGCTTTTTCGCCGGCATGCACCCAGCCAGTGGCATTGGTAAACTCACTGTAAAATACATCGGGCGCGCCCGCCTGTTTTACGACATGGCGGAATACGACATCCGTAACGGCTTCCATGGGCGCCAAAATAAAAAATGGCTGTGGTAGATTGTTCCAAAAGTTGTTATTCACTAAACTATATTTTAACATAAAAGCGAAAAGTCCGCACTTTCCAAGGGGTTTCCTCGGAAAGCGCGGACTGGGTGGGCGGCCTGGATGCGGGCCACCCCAGAGTGGGGTCCAGGAGTCGAACCTGGATAACCGAGCTTGCGGGCCCGGCACCTGCCTTTCGGACACCCCCACGGGTTGTTACCTACATGTCGTGACCGCAGTGCGGACACTTGTAGGTGTTCTTGGTGTCACCGACCTTCTTGTAGGCGTCGTGACCATTGGTGCAGGTCGCGGCCACGTTGTAGTTGCCGGTCTCCTTCTTCTTTGCCTCGACCTTGAACAAGGCAATCACCACCTTCCTGTTTGACTATGTGGCTGGATACTATAGTAATGTTTTTAGGCGTATTTGTCAATCAAAAAATCTTCAAAAGCCAAAATCCCTTTGTAGGTCGGCTCAAATTCGCTCACATCGGGCAGTTCTAAATTTGTTATGCAGTGCCATACGGCGGCGATTAGCTTACTAAAGCCCTCTAACTCTTCGTCGCTAAATTGTTGGTCTAGGGCGTGTATGTTGCCGGCAATATCGGGTTCAATAAATTGCAGCACGCCGCCGGCAAAAGTGTATTTGCTGTAATCGCGCGAGTTTTCGCATAGCAATTGGTAAAACATCAGCTGCATTTTGTAGGTATGTAGCTTAATTTTTTCGGCGTCGGTTTTGCCCTGCCAGCTGCCGCTCGGTTTGCCGGTTTTGTAGTCGGTGACGGTAATTTTATCGTCGGCAATATCTACCAAATCCATTTTGCCGGTTAGTTTGGCGGCGCCAATTTGCACGCCCTGCCCGGCAAAGCTAAGTTCGGTGCGCTGGCTGCGGCTAAAGCTAGCGTAATTAGCGCGCAAAAATGCCGCCAAGCTGTCGCTACCCTTTTTGCTAAATAGCGCAAAATCTTCGTCGGTTAGGCGCTGGTGTTCTAGCTCGTGGATAAAATCGCCTAGCACATCTTCGGCAGGCCGGCGCTCGCCTGTTGCCGCTAGGTGGTTGTGCGCCCGTTGCAAAGCGGCGTGCACGGCCGTGCCATAGGCGGCGTAGCTGCTGCGCGCAGTTGGGAACCGCAGCAAATAGTTCATTAAAAAGCCCTGCGGCCCGCCATGTAGCAGGTCTACAAAGTGTGTTAGGTGGGTGCTTGATAGTTTGTAGTTTTCTAGCGCCGGTGCTAGCAACTGCTTCATGCTGTCGGTTGGCTGTTCGGTGATTTTATCGTGCCAAGCAATTTCGTTTAGGGCCGTTAATGTGGCTATGGAATGTTCGGGTGTTTTGGTAATTTCTGGCGTGGTGCTGTCGGCCAAAAAGCTGGCTGGCAAAGTTTCTTTATCGTTTGCCGCCTTGGCGCTGTAGCTCATAATTAGCTGGCGCTTGGCGCGGGTCATGGCCACAAAATACAGCCGTAGGCGTTCGTCGTAGGTGTTGGCATTGGGGCTAATCCGCAGGTTTTCGGGGTAGCTAATTAGCGGGCTTCGGCTGCGCACGCGCTCGCCCCATTTGTTATCCACGCTGTTTACTATGTACACAGTGTCAAATTCTAGGCCCTTAGATTTATGCGCCGTCATTACATTCACGGCATCGCTTAACCCTACGCTACTGCTGCGGATGCTGGTGATGCCGGTGCCGAGTTCGCGGTGCATGGCTATAAATTCCAAAAAGTCGGTAATGCGCAGCGTGCTACCGGGCTGGTAATCGCGCAGCCGGGTGCGCAGCGTGCGCAGGGCTTCTAGCACGGTTATGTAGGCGTCGGGCGTTTCGTCTAGCACCTTTTTGCCAAAGTAATAATCGTAAAATGGCGAGCGGTAGGCGGCTACATCGTCGCCAGTTGGCACGCCAATTAATGTGTCAATAAATTCCTCTAGCGGCTGATGGGTTACATCGCGGGCGCGCAGTAGCAGCCAGTCGGCTAGTGGTTTTAGATCGGGCGTTACTAGCATGGTTTCTAGCCACGATAGTTGGTTGCGGTGCGCCGCCAGGCTTAGCCGCCACAAACTTTCGGCTGGTATATTAAACATTGGGTGGGCCAACAGTTCGGGTAGTTTGGTGTCGGCTTCATCGGGCTCGCCGCTAAATATTGCTACCACCACTTCGGCCAGCAATTCTAGTGTTTGGATGCTGGGGATATCTAGCACGTTGTCGCGCCGTTCGTAATTTACATGTATGCCGTGGTGGTGCAGGTATGGCACTAGCTCGGTGAGTTCTTTGTGGTTGCGCGCCAGCACGGCAATGTCGGCTGGCTGGGTGCCGCTTTTTATTTCGGCAGCTATCGATTCCGCCACCCAACTAAATTCATCGCTCACTGTGGGCAGGCTCACCCGCTGTACGTTGGGCGATTTTGGAGCGGCGTGCGGCGTTAGCACCTTGGCAATATCCATAGCTTGTTCTAGCCGGCCAGTCGCCTGCGTAATAACTTCGCGGGCGGCGGTTAGTACACTACCAGCCGATCGGTAGTTATGCACCAGCACCACGCTTTTATGTGTGGGGTAGGCCTCGAGAAAGCGGTGAATATTGTTTACATCGGCACCCTGAAAGCTATAAATCGCTTGGTCGTCATCGCCCACCGCCATTACATTTGGCGTGTCGCCCGTGGGGTTGGCGGTTAGGTTAAATAGTATGCGCAGCTGCGCCAGGTTAGTGTCCTGAAATTCATCTACCATTATGTACTGGTACTTTTCTTGCAATGTGGCGCGCAAATCGGGGTGCAATTCCATGGCGTGCACCACGTTCAAAATCATATCGTTGTAATCGTATAGCCCAGCGTGCTCCATGCGGCTGAGGTAGGCAAAATAAATGTGCGCCAAGGCGCGGAGCTTTAGGTGGCGTTTTCTGTCTTTAAATACAAAGTTGCCAGCTATATCTTTTTCTAGCCACTGGTTGCGCCAGGCGGTTATGGGCGTGGTTTTGTTGATTTCTACCGCTTCGTCAAACGCCCGGGCCATGCTTAACGCTAGTTCGTTAGCTAGCGGTGTAATGGCCGGTGGCAAGCTGGGTGTGGGCAGCGCCGCTACCTTTTCGGCAATCGGCACCAGTAGGCTTAGCATGCTGGTGCTAATTTTGCTGGCAAAAATGTTGGTTAGTTCGGGTTCTATGGCGTTTAGCACTTCGTCGTTAGCGTTAATTATCGCCAGCAATTCATCGCTGCTTAGGCCAGCTTGCTTTAGCTCGCCAATTGCCGTTAGGGCGTCGCGCAGGTACACATATTCGCCGTTGTTTTTGCTGGCTAGTGGGTTACTGTAATCTAATTCATCAAAAATATCGGTTAGTAGCTGGTAGCTAGATAAATCGTCGGCCGGCATAAATTCGGCGCCTTGGTAAAAATACTCGCGGTATTGGTTAATAATTTCGGTGCCAAAACCGTGAAAGGTTTGGATGGCCACTTTATAGGCTGCCGGGCCAATAATGCTAGCCAGGCGGGCGCGCATGGCGTTGGCGCCGCTATCGGTAAAGGTTAGGCATAGTATGTTTTCGGGCAGTGTATCAGTTTTTTGCAAAATATTCGCGGCACGCATACTTAGTAGCTCGGTTTTGCCGGTGCCCGGGCCGGCAATCACCAGCAACGGCCCGTCAATCGTATCGACTGCTAGCTTTTGTTCATCGTTTAATTGCTTGTAGCGGGTGGTAAAAGTCATTACTACCAGTATACCACTCTATAAATATGGTATAATATTACCAAATGACTAGCGAATTATACGATGACGTTGCCCTGGAGCAGAATTTGGCGGAAAAGTTTGGTGTGCATACAGAGGTGAGTAATGTAATTGCCCGCCGGATTGATGTTGGCAAGGGTGCTTATGCCACGGTGTTTTTATCGCCTAAAAAGCAGCTATATTGCTATATCGATGGCCCGGCACGGCTGGTATTGGGCGATATTAAAAAGATTGTGGCGCGCATGGGCGTACATCCCGAGCTATATATGCCGCCCAAGGGCCGGCCTAATTATTTTGATGAAATTGGCCTAGAAAAGTTTAAGCAAGTCTTCCCCGGCCGCAAAGATGTCGGCCCGCATGACCTAATGTTTTACCGCACTCTGGCGCCCTACTGCCCAGCGCTGATACTAGTTAGTGAGGTCAAAAACGGCATCATCTACTGTGCCGACACCGACGCCGCCACTGGCTGGCGCCCGGCTGCCAAGTTTGCCTACCGGCGCATTAAAACTAGCTAGCGGCCGAGCCCGAATTAATTTACAAAGATACAATTACCAAGTGTACTGCCGCGCAGTCGCGTGCCGCTAGATATACTCACTAGGTCAACGCCATTTTTACCTTGGTAGACGCGCCATTTACTATCTACTTCGCTTAGGTAGGCCACCGCAAACGATGTCGATTTTTTTGCCGGGTCAGTTTTATCTAGCTGGTAGCCCACCGCCGAGCCGCAGCTGATATCGGCTAGTGTGCTGGTAAAGGTGTTGCTAGCGTAGCTAGCGGGTAGGTCGTACTGCCCTTTGTAGGCGTAGTATTTAGTTGTGCCACTAGAGCTAGAAAACGGCAAATTGGTGGTGCCGCGCGGGTCGCCAAAGTTGGCCGGTATGCCCGGTAAAATTGTTTTTACCTGCGCAACGGTGCTGCTATTATATATATATTCGGTGCTGGTTGCTTGCGTTGCTACGGTGCAGCTGGCGCGCGCGGCGTAGCTGTAGCTGCTGCAGCCGGTTGGGTATTCGCCATTTTTCTCGTAGTATTTTTCCATTTCATCGACAAATATTTCTAGGTCGGTTTTGCGCCGGGTGTCGCGGGATTCTGACTGAACGCGGCCATAGGCAGCCATCATCATAACAGCTAGTGCTGCCACCACCACTATCACTATGGCTAGCTCTACTACAGTGAATCCTGTCAAACTGCGTTTCTTCATAACTTTAGTGTAGCATATTGCTTACGCTTTTTTATCAAGCACTACCAAATGCTCGATGTGTGGCGTGCGTGGGAAGAAGTTGTAGCCTTGGTGGGCGCGGATACCGTAGTTTTGGGCCAGTAGTTCTACGTCGCGTGCTTGGGTAACTGGGTTGCAGCTAAGGTAAAGTATGCGGTTTGGCGCTGCTTCTAGCAATTTGGCAACTACATCGGCGTGCATGCCGGCGCGTGGCGGGTCAACGATAATTGTGGCATCGCTGGTGATGTAATCGAGTGCCTTTTCGCTGGGCGCCAGGATTGCTTGGGCGTTTTTGCCTAGCCGCGCTATGTTGGCGCGCATTTCGCGCACGGCGTGTTCGTTAATTTCTACCAGCGTGACGTTATCGCCGCCGATTGTTAGGCCAATGCTGCCCACGCCGCTGTATAGGTCGACGACTTTTTCACCATTTATCCATTGCTTCATATCGCGCAGGGCTTGTTCGTAAACCGGGACATTTACCTGGAAAAACCCTTCGGTAGCATAGCTAAATGGCACACCCAGTACGTTATCGGTAAGCACTATATTGCCAAAGCTAGCCAGGCGTTCGGTGATGCGGCTGGCTGGGCTGCGCGGGTCGCTGTAGATGAGCTCGCCGCCCTGGGCGGGCAACATGGTGGCCTCACTGGCGCTGATTATATCGGGGAGTTTATCTTTTAGGTACAGTTGCCACACACAGTTGCCTTGCTGGTCGCAGCGGATGAGCAGGGTTTTTAGGTTGCGGGCGGTTACGTCTTTGGTGCGCAGCAAATCACGCACGGCCAGCGCCAAATCCATCATTGGCTCCGGCAGCAGCGAGCAGTTGCTAACCGGAATCTTGCCCATGCCGCCGCGCATAAAGAACGCTAAATCTAGCGTATCTATACCATCTATGGTGTCGCCAAACCAACTAAACTCCACCTTATTGCGGTAGTGCGCGGTTTTATTGTCGCTATACATCTCTATAGCCCCGGGCAGCACTATGTTGTGCAGCTCAAAGGCCTCTTCTATCAGCGCGGCTTTGTAGTGCTGTTCGGCGGCAAAATCCATAATTTGCCAGGGGCTGGTGCTCAGGTAGTTATTTGGGTCTAGCGGCTCTAGGCGCGCTGGGCTTTTGGTGTGTGTTTCGGTAACAATGCCTTCTACAAATTTAGACTTCTTTTTAGTCAGGCGGATGGTAACGCTTTCGCCCGGCAAGCCGCCCCACACAAAGGCTTTGCGGCCGTCGGCTAGTGTGCCGAGGGCTTGGCCGCCCCCCACGATTTTATCTAAGGTCAATGTTTCAAATGTTGGTGCTTTTTTGCTCATTACTCTCTATTGTACCACCCCTTATAAAATTGAAGCGCCACACCCTGGTTGGGGTGTGGCGTGGGTGGAAGGGTTGGTTCAGTGTTCGAAGCCCTCCTCGACGAACTCCTGAATGAGGCCGGGTCCGCTCGTTACCGGCAACTGCTCGTAGGCGGTCGGGTCGGGCGCCTCCTCGGTATCCTTGCGGTGCTTGATGATATTGCGCAGTTCGGGGATCGCCGTGGTCAGCGCCGCGACTCGCCACGCCCTTGCTGTGACCCGCTCAGCCGTAGTGGGCTCAAGCAATTCACCGCAGGCGCCGAAGAACTTGTCCTCGATTGTCTCCAGGATTGCCGATAATTCCTTACTCGTTGCGGACATCTCTGCCCCTTTCCCTTGTAGGCGTTGCCGTCGGCAACTGTCCCTATCTTTTAAATATAGCACACTTTGTAAAATAATGCAAGTAGGAGTACAATAAATAACTACGTAATGGTTCCCTACACGAAAGGAGGCGAGCTATGACAAGTGTAAAAGAGATTATAGGTATAGATACCGGCCAGCAGGAGCGGCTGCAGGCGGCGGGCGTGCGCACGCTGGAGCAGCTGCTAGAGCAAGGCAGTACATCGGCGGCACGGATGCGCCTAGCCGACGAAACCGGGCTAGACGACGCCACAATAAAACAATGGGTCCACCAAGCCGACCTGATGCGTGTGCGCGGCATTGGCCCCGAGCTCGCCCACTTGCTATGCCAGGTGGGTGTTTTTACTACCCCCAAGCTGGCCTACCGCAGCACCGATGCGCTACACGCCGACCTAATAGAGTGCAATTACAACCTCCGCCTCGTCGGGCGCTTACCGGGTGTCACCGAATTGCACCAACTCATCACCTCAGCCAAGACCCTGCCAAAGCTTGTGCGGCACTAACGAACTGCACTCAAATCCATAGGCCGTGTCGCTCTAATAGCACAACAGTGTATACTATTTGTTAGATGAAACGCGATATAAAAACCCATGGCCAACACTTTTTGCGCGGCAGTGATTTTATTGCCGAGCTGATTGGCCATAGCAACATCCGCAAAAATGATCTGGTGTTAGATATTGGTGCGGGTAGTGGCGCTATAACCGATGTGCTGGCGCGGCGGGCTAAAAATGTCATTGCCTACGAGCCCGAGCCGGTGGCGCTAGCCAAACTGCGCCAAAATATGGCGCGCCGGCAAAACGTGCAAATAATAGCCCAGGATTTTTTGGCTAGCGATTTGCCGGCTGTGCCGTACAAGGTTTTTGCTAACATCCCCTTTCACCTTAGTTCCAAAATTGTGCGTAAATTAGTAGCGGCCGAACAGGCGCCTAAGGCAATTTATTTAATCGTGCAAAAGCAGTTTGCTGTAAAAATGCTAAGCACGGGCAATCATTTTCACGGCGCTCTAGGTATGGCGATTGCGCCGTGGTGGGTGGCGCGTATTCGCCGGCCGCTGCGCAAAACCGATTTTACCCCACCGCCCGCGGTTGATACGGTGCTGCTAGAGCTAAAACCACGCGAAACGCCATTGGTGCCGCGCGAGCAAATGGCAAGCTATATGCAATTCGTCGAGCGGTGCTATGCCGAGCCGGTATTTTATGCCAAGGCTAAGGCGTCCGAAGGTAAAAAACCCTCGCAGTTAACACTCCAAGAGTGGGTTACAGTAGTCGGAAAAACAGGTATATAATAGCAAAAGAGTCTGCGTATCAAAGAGTTTTCTCTGATACGCAGGCGGGTGGATGAAAGGTGTTTACCGGTTGGTTCCGGCCGCATCGCCGATCTTGCGAGCCACCGCGCCTAGCTGCAAGGTTAGGTTCATGATGGCGTACTCCACGGTGACCGTGGCTCGCGAGCCGTGCAGCACGTACGATACGCGCACTACGTCCCTGATGTCGTTCAGCTTCGTCAAGAAGTCAAACAACTTGGTGATGGGCACCTCATGGGTGCTGCTGCGCACCTCGTTCTGGGGCACTTCGCCGTCCATGGCGATCTCCTTCCTTTCGGATACTAATACTATAGCAGGATTTTATAAGACGTCAAGTCTCATCTGTCTGAAAGCTTTGTCCCATCGTTCGTAGTGAATGTTGCTTGCATTCGCAAGCGGTAGAATATGCGCCTTAAGCACTGCTGTATCGTCAGCAGTTACATGCCCGGCGGCTAGTGCGGCGCGTAGCACGCCCGCTACAAATTCGGGCTTTTCTTCGGCGCGGCCTTCGTCAAATGTCAGCGCATTTAGCTGCAGCAAGCCGTCTAGCAGTAGCTTGGCAGGGTTGTACTCGCGTATTTTTTCTAGCTGGCTTGGCGCAATGTAATCGGCCAAATAGTAGCCGTTGTAGCCAAGCGTTGCGCCGTAGCGACGCTGCCAGTACGCACCCTTTTGCTCGCTGTTTGCGATTGTATCCGCGTGGTGCTGCAGCTCGTGTAAGCCATTTAAGCGGAAGCCGATGTAGGCGCGCATAGCGTCAAACTTCGTATCATCCGGCATATCGTCGCGGTTGCCCCAAAAGGCGATTTCGTAGCCCTCATCGGCTTCGCAGTCGGGTATTAGTTCGCCGTGTAATGGACTAATGGCGCCAGGGTACTGGGTAATTCGGTCGGCAACGATTGCCTGGCGGTCTGCTACCGGCATGTCGCTGATTGATTTTACAATCGCCTTTTTGTCGCCGGTGATTTCGATGCGTTCTACGCTTTCAGTCAGTGCTTGCACTTCTGCTAAAAAGTGCGCTGGTATGCTACCGCCGAATATAACGTTCATGGTGTTCGGGCTATCCGCGCTTTCCGGCCGTTCATTCCATTCGTTGCCCACTAGGTCAAAACGCGTGCCATTTGCTACGCCCTTGGCGCGCAGTAGCGGTGTACGTTCGCTTGCTACCAATGGGCGTAGCAGCTCGGAAATGTGTGAAGCACTTACAGCATCTTTTAACTGGAATGATTTGGCGCTCACGCCATGGCCTTCGTGGTGCTCATGCTCGTGATCATGGTCGCAGGCAATATGGCACACATCTCGCACGATGCTTCGCCCTAGCTGCAGCTGTCTATCCATACCGCGGAGTTTTGCCAGGATATTAAAGTAATTGGTCATGCCAGGTTTTATCAGCTCTACTAAAACGGCATCCGGTAGCGGTGGCAATTGCTCGAGCGCCAGTGCCATTACTTCGGCCTCGCTTGCCCCTGCTGGGATATGGCTGATACCAATGATATCGGCGACTGCCAGTTGGCTCGGTAATACCTGCCACTTCAGGTCGCGTTCAATCGTCTGTGCATTGGCGAGTGTTAGGACTGATAAATCAAAGCCGCTGGACTGCACAACATCGGCGATTTCGGTGCCGGGCGCAATGCCGGTGGGCTCGATGAATAGCACGTTTACGCCGGCATCGTGTACTTGCTCTAGGGCTTCTTTAAATTGCGTCACATCACTGCAGCCGATGCAGCCGGCGGTCAGCGGAATAATCTTTTCGCTGCGGTTGGCCGGGTGGTCCCATATGCGCTGGGCATCGATATTATTCTCGCCCACATCATTCACCACTACGGCATAGCTGTCGCCTAGCGGCACATGTTCTAT
Source organism: uncultured Candidatus Saccharibacteria bacterium (assembly GCA_964454245.1). Lineage (GTDB taxonomy): Bacteria > Patescibacteriota > Saccharimonadia > Saccharimonadales > Saccharimonadaceae > Saccharimonas. The sequence goes on along the minus strand of CAYVSX010000006.1, from coordinate 16,836 downwards.
TAAATGATTCAGCGTAGTGGTCTTGCCGGCACCTAAGGGGCCAAGTACCGATATAACCTCAAGTTCTTTCTGGCTCATACTAGGCTCCTAGGTGCGGGAACTGGCCGTATGGCAGCAGCACGATTTCGCGCACGTTACAGTTGGCATCTAATGTGTATTTGGCCGCATCGCCGATTTGCTCGGCGGTAAATAGCGGGTAGGTCTCGAGGGTTGGGTGGTAGCCAAGGTTTTTGGTGATATCGACAGCCGTTTCTAGGGTGTAATCGTTATCAAAAAATCCGGTATCGGTGCTACCTGGCATGATTTCCGTTACAAAGATATTTTCGGGTGTGAGGTCGAGCGCGATGGTGCGAATAAGCCCATGCCCGGCGCCCTTTTGTGCCACATCCAGGCCAAGTAACTGCTTGGCGCGTACGGCTGCCGCGGCCGAAATAAATAGTAGTTTGGTGATTGCCTGGCCGGTAAATATATCAGCTTGCTTTAATGCTTGTAGTAAATTAACAAGCGTTACGCAGTTGTTGGCTACAAGGTCTGGCAATGCTTCGGCCTTTAAATCCCACGTGTGCGCTAGCAGGCTATTGTTTGGTAATGGTGTTTTGGTATCAGACGCACCGCCGTAATGTACGATGTGCACGGGTAGGTTTAGCTCTCTTTTTAGTTCAGCAATTTTTTGCGCAAAGTCAGCTACTTGGGTTTTATCGAGTAAGTCTACTTGGTGGAATCGTGCTTCTGGTAGGCCACATTCCGAGGCTAGTATCGGCGCATCTTCTGTGCTGTAGCCACTCGCAATCACTTCGTACGTATCGCTTAGCTGCCGTACCACACCGGCTGCCGCGTTCATCTTGTATTTATTCCCTTGGTATTCTAAATACGTGACGGTTTGCCCGCCAGTAAATTCTTTTTTTAGGGGCGTCAACTTCACGCCCGTTATAACAACAATAGCTTTTTTCATATGTTTCTATCGTATATAGGGTACAGTATAAATTGCAAATTTGTTGCAATTTGTGCTAGAATATTGCTACATGCAAGATGCACTCAAGAAGTTTGAACAGATACTGCGTAAAAATGGCGATAGTGTAACGGCCGCTCGCCGGCAAGTATTTACGGCGCTCTACGGCCATGAGCCGCAGAGTATGTTGGAATTGCAAAAACGGCTTGACGGCAAAGTTGACCGCGTGAGTATTTACCGCGCCATTGAATTATTTAGCCGCCTAGGTATCGCCAACAAAATCCAAATCGGCTGGAAGTACAAAGTGGAGCTATCGGATGTATTCATCGCCCACCATCACCACATTAGCTGCCTTGGTTGCGGTAAAGTATTCGCCATTCACGAAGACGAACGTATCGAGCAACTTATCGCCGAAATCGCTGCCGCTAACAATATTACCCAACCTGCTCACCAGCTAGAAATCCAGGGCTATTGTTCGCGATGTGCTCGAGGAGCGAAATCCCGCTCTGACTAGTAAATAGTCGGGTTAATAACATTGGTGTAGGTATTTGCTGCCGGCACTGATTTGTTGATTTGAGTCCCATCGCCAAGCTGGCCGTAATCGTTATTTCCTACGGTGTATACTCGCCCGTTTGTGGTATAGATAACGGTCGTACCCTTGCCTGATACCACTTCTTTTGCAGCGATGCCCGAACCATTAATAACTTGCATTGCAGTCGGTGTGGCGACATTCGCCGACATCGATCCGATGCCAAGCTGCCCATAGTTGTTAGAGCCGGCTCCGTATATTCTACCGTTAGATCCGATCACAAATGTATTTTCAGCCACGCCGTCATGGCTAGTGACAGTGATATCCTTCGCTGTTACTCCTGCCGGTAGCTGAAATTGCACTGGGGCTACTTGGTAGTCCGATATGGTGCCGTTGCCTAACTGTCCATTATTGTTCCAGCCCACTCCCCATACTTGCCCTGATTCTGTAAGTGCGACAAGAAAAACGCCGTCAGCTGCAATTTTTATTACTTTGCCCGCACTCGCAGGTATAGCCGCTTTCACTGGGGTAGATACGTCTGAAAGCGACCAAACTTGGTTGCCGTTTGTACCGCCGCACCCAGCAAATATTAGGTCGGTACCGTTACCGCTACGATTATCTAGACATCGCAAGTTGTAAAGAGAGTAGATATTCATGTCGCCGTTATCGTTTGCTCGTGTAATAAACCTCTGTTTGATATCTAATGCGTTACAGTTGGCCAGTATTGGGACATCTCGATCCCAGCTACTGTTGTACACTATCGTCATGCATTTAATGTTGGCATCATCTTGGTGAACAATGGTGCCGTCGGGCATGAAAGTAAATTTTTGAGCGGTTGAACTATTGCATGTCCATAGTCGGAGGTTTACGCCGTTGTTTCCGGCATTATCAAGACATTTGCCAGCTTGACTATGGTATATTTCAATGCCAATGCCGCCAAGTTCTCCATAATCATTAGAGCCCATTCCCCACACAGCTCCAGTATCATCGAGTATCCATGAGCTGCGGCCATCAGTGGCAACTTGTTTGGCCTTTGGTTTGCCACTATCGCCAAATGTACCAACTTTTAGGGGGGTAGGACTATGAGTGGTTGTGCCGTTGCCGAGCTGTCCGCGGTCGTTGGAGCCCCATGCATACACCCTGCCGCCAAGCATGCGAATAATTGCAGCGCGGTTATCAACAGATAGGTTAGAGGTGGGGATTGTATTGGAGTCTGCTAGATTGACGGTCGGCAGAGTAACTCGCCTGTATGAGGATTTGTTGGAACATCCGCTGATAGCAGCCCCATCACCTAGGAAGCCTCTATCGCACCAGCCGGCTGAGTATACATTATTGTTAGAGCCGATAATAAAATTGCCCCAGCCGCCTACCGACACGCTTTGCGCCGTAACACCGACTGGCAGGTTGAACTTGCCAAGCGTGGTTTCATACGAGGTAATGGTACCTCGCCCTAGTTGGCCGTAGTTATTCATGCCGGTGCCATATACGTTACCGCTTGCCATCACGACAAATAGGTTGAAGCCCATTGATACCATGCTGGTGTATATTGCAACGGGGCGCTCGCCAGGCACGGCGATAAACTCCCGTGGTACCAGTGTCGGATTTGTGGTTCCGTTGCCGAGCTGCCCCTCGGTGTTGTAGCCTACGCCGCGTAATATACCCTTACTATCAATCGTGGCAAAGTAGCTACCGTTGGTAGTGTAGTAGCCGAACCCGATATTCTTCATAGATACTTCGGCTCCGAATTGTCCTTTTTGTGTTGATGACGAGGTGGTAACCGTTGCTCCACCAGAACGCACCATGCTTACAGTACCGTTGACTTTTATGGTCTGCGTGCCATTGGGCGAGGTGCTTTCAGGCGAGCCGACACTGAAAGTAGTACGGATACGCCCATTGCTGACAACGTAGCAGCTGGGGCTGTTGCTGCAGGCCGCACCGCCGTTACAAGATGTGTTAGGCCGTAAAGGGCTTGCGGTAGACCATGTTGCCACATAATTATTCTTTTCAAGGCAAAACCGTGCCATGGCTAGGCCTGATTCGGTTGCATCGCGCGCGAGTGCATCGTGATATTGTTGGGTAAGTGTAGCGCGCACGCTAGATACTGTGGACATTCCAGCTACTAGCACGGCAAACAATATAGTTGATGTAACGATGACGGTTGGAAGCGCAAAGCCGTACGTACGAGTACGGTGCAGCGCTTTTTTTGTCTCGAATCGTGTGACAGTTATCCCAAGCATAATCTCTATGGCTTATCATACCTCAAAAGCTGGGAGGGGGCAACACATATTTAGTAGGCATGCTACACTGGAAAGAGTTTATGGGTAGGCCTATACGAGCAGTACTGCAAGCGGGTATAACTATCGGATTATTGGCAGCTGCCTTTTATGCCGGTTTTTGGATAATAACCGAGGGCTGGCGATTATTCGCGAATCCCGCGCGACGCGAGAGTTTGTTTGCCGCGGTCGGTACCAATGGTAATGATTTTATTACACTTTCGTTAAGTATTTTGGTAGAAGCGTTGCCGTTTGTGGTGCTGGGCGTGCTTATATCGGTGCTAATACAAGTATTTTTACCGACCGATACACTGCTGCGCCGCTTGCCGAAAAATATTGTCGCCAGGCGCGCCATTATATCGTTTTTAGGCGTGGCGATGCCGGTATGCGAGTGCGGGAATGTACCGGTAGCTCGCGGATTGATAGCCAAGGGCTTGAACCCCAGTGAAGCAATTGTGTTTCTGCTCGCTGCGCCTAGCGTTAATGTCGTTACATTTATCGTTACCGCCGAGGCGTTTAATGAACAGATGGCCGTTGCTCGTGTGGCGCTGACGGTGGTGATAGCCAACGCTGTAGCGCTATTGGTGGCAAAGTTTGCCGCTCGCCGCCAGCTGCTAACGCAGGAATTTGCAGCCCAGTGTAGCGTCAGCCACCATGGCGGTCGCTCGCTCGCTAGGGCAGCAACATTGTTCCGATCAGAAATGTGGTTGATTACGCGCTTGCTTGTGATTGGCGCCATGATTGCCGCCGCATCGCAGGTGTTTATTCCGCGCGATATCATCACAGCGATTGGCGCAAACCCCGTGCTTGCAGTGCTCGCTATGCTGCTGCTTGGATTTGTAGTGTCTATTTGCTCTAACGTCGATGCTTTCTTTGCTCTCGCCTATGTCAATACGTTCGGGCTTGGCCCTATTTTAGCGTTTTTGGTAGCTGGCGCCATGGTTGATATCAAGATGCTCGCCATGCTTAAGTCAACCTTTACCAGCCGTACTATCGCCGTGATTGCGCTCGGTGTTATGGCACTTACCTTTATTGCAGGAGTTATATTTAGTTATGTTTGGTAAAGTATTTCGGCACCCTATCACCACCACGCTTATATTGTTAGGGCTTTGCGCGTATGTTATCCGGCTATTTTTGACACAAACTATAGGCCTGTATATTCACCCGCGCTATAGTTGGTTTGCAGTAATTATGTGCAGTATTGCGGCGATTATTTTGGTAGGCAGCCTTGTGGCTGAGCTACGGCGTCGGCATCATCATGCAATACCCGGCAATCTTGTCGTAACGATTGTTGTGGCGGTAATGATGGCGCTTGCCCTCGTGCTTCCGGCTCGTACATTATCACCCGCCACCATGAGCCAACGTACGCTTAAAACGCTTAATTACGATGGAACACCACTGACTAAAGCGTGCCCCGACGAGCAGCCTGTCGTAACGCGAGTATGGATTGACGAAATGAGCCAGTACCCGCTATGGTGCTACGAAGGAAAAACGGTTGAGCTGACTGGGTTTATTTTTGAGCCACCCGATAGTCCCCTGCCGGATACTATGTACTACCTTGGCCAAATGGTGATGTCGTGCTGCGCGATTGATATGCAACCATATGGCTTGTCTATTTTGAAACGTGATGGCGACATGTTTACGACGGATACGTGGCTGACAGTGCGAGGCACGATCAAAAAGATGCATGTGCAAGGGCGCGACCAGCTGGTTGTTGAGCCGGCGACGATAGATATTGCACAGAAACCAAGCAATCCATACCGGTACATTCAGCAGCTTGGGTCGTAGACTGTGACCATAGAAAAATCCTCGAGACCTGAAGGTTTCGAGGATTTTTCTATGGCTGGGGCGGAGAGGTTCGAACTCCCGAATGCCAGGACCAAAACCTGGTGCCTTACCACTTGGCCACGCCCCAATACTATAAATGTTGCTAGGTCTTATGGGCTCGACGCCCCAATACTAGCCAAAATAGTATAGCATATACGCAGCTTGATTGCCACTATCATTGACGCTAACGCTATAAATGACTAGTATAAGATATATGAAACTGGCGATGCCGAAACTGCTTACGTACAAAAAACAATATTGGCGGCATGATAGTATCGCAGCGCTCGTTGTAGCATCGATTGCGATTCCTCAGGCGCTTGCGTTTGCAGTGATTATAGGCTTGCCGCCAGTAACCGGCCTGTATACTGCGATCGTGGCGCCTATTATCTTTGCACTGTTTGCGCATAGCAAACGCCTTGTAGTGGGTGCTGATTCGGCCACGGTAGCCGTAGTAGCGTCTGGCGCCGCACTAGTAGCGCAGGCTGGTACGGCGGGGCACGCCAATGCGGTGGCAATTATCGGGGTACTGACTGCAGCGATACTGATAGCCATGGCGCTGCTGCGTTTCGGCTTTTTAGCCGAGCTGATATCGCGCCCGGTGCTAATCGGCTTTTTGGCGGGCGTGGGTGTGCAACTTATTATTAGCAGCTTTTCAGTGATGATCGGCATTGAGGCGCACGGCACTGCGTGGCAGCGCCTTGGCATGATTGCGACCGGCTTGCCGCAAGTGAACGGTATGGCGCTCACGGTGTCAGTGCTAGTGGTGGGTATTATGCTCGCGACTCGCCGCACGTTTGTACCGGGCGGATTAGTCGGGTTGGTACTTGCTATCGCTTTTTCGGCTATCTTTTCTATTAGCAATTACGGCGTGGCAATGGTGGGCGCACTGCCGAGCGGCTTGCCCGCGTTTACGCTACCATCATTTACGTTGGATAACGTTGTTGCACTACTGCCGGCTGCCTTTTCAGTAGCAATGGTTGTGCTAGCGCAAAGCTCGGCGATTATTCGCGGGCAACGCCGCGGTAAAGGCGAATCAGTAAAAATAGATAACGACTTGTTTGCGCTTGGCATCGCGAATGCGGCTACAGCTGTAACTGGTGGATTTGCGGCAAACGGTAGCCCGCCGCGCACGCAGGCTGCGGTGTCGGCCGGTGCTAAGTCGCAAATGGTCAATATACTAACAGGCATCATTATTGCGGTAGTATTGCTATTCGGTGCCGGATTATTTGCCTATGTACCCGCGGCGGCGCTTTCGTCGATTGTATTCGTCATCGGGTTTTACCTCATCCGCCGTAAAGAACTTGTTTATTTATGGGATCGCCACCGCACTGAGTTTTTTGTTGCCTTAGTGGCGCTGGTGGGTACAGTGTTATTGGGCGTACTACAGGGAGTAATTATTGCAGTGATTGTGTCGCTGGCCGAGCGCTTGAGCCGCCAATACCACCCGCGTGATGCAGTGCTACTACGCGACGGCGAAGTATCAGACTGGGTACGTGATAGGCTGAATGGCGACTACAAGCACGTCCAGGCACTTAAAGGGTTGTTGGTATATAATTTCGATGGCCCATTGTTTTTTGAAAACGTGTCGTATTTTATAGCACGTGTGCGCCGGGCAATGCGTGCCGCCGAGCAGCCGGTGCGGCATATCGTAGTTGATGCTGGAGCGATTGATACGATAGATTATACGGCGGCCGAGGAGTTGAAAGCGTTTTGTGCCGAGCTAAATGCCGATGGCGTGACAATTAGCCTTGCCCATGTTTCGCCGCATTTATTAGTGCAGTTAGAAGATACCGGCATTGCCGAGGCGCTGGGTAGCGAGGCGATTTATTCGACGCTTTATGATGCTTTGCATGCTTTAGTAAAAGATAAACACATAAAAAAATAGTTCCGTTTTCATTACCGCTAAGCCACCACCTTCCCCTCCAGACACCGTGGCACGCATGAGAATCCAGGCTAAAGGCCTGGAATCTCATGCGTGCCAGCGTAGATAGTCAGCGTCAGGAGTGAAAGATGGCGGTTTAGCTACTTTCGCAAAGACTTTAGGGTTTGCCAAAAATCAACTAGCGAGCCATTTACTACCAGTGCCGAATCGCCATAACTATCGATAATTTGCTGCCGGGCGGCGGCCGAAAGATGCGAATACAATTGCTTATCTAGTGGCAACTTATGGCCGCGGCGGTAATTATAAACCGTGCTATGGTGCGCTACAATGCAGCTGGCGCGGGCGTAGCTTTGCACGATATGTTCGGGCTGCCCGGATGCGAATATGATTTGCAACCCGTGGGCGTGGATATCGGCCACAGTCGGCTCGGTGCCGGCAAATAAGGTGGGGTGAAACACAACTAAGCCCAAAAATGTCGCCCGCACATCGCGGTAGCGGTGCGGCTGTGTGGCGCTGGTGGCGGTAGCCACGGCGTAGACTACCGCGCCCTCTAGGGTTAGTTTGCGCATCTCATTTGTTAGTCGCTCGCGCTCGTTTTCGGTTAGGTCGGCGTAGTGGGCGATAGATGGCGCGCTACCGATCCAAAATGATTCGAACGCCTCGCCGCGGTGCCACACGCTACCTAGGGCAATGTCGTTGGGCGCCGCAATTGGCGCAATTTTGGCCGGCGTTCCGCCCATTGCTTTTATAATTAGGCGCGATTCGGCGGTGTCATGCCCAGCCAGGGCGGCTATGGCGGCTCGCCGCAGTGGAGCATCGTTAGCATTGTCGCTAATTAGCCGGCTAAACTGCAACTGGCCAGTCACTAGGTTGTCGGTATCAACAATCAGCGTGGTGATGGCGGCTGCCCTGGCCCGGGCGGCGTGCGAAACGCCTAAGGTAGCAGATCGCCGGGCATTAAAGTGCTCGGCAGCAAAATTTTGCAAGCTGGCTTTGCTTGGTGTCATAGCTAATAGTATAGCATAAGCGGGTTGCTGGTACGGCTGTGTGCTATAATGTACTTATGGTTAGTAAAAAATCTACAACTGCCAAAAAGCCAGTTGCCCGTAAAAAGCCGGCTGCAGCTAAGCCTAAAAAAGCACCCAAGGTGCAAAAAGTTGATATCTACCCCAACCGCATGACGGTGGCGATATCGGCGCTGGCTGGCACGGTACTCATACTTGTGACGGTGATCGCCGTTCTAGGTTCACGTAGCTAAATATGCTACACTATTAGCATGAAAGTACGTATAGAAATCGACACCAAAACCTTTGTGCGCTTTTGGTTGGTAGTTATTGGCTTTGCTGCCGCAATATTGGCACTGTATAGCGCTCGAACAGCGCTAATTATACTAGGCACTTCCCTATTTTTGGCCTTGGCACTCAATGGCCCAGTCAGCCGGATGGCCAAGCACCTGCCCGATCGCAGCCGCAAGCTATCTACCGCCATTTCGTTTTTTGTAGTAGTGCTGTTTTTGGGCGCAGTTATCTTTTTGGTAATCCCGCCAATTGTGCAGCAAACCCTAAAGTTTATTGATACCGCGCCTGAGATGCTACGCACGCTTTCGGTGCAGTGGCAGGGCCTGGGCGATTTGGTAGATAAATACCATATTCAGCCGCAGGTTGACCAAGCGGTGGCGTCTATGCAGGCCGATGCTGCCAAGTGGTTAGCTGGTTTTGGCAAAAACTTTGTGTCGGGTATTGGCTCGGTGATGTCGCTGTTTGTCGCCTCGTTGCTAGTGCTGGTGCTGACATTTTTGATGCTGATAGAAGGCCCAACCTGGATGAAGCGCATTTGGAGCTTGTACCGCAACGATAAGAAATTAAAGCATCACAAACACATTGTTAGCCGCATGCTGCAGGTGGTTTCGGGCTATGTTGGCGGCCAGCTAACCGTATCGGGCATTGGCGCGTTGTGTGCCGGCGCTACGGTGTTTATATTGGCGCAGTTCTTCCCAGAAATACCGGCTAATTTGTCGTTACCCACTATCGCAATTTGCTTTGTGCTATCGCTGATACCAATGTTTGGTGCCACGATTGCTGGCGTAATTGTGGCGCTACTATTGGCGTTTAATAGCCTGCCAGCGGCGATTATATTTATCGTTTACTTTATCGTTTACCAGCAGCTAGAAAACAATATTATTTCGCCCAAAATCCAATCTAAGCGTATCGAGCTGAGCCCGCTAGCTGTGCTGGCCGCCGTGACGGTTGGTTTGTATGTGTTTGGCATTGCCGGTGGTATTATTTCTATCCCAATTGCTGGCTGTATAAAAGTGCTGATTGAATCGTACCTAGAGCACAACCACGAAGAGCGCAAAGCCGACCGTGCCGACAAAAAATCGTTTGGCAAGTTGATTGGCAAAAAGACTAAAGAGGCGTAACAAAAATTAGCTCGCTACGCCCGCTCGCTACCTTCAGTTGCGGGCAGTCCAGCGTAGTGCAACCCTAAAGCTCCCTGGCCATGTGGCCAAGGAGTTTTAGGCGTGTAACGCGGTCCGCAACTGAAGGTAGCGAGACAGGGTGTAGCGAGTGTAACTAGCTATACTGCCAAATAGTATCGTTGGTCGTATCGCGCACGGCGATGCCGCTGCTGGCGAGTTCGTCGCGCAGGCGGTCAGATTCGGCCCAATCTTTGTTGTCGCGGGCGCGGCGGCGCTCGATAATGAGGCGCTTGGCGTCGTCGCTGATATCGGGCGTGCTATCTTGTAACTGTAGGCCAAGTAGCTCATCTACGGCTTCTAGCAGCGTAATTAGCCCGTGGCGGTGGATGCTGGCCAGCGGTTTGTTGTCGAGCCGTGCTAGGGCTTCATCGACGATACGCAAGGCTTCGGGCGTGTTGAGGTTATTTTGCAGCGCCTCGCGCACAGCGCCAGCCGCGGCTTGCAGCGAAATATAGCTTTCGGCGTCGTCATTTTTTTTGCTATCATCGTGCAGCCTATCGTGGGTTTGGTGGCGCAGGGCGGCGTAGTTGCGCCAGTTGGCCAGGCGATTTTTGGCGGCAGTTAGGTTGTCGAAGGTAAAATTGCCTTCGTTGGTGTATTGGCTTTGCAGCATAAACATGCGCAGGTCCATCGGGCTATAGCCGCGTTCATCCAGGTTTTGCAGCGTGTAGCCATTGCCTAGGCTTTTGCTAATTTTGCCGCCCTCAATTTTGATATGGTTGTTGTGTAGCCAGTAGTTGGCAAAGCGCTGGCCGCTGGCGGCTTCTGACTGGGCGATTTCGTTGGTGTGGTGTACCGGTATGTGGTCGATGCCGCCGGTGTGGATGTCGATGGTCGCGCCCAATATCGACATTGCCATGGCCGAGCACTCCAAGTGCCAGCCCGGGAAACCGTATATCGGTTCGCCTTCTGCTGGCGGCAACTCCAACAAATCGTCCGGCGTGGCCCATTGCATGTCGCGCGTTACGCCCGGTTCGGTAAATTTCCATAATGCAAAATCCCATGGCTGGCGTTTTTGGCTGTTGGTTTCTACCCGCGCGCCGGCTTTTTGGGCCTCTAGGTCTAGGTGGGCGAAATCGGCGTAGCTGGGGAACTTAGCGGTGTCAAAGTAAATGCCGTCGGTGGTTTGGTAGGTGTAGCCCTTGGCTTTTAGTTCGCGCACTAGGTCTAGCTGCTGGGGGATAAAATCGGTGGCTTTTACCAAATGTTCGGGCGGTAGCAATCCCAGCTTTTCCATGCCGGCTACAAAATCTTCGGCATAGTATTCGGCTACTTGCCAGGCGGTTTTGCCCTCGCGCCGCGCACCTTTTTCTAGCTTATCTTCGCCGTCATCGGCATCGCTCACCAGGTGTCCAACATCGGTTAGGTTCATCACTCGCTCCACCTGGTAGCCGCTGGCTGTTAGTGTGCGCACCAAAGTATCCCAATATATAAACGATGCCCAGTTGCCGACATGCGGGTAATCGTACACCGTCGGCCCACAGGTGTATAGCGTGGCTTTACCATCAGTTAGCGGCGTAAAGTTATCTAGTTTGCCAGTTAGGGTGTTATGTAGTTTTAGCGTCATAATCTTGTAATGCCTTTTCGGTTGCGGTTAGTAACTCGCGGATTATTTGATCGTAGGTTTCGTGGACTTTAAAGCCGGCTGCGTAGTTATGCCCGCCGCCGCCAAAATAGCCGGCTATGGCACTAGCAACCGGCGTGTTACAGCGCAGTTTGCCGGTTAGTTTGCCATCGGGGTAGGTTTTTATGGCGCAGGCTACCTGCACGCCCTCTACCAGCCGCATTTCGTCGAGTACTAGCACGCTGGGGTTGTAGCGGTCGCTGTATTCCTGAATATCTTCCCACGGTATGTGTACTATGGCCAGCGCGCCATCCAGCAAATATTCCACTCGGCCAATTAGTTCACCTTTGTAGGCTAGTATGTCGGCCGGCTTTTTCATCAGTTCGCGCCGAGCGTTTTCTATCTCGTACGGTACGGCGCCTAGCTTTACTAAATCGGCCATGGTTTGGTAGGTTTCGGGTGTGACTGATTCGGTAGATAGCCCCAGCGTATCGGCGGCGATGCTGCTATACAGCATGCCAGCGGCCAGCGGCGTAACCGGCCAGTTTAATGCTCGAGCGATATCGTAAATTAGCTCGCCTGTGGCCGCGGCGGTGCGGCTGAGGATAAATTCGTGTGGGAAGTTGAGATCGTTTTGCTCTACTTCATCGTCGGCCTCGCCGTGGTGGTCGAGCACCGCTACTGGGTGGGATTCTAAAAACGAACGCACGCCGGGCGTGGCCAAAGCCTTTTCGAGTAGCGCTTCGGCGGCGGTATCAACAATGATTGCCATATCGGCTTGGTACGGAAAATCGGCCACTACCCTATCCCAGCCGGCTAAAAAGCGCAGGTATTTGGGCATATCTATGGCGCAGTACAGTATCACGTCTTTGCCCTGCTCTCCCAGCAAATCCTCTAGCGCCAGCGAGCTAGCCAATGAATCGCCATCGGGGTTTTCACCCTGAATAATTACTATTTTTTGGGCATCGGCAACCTGGTTTTTTAGTGTATCGTACATTACGTACTATTGTAGCAGATTTTTACAACGTTCGCCGCCCCTCTAGGGCGTGGGTGAGGGTTATTTGGTCGGCGTATTCTAGGTCTACACCCACCGGTATGCCGCGGGCTAGGCGCGATACTACCAACTCAATTTTGGCTTGCTCGATTTGCCGCTGGATGAATAGTGAGGTTGATTCGCCTTCGACGCTGGCGTTGGTGGCGATTATCACCTCTTCTACCGCGTCATCTGTTAGTCGCTTTAGCAGCTCTGGTATATGCAGCTGCTCTGGCCCTACGCCATCTATCGGGCTGATTGCCCCACCCAGTACGTGGTATGTACCCTTAAACTGCCCAGTGCGCTCCAGTGCCACAATGTCTAGCGGCTCTTCCACCACCGCTACCAGCTTTTTATTGCGGTCAGCACTACTGTACAGTGGCGATACATCCTCGATGGGGTCAATTAACGCAAAGGTAACCGGGCAGGTTTTAACACCGGCATGCAGTGTAGCGATAGCCGATGCCAAGCTGGCCGAATTGCGCTCGTCGCCACGTAGCAAATAATACGCATACCGCTCGGCGGTGCGCGCGCCAACACCTGGTAATCGGCCTAATTCATCGATTACCTTTGTAAGAGCTGTAGGGAGTAATTGCGACATGCGAGCGCAGTACTTTTTTAGAGGCCTAGTTTGCCCAGGCCGCCCATCAGTGGCTTCATCTTTTCGGCGGCGATTTCTTGCGCCTTGGCCATACCGTCGCGTACGGCGATTTCAATCCAGTGCTCTAGCGTGCTGATGTCGTCTAGGTCGACATATTCAGGGTTAATTTTGATAGATTTGATCTTTAGTTCGGCGGTAATTTGCACCACCACGGCGCCGTCGCCGGCCTCTACTTCAATAATTTCTTTCGCCAATGCTTTTTGCGCTTTGCGCAGGTCGTTCAGCATCTTCATTTGGTCAAACGCCATAGTTAAAACTCCTAATTACTAACTTAACTGTACCTATTGTACCTCAAATTCAGTATAACTTCACCCTATTCGCCCACCCACCGTTATTTTTCATATATGTAAAAGCGGTCAGCCTCGCTGGATTTTTGGCTGGTGACGATGGTAGTCAGGCTTAGTTTAGACACGCTAGTATTTTGCTGGGCTTGGCGCGACACAATTACAGTTGCGGCTTTTTCATCTACAGCAGTACCGACACTAAATCGCGTATCGTAATGCGCTACTAGGCCGTAAAATGGCGCTTCACTAGCACTAGCAACCAGCTGGATGCCAGTGGCGTCGGCTTGATTAGCTAAGGTGGCATCTAGTAGTTTAAGGTCGGTTGTGTAATGGCTGAGTATGTTGGGGTTGTAGGTGTAGTTGTTCATGTAGCGCATTAGGCCTGAAAACACCAAGCCAACCACCAGCACAGTGATTGGCACCAGCCCAGCCACGCGGGCGTAGGGGTTGCGTGGGAATAGCTTGTACCAGTTGACGATTAGGGTGGCGACAGCCATGGCGATCATTATTACTGCCACCGGGTACAGTGCGGTGACGTGCGCAGGGTTTAGGGCGGCCAATATTGTTAAACAAACGCCGAGTATTAGCACGGTGTAGCTGCGCGCGGTGTATTTGACGGTCAGTAGCTTGTACAGGCCAACTAGCAGCAACAGCGTTGTGGCCACGCCGTACAGTGGGCGCAGCAGGTGGCTGTTAGAGTTCGAAAAGAAGCCAAACAAATCTTGCCCGGCTGCCAGTAGCGATGCCGGCAAATCTAGCCCATCGGTTAGTAGGCCAAGCAGCATCAGCGCCACAGTGGGCTTGATGATAATGGCATAAATAAGCGGCGCTACCGAAATTAACCCTAGCAAAATGGCGATAGTAAACCGCACTCTAGGCACGCGGCGGATGACATAGCGGATGTGTGGGTGCAGCGAGGCGGTGATGATGACGGCCAGGACTAGGTAGATACCCAGCGGTATGTATAGCGCGGCAGCCAGCAGTACGCAGGCAACTACCTTCCATAGTGTAGTGAAATAGTGACTACGGGTGACAAATGTACAGGCGGCTAGCAGCCAAATGGTGATAAACGAAAACATAATGGCCGGTGTGCCATCTTGCAGCAAAAATAGAAACTGAGTGCTAGATATAGCGATGGCTGTGGTGATGACGGCGGTGTTTCGGCGGAACCAGCTGCGCGTGACAACAAATATGCCGATGGCGGTGAGCGCACCGAGGACGATGGACGGCAACTTGATGCTAAATGTGGTAACGCCGAGCGCCATAAAGCTGAGGCGTTGGAGCAGATAATATGGCAAATTTACTACCGATTCGGGCTCGATGGATTTCATTGATAGTGCGCCACTGGTTAATGCCGAATCCATCTCGCCTTGGCGCAAGGCATCTGGTACGTAAAAGGCGGCGATGGATAGAATACCGGCAAACAGGGCTAGTACTAGCACGTAGCCAATCACGTATCGCCATCGATACAGTACATAGTCGGTTACCTGTGATTTCATGTTGGTATTATAGCATAACCACGCTAACTATTCGTGGCGCTTGTCTAGGCTCATAAAGCGCAGGCGCTCTGGGTGGAAGTACAACTGTACTTTGCCAACCGGGCCGTTACGGTGCTTGGCGATTATTAGGTCGGTAATGTTGGCTACTTCGGGGTTATCGGGCTCGTAATAGCCTGGGCGGTAAATAAAGCTCACAATATCGGCATCTTGCTCAATAGACCCTGATTCGCGCAGGTCGGATAGCTGCGGAATTGGCGGCGTGCGTGATTCCACCGTACGGCTTAGCTGGCTTAGGGCAATTAGCGGCACGTTAAGTTCGCGGGCAATCAGCTTTAAGCCGCGGCTGATTTCGCTCACCTCTTGCACGCGGTTGCCGTTGTGGTTGCCGTTGGCCTGCAGTAGCTGCAAGTAGTCCACAATAATCAACCCTAGCGGCTGATCGTGCGCCGCCCGGCGGGCTTTGGTGCGCATTTCTAGCACGCTCAGTCCGGGCGTGTCATCTATAAATATCGGCGCTTCGGCCATCTCGCCCATCGCCTCGCTAATTTTAGCAAAGTCGTCGTCGCTTAAATTACCAGTGCGGATGTTCCAGCTGTCTACGCCACTAGCATCGGCCAGCATACGGTCTATCAACTGCTCCTTGCTCATTTCTAGGCTAAAAAACAATACCGGTTGCTTGGCGATAGTCGCCACGTTATACGCCAAATTTGTCACTAGCGTAGTTTTTCCCATTGCAGGTCTTGCGGCTAGGATTATCAAGTCCGACCTCTGTAAACCGGCCGTCATATTATCCAAATCGCGGTAGCCAGTGCGGATGCCGCGCAGCTGGCCTTTGTTGCGGTGCAGCTCTTCTATGCGGTCAAAACTTTCGGTAAGTATGCTTTCAATGCTCACCAAATCTTGCTTTAGCGACTGGTCGCTAACACTAAATAGCTCGGCCTCGGCTTGGCCTAATAATTCCTGGGTGCTGGTTTCTTCGTTAAAGCCCATTTCGCCGATTTCGGTGCCGGCTTTTATTAGCCGCCTACGAATCGCCTTTTGGCTAACGATTTCGGCGTAGCTGCTGGCGTTGCTGGCTGTCGGCACGTAGTTGGTCAGCTCGGTCAGGTAGGCGCTGCCGCCCACGGCTTCTAGCTCGTCTTTTTTCTTTAGTTCATCGGTTAGGGTTAGCAGGTCGATTGGTTTGTGGCGCTCGTACAGGCGCATCATGCCGCCGTAAATTATGGCGTGGCGTTTGTCATAAAAATCTTTGGCACCAACTAGTTCCGACGCGTCGGCAATCACTTCGTCGTCAATTAAAACCGCACCCAGCAGGCTCATTTCGGCATCTAGGTTTTGCGGCGGCACTTTGCCGGCTATAACTTCTTTTCTATCGGCCATTACAGGTTTACCTCTTCCCCGCCGCCCATCATAGCAAGTATGCTGGCAGTTTGGCTATCACTAGCGGGTTGGGGGCTGGCTAGTATGGCTATATTTCCCTCGGCCACGCCTACGCTAGCCAGGCTTTCGTTAAGGTGTGGTAGCGATTGGTCGAGCTTCTTTTTGTTGAAGGCTTTGCCGGCGTAGATGGTGAGGGTTTGGCCGTTGAAACTATGGCCGCACTTGGCCAGTAGGCTGTAGGCGCCGGGTGATAGTTCTTTAATTTTGGCAGTAAAATCTTGCCACGGGAACGGCTGATCATCACCGCTGCTTGTCCGCCCTTCGCCGCTATTAGGCTGCGACGGAGAGCCATCATTATCGGAGTTGTCATTCCGCACTTGTTGCGGAATCCAGTCATTATTTTTAGCAGATTCGTTTTTGTCCCCGCTCCCGTCGTCGCCTGCGGGCGCTAAAGCGTCCTCGGCACGTAGGTCGCT
>CAYVSX010000005.1:0-46862 GCA_964454245.1 uncultured Candidatus Saccharibacteria bacterium | reverse complement strand
GCAGCGGGCTCATAACCTGTTGGTCGTTGGTTCAATCCCAACCACCCCCACCAAATAATAATTCTGATATATTCAGAATTATTTTTATTTTACAGTCCGCGACTTTCGCGCTCTACTTGCCGAGCAATTACAGCACGTTCTTCGTCAGTCAGATCGCGACCGAGCTCCTCTTCTGCCTTACTCTGGGCGATATCTATATCGCGAGCGATATCACGGCCAGATGATGGCTCTGCGCCAGGCCTAGGACCTTCTGTGTTGCGGCGCAACGCTCGTTGAGCCGTTACTTCAGGGTTTATCATCGAAGGATACACTCTTGGCTCCATTTCATCATCCCGCCAATCAGCCATAGGAAGCACATCGCCATCTTCATTAACAAAATTAGAGCCTAATCGTTCGACTTGCGTCATACTTTCATTATAACATAAGTGCAACAAAAAGTCAATCAAAAAAGCCCCTTCAGGGCGAAATCTCCGGACATGGAGATAACGGGGGACCCTGATGGGGCTAATTTGGCACCTGTTTGTTTTGTATTACTAGCATACTATAGGTTTGACAATAAGCGCAAGCACTTTGTGTAATAAGTTTTCCACATTTAGTTAATAGATTGTTTACTGGATCCCGCAACAAGTGCGGGATGACAGCCTCAAGTAGGCCCCCGATCCTACAGGTTTTGTATTGAGAGGTAATTTGGATTTTCTCGGCGCGAACCGGACTGGGGTGACCGTACCCCGAGGGCATTACGATGCGAGGTAATTTGTGTTTTTGGCGAGCACCGGACCAAGGCGTATTTTACATACGCCGCGGCAGGAGCGCAGACAAAAGGCGCAAAGTACACGCAAAAGTTTAACCCCCGGATAATCCGGGGGTTAAACTGGTACAAAAACTGTACTCTATTTCTTCTTTGAAACAGTTAGGAACCCGTTACGTGGGTTTTCCTTAACTACGCGATCTGCTGGCAGATCAACTGGTTCGCCCTTAGCGTTCTTTTCTACCTTGGCGAAGAAGTAAATCGTCTGTGGCTTGCCGCCACGCAGAGTAACTTCGGTCTTATGTAGGTAGTATGTAACACCCTTTGAGTTTGTGTGCTTGTAAGCCATATGTGGTTATCCCTCCTATTAGCATCTTACAAGGGTAATCTTACCCCACCCGTATACCCCGTGTCAACACTTTTCACCCCTATTCGTAAAAACAATAGCTTTATGCCTGGCGATAATGGTGGCGTAGCAACAGCCGTAACACTAGTACAATTACTATCCGCACCACAATTGCTAATAATAGCAAAATAGACACCACTACCGACCAGCCGGCGAAATCTGGCGACCACAATGGGCTGGCAAAGCTGTAGCGATATAGCGCTGGGTTGGGCAATTTAATGGTTGATGGGTCAACCACCTGGCCTTCGCGGCTAAGCTCAGTCAACATACAGTCCTGATACTCCTTGCTGTAGCCATGGCTTTGCAAATTGGGGTTACAGATGGCATCGGCGCGGGCCTGTGGGGTGTCGTAGCCGTCTAAATCGCCGCTAGCCAGCGTTACCGCCGCCTTAACATCGCGATTATACTGCTGTTGCAAATAGATCGCCCCGGGGTCGGCGTTCATGTGGGCGGCCGCGTAGCGCTGTAGATCGTAAATGCGCTGAGCGATTTCCTCGCTGTTGCCGCTTTTATCGGCATTTGCTACGGCTTCGCGACGCTGGATCATACCAGTGTTATTAAGCCGCAAAAATGTGGCCGATACAAACAGCGACAAAAATAGCAAAATAACCAGCTGCCATGTTTTGACGGCCTGGACACGCTTTAAATTACGTCGAACTATTCTATTTTCTGCCACTAAAACTTCCCACCTAGTTGGTTACTTTATAGTGTAACAGAAATTACCTAGCAGCGCGACGGCAAACCAGCATAATTAGTTCGTACAGGGCGGTAAAGACAAATAGCGCAATTAGGCCATTTTTATCGCCCAGCAGCTGCATGGCTAGGTACATCACCCCGCAGCCCAGCGCCGCCCCAAAGGCTATCGACATCTGCGAAAACATCAGGTAGGTAATGCGAAAGCCCGAACTATCGGCCACATCAAACACCACGCGAGTAAAGGCCAGCACGTAGGCGCTGGTGGCGGTTTCATTGGCCACGCTCACGCCCATCACCCCTGTGGTAGTGCCAATAAACGGCCGAAACAAATGGGTAATGGTGTTGCCAAATATACCCAGCGTCAGCAGCACATCGCCCTTGTGACGGTCTACCAGGCGGCCAAACACCCAGGCGGCCACCATCGACACCGCCACGCCTAGCGAGGCCAGGCCGCCCAGCGCCATGTAGATGTTATCGTGCAGCTGTGCGAACAAAAATAAGGTAATAAATAGCGTCCAAGCCATGCCGCTGACCACGTAATCTACACCCACAACCGATTGGGAAATAATGCTAGGCAGCCCCAGCCGCCACGGAAAGCCGCTCAGGCGCAATTTTACCTTGGTGGTAGTGGGCTCCACGCTAGCGAATAGTGGCATGGCGCTAAAGGTAAACAAAATCGCTGCCAAAATTATCGTGGCCTGGGGCGACCACATTGAGGCGACAACACCGCCGATAATTGGGCTGGCCACGCGAGCAATCTTATCTATCACCTGCATGGTGCCGATTTCGCGGCCAGCGTGTTCAGCGTGCTTGACCTTGCTAAAATCGGTGGTGTAGGCGATTTCGTAAGCGGCGGCCGACAGCTGCTGAAACAGCCCAAAGGCGGCAATTGCCCACAAGGCGTTGTCGCCGGCAATTGGCACCAGCGCAAAGGCGGCGAGCGATGGAATCCGCAGCAAATTGGCCATTAATATGCCATGCTTGGGGCCAAAATAGGCCACAAATTTGGCCGCCAGCACCGCAAATGGTATTCGCACCACATAAAAAATACCGTAAAACAGGGCGATAAACGACAAACTGTAGCCGAGTTTATACAAATACACGGCCGCAAACAGGTTGATGATGTTGATAGCAAAAGTGGTAATTAGCCGCGAGGTGTACAGTTCGGCAATTTCGTCAAACGAAACGCTGCGCCAATAATGGCGCCTGCGAAAGACGAAACTAATGATTTTTCTAAACATTGTCTATTTTTTGCCGTTTACTCCCCTATTTTAGCATAAGTTCCATGGTAAAATATAGTTATGAATATCTACTTTTCTGGTATTGGTGGCGTGGCGCTGGGGCCACTGGCCGAAATCGCCCGCGATGCCGGCCACACGGTGATAGGCAGCGACCCGGCCGAGAGCCTAGTGACACAGCAACTGACAGCGAGTGGTGTGATTATCGGTACCGACCAGTCGGGCAAGTTTTTAGCAGACTGCCACGAGCAAGCACCGATAGATTGGTTTGTTTACACCTCTGCCCTAGCCCAAGAACACCCCGAGCTAGAGTGGGCCAAGCAGCTGGGCATTGCCCATATCACCAAGCGTAACGAGCTGATAGACCACCTGCTGCAAGAAAATAACCTGAAGATGATTGCCATTGCCGGCACGCACGGCAAAACCACCACCACCGCCATGATGGTGTGGGCGTTTCAGCAATTAGGCATACCAGTCAGCTATTCGGTGGGCACCACACTTAGCTTTGGCCCCAGTGGCAAATACACCCCGGGCAGCGAGTATTTTATATACGAGTGCGACGAATTTGACCGCAATTTCCTGCACTTTTCGCCGCATTTATCGCTAGTCACCAGCATCGATTACGACCATCCCGACAGCTACCCAACGCAAAGCGACTACACAGGGGCATTTACGCAGTTTATGGGGCAATCTGGCCAGGTGATTATGTGGATGCGCGACACCACCATTAATGTAACCGTACCCGGCAGCGCATGGCTACTAAACGACAGCGAGGTGATAGACGTGCCGCTAACTGGCGCCCACAATCGAGCCAATGCTACCCTGGTGGCCAAGGGTTTTGAATACCTAGAACTATGCGACCAGGCCAGCGCCGCCGCGGCAATTAGCTCGTTCCCTGGCTCTGACCGCCGGTTTGAAAAGCTAGCCGATAATTTATATAGCGACTATGGCCACCACCCAGTCGAGATTGCCGCCACGCTGCAGCTAGCCCGCGAGGTGTCCGACCACGTAGTACTGGTGTACCAGCCCCACCAAAACACCCGCCAACACCAGGTGCGCAGCGGCTACACCAGTTGTATGGAGCAAGCCGAGCAAATATACTGGCTGCCTACCTACCTTGCCCGTGAAGATCCGAGCCTTACCACCCTTACCCCGCAAGAGCTTACCGAAAATCTAAAAAATCGCGACAGCGTGATATATGCCGATTTAAACGATGAATTATGGCAACACATTACCGAAGCCCGTACCGCTAGCAAGCTAGTACTATGTATGGGTGCTGGCACTATCGATGGCTGGGTGCGCGAGCAATTACAGTCTAGCGTTGCCTAATCTTTGCATCGTAGCGTTAGCCACACGCCACCATCAGATTTCCCAGATGTAGCGCGGGCACGTGGCATAAACCCAGCTGCCTCAGCCGCCGCCCAGTATGGTGCAAACTCGCTTACCAACATATTTGGGTTGTCGTGTATACCATTCCAACTATCCCAGCCTTCGGGTGTTAAAATGCGCCTGCTGTGGCGGCCATGCGTATCTTCCTCGGTAGATAAATGCACCGCAAGCACCTCTGGCATAGCCGCATGTACAACTTCGATTGCCTGGCGACCAATATCTAAGTATGTTGTTAGCTGGTCGGGAGTAATAATCTCGTGCCTGCTAGGCTCCGGCACTGGTAGCACATCAGCCCAAAGCTTCTTGTTGTTTACCCGTAGCATATTGCCATAGGCAAACGATAATTTTGGCGTCCGAGGGTTAGACATGATTCTATTTTACCATGAATGGTTTGTAATGTCAATTTTAGTAGAGGCAGGCCTACCTTGTAACCCTAAACTCCTCAAAAAAGAAGTCATCACCGAAGAAAGCTCGTGCCACAATTTGTTCTACGGCCGGGGCTAATTGCAGCTTGGGCAAATCCAATGGTTCAGCCCATTGCAAATGCTCGGTTGCAGCAATGGCATCGGTTTC
The DNA here is from genome assembly GCA_964454245.1 of uncultured Candidatus Saccharibacteria bacterium. Classification (GTDB taxonomy): domain Bacteria; phylum Patescibacteriota; class Saccharimonadia; order Saccharimonadales; family Saccharimonadaceae; genus Saccharimonas. Next base: position 41,812 of record CAYVSX010000005.1, on the reverse strand, counting down.
AAACCGCACCACATGCACCAGAGTACGGGATTCGATAGTAAATACCTCTTGGCCGCCCAGGGCAATCGTGTCGCCGTCTTGCAGCGATCCAGATACATCAGGATGGGTATCCACCCGGCTATTTTTGCCCACCACAATGTAGCAATCGCCGGCATGGCGCACCTTGTGTGGCGTAAAATTCAGCTTTTCGGTTGCCTCACGGGTTGCCGCTGCCAGCACCGATTCGTCATCGATATGTAATTTGCCGTAAGGTAAAGTCCAGGTGTTAATATGTGGCTGCTTGCTACGCTTTTGTAGCAGCACTTTACCGTAGCCATCTTGGATTAATAGCATGGTAATGATTTTGGGCTGGGTACGCAAGCGCATTTTATCGACACTCACGCGGTCGACATATATTAAACCTTTGCTGCTTAGAGTGTAGCCCTTGTCGGTTTTTTCCACATACCCCTGTTTGACTAAAATCTTTAAGTGGTAGGTAAACAAATTTGTGTCAATATTTGACGGGCGCATGTCGCTAAATCGAGCATATTCGTGCGTCATTAGGTAGGCGATGATACTGCGCTCAATATGGTGGTTAATTGTATCTTGCTCAAACATTTTTGACTCAAAACTCTCTTTCTAGATAGTTTTATAATAGCACTTTATTATGGAATTATCACCTTATAAATAGCGAAAGGGGTAAAAGCAGTGTCAGTTGAACAATTAATTCATACCAAAGAATTTGAGTCAAAAGTCTCAAAAGAGATTGAACGCAAGTTCATACCGGTTTTTCCAGAAGTATTAGAGCAATACCGCACCGATAGCCGCCCAATTGAGCAATTTTACCTGAGCCACCCGTCAGAACCATTTAGCCTGCGCTTTCGCGAACACCTAGTAGACGGCGAGCTGGCCTACGAAGCCACCCTAAAAGATGCTGGCCAAACCAGCGAGCGTGGCCTAGAACGGATGGAGGTGACCACACCGATAACCAGCGAGCAATACGCCTTCTACAAAAACAATGAAATACCGGTTATCCGCAAATTGCGGGCCGAGCCGCGTCCCGGCGTTATCATCGACTTTTACGACGATGGCAGCCTACAGGTAGAATCAGAAAACGACCTAGAGTGGCAGATTTTTGCCGCCGAGCACCACCAAATGTTTGTCGAAACCACCGGCGACCGCGCCAGCAACAACGAGTGGAAGGCGCACCTGAGCTTTCGCCGCGCCAACCAAGGCCGCGAGGCACTCCTGCCGTCACCCGACCTAACCCCAGGTGATATTGTGCGCGATATTACAGCCAATTTGCAGCCCGGCCAGCCGGTTACTATCCACATTGGCGGGCGATCGGGCAGCGGCAAGTCGACAATTGTGCGCGAGGTACGCGCCCAACTAGATGCCTTAGGCCTATCATCGTGCGTGCTATCAACCGACGATTACCACCGCGGCGACATCTGGCTGCGCGAATACAATGACGGCGCGCCGTGGACGCACTGGGACGAACCAATTGTGTATGACACCCAGGCGATGGCAATCGACCTAGCCAACCTGCAGGCCGGTAACAACATCTACGCCCGGGAAATCGACTGGACGACCGTAGAGCCGAGCTTTCCAGGCATCATCACGCCCACCGATGTGATAATTATTGAAGGAATCTACGCCCGCTCGCCAGATATTACCCGTGATGGCGACCTAAATTACGAAATGACAACCTCGCTAGCCACCTGTATTGGCCGCCGCCTGCTACGCGACCTTAAGGAGCGGCCAGAATTTGCCGACCCAACCAAAAGCCTGGGCTACATGCTACGCGAAGCCGAGCCAGCCTACCGCGCCCAGACTAGCGGGCAGCCCGCACCAACTGCGTAATGCGGCCTTCGCCTAGCCAGCGCTGCTCGTAAGCGGTGAGGATTTTGTAGTTGTCGGCTAGGTCAGATTCGTGCAGGTCAAACGATAATTCCTTAATGCTCCATTGTTCACCCACTAGCTGCTCTAGGCTCCACTGGAAAAATTCGGGGTTGTCGTGCTTGATAAGCAAATCGCCACCAGGCTGTAGCACGCCGGCATACTTGCGCAAAAAGCTGGGGTGGCTCATACGGCGGCCGGCGCTACGCTGGCGTGGAAAGGGGTCGCTAAAGGTTAGCCAAATCGCGGCTAGGCTGCCGGGCGTAAATAATTCGTCTATTTGATCGGCGCGGGCACGCACAAAGCGGATGTTAGCTAGGCCGCGTTCGGCCGCCAGCCGAGCGCCGCTTTGCAGGCGATCGGCCTTAACATCTAGCGCTACAAACTGCTGCTCGGCATGGCGCGCGGCTAGCTCTACCAAAAAGTGAGCGTTACCAGCCCCAATTTCCACCACATCCACGTCACCAGTTTTTTGCCACTGTTCAAATTCAAAACACAGCGGCGAATTAGCAAACAGCGCAAATTTATACTTTTTGCGCTTGCGGGTGATAATAAAATCTTTGGGATTTAGTAGGTCTGACATCACCAACCATTATACCCCAACAGGCATGCTCGTCATTCCGCAACAAGTGCGGGATGACAACAGCGAGGTGAATCTGTCTTTCTGTTATAATAAACATAAAGGATATGGAATTTGAACTGTCGACTTTCGCCCAAATCAGCCTAGTGCTGGCAATTACCGCCGTAGTGGCGGTGATTATGCGTATGCTGCGCCAGCCGCTAATTATGAGTTATATCATCACCGGTATATTGGTAGGCCCTAGCGTGCTCGACCTAGTGCACAACAACGATGTGTTCCACGCCTTTGCCGAGCTTGGTATCACCCTACTGCTGTTTATTATCGGGTTGGGACTAAACGTCGGCGTCATCAAGTCATTAGGTAGGGTGTCGGTCGTCACGGCGTCAGCCATCTTTTCATCGGTCGGCTTGGTCGGCTTTGCGGCCAGTCACTTTTTGCTCGGCTTCGATATCACCACCAGTGTCATTATCGGCACGGCATTATTCTTTAGCAGCACCATCATCATATTAAAGGTGCTGTCCGATAACAAAGAATTGTCGCGCCTGTACGGCCAAATCGCCATTGGCGTGATATTGGTGGATGACATTGTGGCCACGTTAGCGCTGGTGGCGGTGACGGCCATGGGCACTAATTCGGGCCTGGATTTTGGCACCGTTGGCCTGCTGGCGCTCAAGGCCGTGGGGCTGGGTGTCGGCCTAGTATTTGTCGGCACTAAAATTATGCCCAAGGTTACGCGGCTGTTTGCCACCTCGCAGGAATTGCTGTTTGTATTTAGCATTGCCTGGGGTTTACTGATTGCCACCCTATTTGACTTCGCTGGCTTTTCGCACGAAGTTGGTGCGCTGTTTGCTGGTGTATCAATCGCCAGCCTGCCCTACGCTACCGAAATCGCCGCCAAGCTAAAGCCACTACGCGATTTCTTTATCGTGATATTTTTCGTGACACTGGGCGAAGTTTTTACCTTTGGCGCCCTGAAGGAAAGTTTAGTACCAGCCCTAGTGCTATCGCTCATTGTTATGGTGGGTAAGCCGTTATTCGTGCTTATTGCACTGGGCATTCAGCGCTACACCAAGCTCACTAGCTTTAAGGCGGCCATTCACCTCAGCCAAATTAGCGAATTTTCAATTATTTTGGTAATACTGGCCGCTAGCTACCAGCTGGTGCCGGCTAGTGCCGTGGCCACCATCACATTTGTAGCCCTAATTACAATTGGGCTTTCAACTTACCTAATGAAATATGACGACCAACTGTACCACAAGCTAGAAAAGTGGCTGCGGCACTTTGAGCGCACCACTGTGAACGAGCATGCCAAAAAGAGTGCGCTGTACCCAGTGATTTTGTTTGGCTACCACAAGGGCGGGCACGAATTTTTAAAAACCTTCCGCGAAATGAAACAGCGCTACCTGGTAGTCGATTACGACCCGGAAATCATTGACCACCTAGAAGCCCAGGGTATCCGCCACGCCTATGGCGACGCCACCGACGAAGAATTTTTGGAAGAAATAAATGCTACCCACGCCAATTTGATAGTCAGCACCATCACCGACATCGAAACAAATCTGGCGCTATTGCGCTTTATCCGCCGCCACAACCCCAAGGCTAGCTTTATCAGCCATGCCGAAAACTACGCCGCCGCCGCCAAGTTATACGAACACGGCGCCAGCTATGTCAGTCTACCGCACTACATCGGCTCCGAACGCGTCAGTAGCTTTATCAAGCACCACGGCCTCAACCACGCCGCCCTGGCCGAATACCGCGACAAACACTTAATTACAATTGGCCGGCAGGCATTGAAAGGATAATATACTATGTGGGTAAATATTGGACACAGCGCCATCATGATCGTCGTCGGAATCATCTTTTACGTGGTGGGGCCGCTAATTATCAACTGGCTAATGTCGCATGTGTTTGTGACCGCCTACCAGCGCACTTTGCACAAAAAAGATCTAGAAAAACGCCAGCGCACCCTAAACGTATTGTTTTCAAACGTCTGGCGCATACTAGTGATACTAGCCACGGCCTATGGTATATTTGCCCAGTTTTTTGACTACAAAGCCCTGGCGCCGCTGTTTGCCAGCGCCGGCATACTGGGTGTCGCCCTAGGTTTTGGCGCCCAAAGCCTGGTGAAGGACTTTTTATCGGGCGTGTTTATCATCAGTGAAAATCAGTTTAGGGTAGGTGACGTTATCGAAATCGAAGGCTTTGGTGGTACTGTCGAACGGATTGGTGTGCGCTCTACAGTGCTGCGCGATAGCGACGGCAATGTACATTACTTCCCTAACGGTATGGTGCAGCACGTAATAAATAAAACCATGGGCTACAGCATGGCGCGCTTTACCCTATCAGTTGCGCCCAGTGCCAATGTCGACGAGGTCGCTAAGATTATTGATAAAATTGGCCTAGCCCTAACTAAGGAGCACGAGTGGAAGGATAAAATATTAGAAGCGCCGCATTTTGTTAGCGTTGGCGACTTTAACGCTACGTCAGTCAATATCATCGTCACCGGCAAAGTGCAGCCCTCTGACCAATGGAGCGTAGTGGCCGAAATGCGCCGCCGCTTGCTAGAAAAGTTTGAAGAAAGCGACATTGCCATGGGCACGACCGCGCCAGCCGTCGCCAAAAAAAGCTAGCTACTGGCTAATATCTTGCGATCCATTATCGACAACTTGTGTCAGCACAGAATCTAGCGGTTCGGTATCAAAACTCTTAGTGTCCACCACGCGCTTGGCGTGATTGTCGTACATTTTATTGAACGATTCAAAGGCTTCTTCGTCCAATTTACCCGACGACGAAAACGAATCGTTTACCTGGCCGCGCGAAGCCTCTTTTTGGATTGATTGGTAGCCTGGGCGGCTTAAATCTACCTGCGCCGCGCCGCTGCTGTTGTATAGTTGCAGGGCTATACACACCAATACAAACGAAATCACTATCACACTGGCTATCAGCACAAAAAACCGATGTTTTTGCCAAGTGGTCATCGCCGCTGCCTCGCCCTTCAATTCTTCCATACTTATCATACGCCCGCCTCCGTGGCGTCGCTCGGTTGCTCGGCTGGCGAACGCAGTTCTTTCACCTGATTGCTGTATTGCGTCACCAAACCACCTAGCAAATCGACAGTTTCTTTTACGAGTGCCCGGTTGTCGCGCGCCGTTACAATTGCATCATAAAACGCCACTGGCTGGTCGGTGCATTTCATTTGAATAGTATGCAGTAGCGACTGTTCGTACTGCTGGTAGCGGCTACGAAAAGTAGTTAGATTATCGTTAAATTCCACAGTGGTTTTAGTCAGCGCCACACCATCCAGTTTGCTCAACGCCACGCGGCTGTTCATCGGCGCCATAAATTTGGTCGATATCGTTTCGTACTCCTGCCCCAGGTGCACGCGGCTCAACGCATCGTTGGTGTGGATGCGCGTAAGGGCGGACTGAATACTGTGGCAATTTGCCCTAATAGCGGCAATTTGCGGCTCACTAAGCATGTAGTCGCCCTGCCCTTCGGCATAGGCAAACGGCCCCGACACCAAGGCAAGTAGGCTAGCAAATACAAGCGATGCGCGTTTATACATACTCTTCATTATCACTTATTTTGCCAGATGTAGCAAGTCGTCCGTGCCTCCCACCAATCCGTCGTGCTCTAGGCCTTCAAGCGCCAGTTCAAATCGTGCATCAGCCCGCACCCGCTGCGCCACATCGCTCTTGCTCATGCCGCCTTCACTTAGCAATGCAATGATTTGCCCGCGAACTTCACGCACACTGCCCTTTAGCGGTGATTGTTTTTTGTAGTGGCGGCTTTGGGCAATATTGCGCACGCCTTGGCTTTTTAGCCAGCTGCCGTAGTCCATTAGATTTTGATAAAACTTACGCGGATTATCACGGTCAATCGTCGCTTCTACCAGCTCGATAATTTCTTTATCATCCACGGCAAAGTTATCGGCAAAAAAATGGTGAATATAAACGGTACGTACATTGGTTTCCACATAGATTGCCGGCTGGTTAAACGCATAGGCAAGTATGGCCCCCGCGGTATTTTTACCCACACCTGGTAGCCGCAGTATATCCGCCTCATTCTGCGGGAACAGCCCGCCAAATTCACTCACTATCATCTGTGCCGCCTGGTGCAAAAACTTCGCCCGGCGGTTATAGCCTAAGCCTTGCCATAGCTTCAGCACATCAGCCAGGCTTGCAGCCGCAAGCGCCTTTTCGTCTGGAAACGCCGTGATAAACGCCTCAAACTTTGGCACCACCCGCAGCACCTGCGTCTGTTGCAGCATCAACTCACTCACCAATACGTAATAGGGACGCGTGTCCTCGCGCCACGGCATCGCCCTGTATAACTCTTCCCCTTTTTGGGCAAGCAGGCGCTGAAATTCTCCATGATCCATATCTGTCAGTATACAACAATTTTGGTTTGGCTATTTTGCTAAATCCTGCGCATAAAATCGGCCATAGTTCAGTCGGCCGGCTACTTTTATTTTTTACCGAGCCAGCAAGCTGCGAACGGACAGATGAGCGACTGACGGTGAATTGAATAATACAGCACCTAAAGTTACCGTATCTGCTCCACCCACAGCAAATATTCAGCATAGTATAATAGATAGTGGGAAGATTTGTATATGAAGAAACCTAGTAAAAAAGCTATTATTATAATTAGCATAATTGTATTGGTAATTGTGGGATTTGTTTTACTCACAACCGTTGGCAAGCCGCTACTCAGTAAGTCTATCACTGCCGAAAAGGTAGATGATTTTAGAAACGTTTGCTACAACAACAAAATCGTTAATGCCGCCGACTACACCACGGCCAACAAAGCTATAGTTGCAGGATTTTACGAGAAACCCCACTCTAATGACAACCCATGGAGTAATGTTGTGAGCAATGGCGACGAATACTACGCCAAGTTTGGCGAGCAAACAAAAGTTAGCGTTGTTGCCTGTTTTGAGTACCAAGCATCGGGCAATAAGCAAGTGGCGACTTGCAGCGACCTAAAGTTAATGAGCGCCCGCTACACCACCACTTTTTACGAGGCTAAAACTGGCGAAAAAATCGCCGAAGGCGAAGAAATCGTCAACGACGACCCAACCTGCCCAAGCGTTGTGGTATACGATAAATTTTCTAAAGAAACCGCCAAAGCACCAGACACGACCGCCATGCAAGAGGCGATTGCCAAGTTTGTAGGCAAATAAATTTGCGTTAATTTGCCTAATCTTGGTTTGCGAAAGGCTTCTTGGTGTACGGGTGGACTTCACCAGCCTCTCTTAGATGGGGGAAATCCCAACTAACACTGCTAGAAGATAGGCCGTCGCGCTCGGCCTCGATGGGTTCGCAATAGTATTTTTCTACATTATTACGGCCAAAGCCAAGTGGTATATCGGGCGCTGGTGCATAAAAAGATACGCCGCCGCCCGGCAGACCATCCCGTACGTATGGCCGATGGCCACACCTAACCCACTCACTCGCAAACCGTATATTTCCGCCGAATGGCGAATAAAGATCTATTAATAGTAATACAACCAAAACAGTAACTATTGTAAATAAACGTTTCCACTTTTTAGTGGTCGGTACACCAAAGAATTTTACTTGATCATTTTTCGCCATAATATGTAGCCTATTATACTGGATATGGTTATTACTGCAAAAATAATCACAATAGACTTTGTGACAATAGTGTCGGGGCTATTTTTAGTATCGCTCTCTACATGTAGGTGGTTAAGTGGTGGTGTGTCTAGTTTATTGGGTTCACCATAAGTGAACATGCCCTTCTCCCCGTTGTCTAGCAGCGAGTTGGTCACCAATGTATCTTGTGTTTGTATCGATAATTGCCTTAATGAAACTATATCACCCTCATCTGCTATTAATTTATCTTTGGTTATAGAGCAAACGTCCTTTCCGATAGATTCATCATACCAATAGGTAATAAAGTCGCAATTATCGTCGACATCTTTAACGCCGTCACCATCGGCATCATCTGGCGAGTACCGAACTTGAATAAATTGATAATAGGTAGCCGTACTGCCATCCGGTGCTACGCCTTCTAGCACTAATACGTGGTCGCCTATAGGCACATTTGCTAACGATACCGATGCGCTGGCCGAACCATCTGGCTGCGCCGTAAATGTGCCTAGATTAATCGTATCTGAATACACAGTTAGGTTATATTGCGATCCGGCCATTAGCGCACCACTACCGGTCGCCAGTGCTGACTCACTGTATCTATATATTGATGCATCATTTTTAAGTAGCTGGGTTTGCTGTGTTATCGTAAACTGTTGAACCGTATAGTCACTAGACGGCACGGATTTACTATCGTACACCTTAGATTCATAGATTGAGTCGGCAATCTTTTTGTGACCAGACGAGTTTGGATGGAACTGTTCTTCCATTACAGCTTGGCCTGTAGTATAACTCCACACACCGGTCACATACTCACTCCCCTCGCATATCCTGCCACCATTCAAACTATCGTATATATCTACGTAGCTAGAATCAGTGTCGTGAGCCACCTTTTTAATTACCTCGTTCAAACGTTTTGTAGAGTTATTTATCATACGCATTTCATCTATATCCAAAACGCCAGAGTTGGGCATACATGCCACACCGTTATACTCGGCTATAGGACTAGGATAACCAACTAATATAACCTGGGTATCGGGTGAAACCTTATAGACTTCATCTACAAATTCTTTAAGTGGCTTATACTGGGCATCTATGGATTTATTTAAAATCTTATTAAGGCTGGAGCCTGTTTGAGCATAACCGCAAGTTCTATTAGTGAAAGGAATGAAGTCGCTAAATTGTGGCGATGCGCAGTATTTTAATATCCTAGCAAAGCCGATATCATTACCACCACCAGTGAGGGTAATTATTTTGGGCCTATATTCTTTTACAAAATCGACTTGTTGTACATAGCCTGGGTGAAAATTACTTAAAGCATCATCTTGGCGCTTGCTCATATCGTTGAGCCCCATCAACCTGTCGTCCTGACCCTCATATCCATCTTCGTATCTCATATAATCTGCCACAACACGAGCACCAGAACATGCCACCGAACGCATACTGTCGTTCGATACTTTCCACTTATCACGTAAAAGATACGGGTATGAGCGAGTGCTTATGTGGCAGTTATCAAATACTGTATTCGAGTTTGACAAGTAATATCTACTTCCATCTGCCTTACGGCCAATATCCCCCTCGCCACTACTATACGAATCGCCAAGTGCCAAATATTCTAGCACTGGGAGTTTCATATTATTCAATCCTTCGAGTTTAACCTTGAAGCCTTTATCTAGATTATCATCTTCGTACGTCAAGTATGCTACAGACTCGTTATCTACATACGTTCTAACTCCACCATAGTAAGCACCCCCTGTTTCTTCAAAAACTCGTTGTCCTAATGTGTATTTTTTACATTTGTTCTGTTGCGCCATATCTAGCCAGCCATCAGTAAATAAGTCACCGCAGTTAGTGGTGTCATATATTGTGGTGTTTGTATCGCTAATTGCAATTGCTCCATCATTTGATATTGCACCCGGCATAAAGCTCTGTCCGTTACCGAGTTTATTTTTGTCTATAATATATGCTTCTTGGGTTACTAGGTTTATTTTTACCAGATCCCTATATTCTATAGTGGCCAACATATATTTGCCGTTGTTAGAATACTTACGATTTGTAATTGGATACCCCATATTTGTATTATTCCTCGGTAGCAGTAGTCGTCTATACGATTTATCCAAAATCAGCGAGGTTACCATTCCATCACCATTCTTAACCTCTACAAGTGCTCTATTGAAATCAGGGTACACTCCAAAGTAATGTAAATCTTTATCAGCTGGGTCAATAATGTCAGTCGTACAGTAGTAGACAAAGCTGTTCGATTCACTAGACAATCCCGTCGCGTCCGGTACGCAATAATCTCCCCATAGATATTCACTACCGCCATCTCCAACTACACGTCTGAATACCGTGTCACCTGCACGCTTGATATATTCCTGGTAAGGATACTCGTCAGACCAAAGCCATTGGCTGTCACCTATTTGATAAATATACCCTGACGCCCGCTTTCCATTTGGAGCATCCGGGCTAATAACATGCACGTTTTCGCTATAGGTATAGTTGTTACTCTTTTGTGGAAGCGTGAAATCTTGGTCTAGTGACACAATTTTAATACCACCTGTACGCCATAGTTCGCTAGTTTGCGCATTTACCTGCGTGACCAAAAACCCTACGACCAAACAACCGGCGGTCACAACCACAATAAATAGCTTTGTTATGGCGCGATTCATATTACTGGCATAATATCAGCAATACACCAGGCTGGCAAGGAGTGGGTGTTCTGTGGCTGGCTACAGCCCAAGCTCTTTTAGCTGAGCCTCGTCTACTCTGGATGGGCTGTTCATCATTACATCTACGCCACTGCCGTTTTTAGGAAAGGCAATTACTTCGCGGATGTTGCTTTCGCTCATTAGCTCCATAAACATGCGGTCGACACCAAAGGCACAGCCGGCATGTGGTGGTGCGCCATACTTAAAGGCGCTCAGCATGGCGCCAAATTTATCTTCGACATATTGTTCGTCGTAGCCTAGCAGGCCAAATACTTTATACAGCACTTCGGGGTTGTGGTTGCGCACGCCGCCGCTACAAACTTCATAGCCGTTCATTACCATGTCGTATTGGTCAGCTACGATGGCTAGCTTCTCTTCGTCGGTCGTTACATCCAAAGCCTCTATCCCGCCCTTTGGCATACTGAATGGGTTGTGGCCAAAATCAACCTTTTTACGGCTGTCGTCCCACTCATAGAATGGGAAGTCGACAATCCAGCAAAGCGCAATTGTATTTGGATCCTTCAGTTCAAAATGGTCGGCAAATTCAATGCGCAAGCGGCCCAGCACTTTATTGACTGTCGCACGTGCGTCGGCGCCAAAGAATACGGTGTCGCCATCTACAGCACCAGTTTTTTCTTTTACAGCAGCAAGCTCGGCCTCGCTAAGGAATTTCGCAATCGGGCTTTTTGCTTCGCCGTTTTCGTACGTAATGTAGGCTAGGCCACCGGCACCTTCGCTTTTGGCGATGTCGGTGAATTTATCAATTTGCTTGCGGCTTAGTTCGGCACCGCGCTGTACACGAATCGCCTTTACTGTTTCGGCATTCTTAAACACGGCAAATTCTGTTGTAGAAAATACATCAGTAAGTTCAATGAGTTCCATACCAAAGCGTAGGTCTGGCTTGTCGCTGCCGTACTTTTCCATGGCTTCGCCATACGGAATACGCGGAATATCTTCAGACAACAGTTTCTTGCCGGCAAATTCGGTCGAAAGCTTTTTAATTAGCGGATCAAATGTTTGGCGCACTGTTTCGCCGTCTTCCACAAACGCCATTTCGGTGTCTAGCTGGTAGAACTCACCGTATAGGCGGTCTGCCCGCGGATCTTCATCACGGAAGCACGCTGCCAGCTGGTAGTAGCGAGGTACGCCGCCCACCATCAGTAACTGCTTAAATTGCTGTGGTGCCTGTGGCAAAGCGTAAAATTTACCTTCGTGCAATCGGGCTGGGATCAAAAAGTCGCGCGCACCCTCGGGGCTACTGTTGGCCAAAATTGGCGTGGTGACTTCGGTAAAATCGCTGGCCTCCATAAACTCGCGAATGGTGCTGAACATTTCGGCGCGGCGCTTTAAAATATGTTGCATTTTTGGCCGGCGCAAATCTAGGTAGCGATATTTTAGGCGCAGTTCTTCGTTGGCCTGCTGTTCGGCAAAGGGCTGGATAGGCAAGGTTTCGGCGCGGTTCAAAATCGTGATTGATTCGACCGCAACTTCTACATTGCCGGTGGCTATTTTATCGTTCTTTAGGTCACCTTCGCGCTCGCGCACTGTGCCCTCGGCACGAATCACAAATTCATCGCGCAGCTGCTCGGCAACAGCAAATGCCTCGGGAGTTTCGGGGTTAATTACCAGCTGCACTAGACCAGTATGGTCACGCACATCAATAAATATCAGGCCACCATGGTCGCGGCGCGAGTGCACCCAGCCGCTAACGCTGATTAGCTGGCCAACTTGCTCGGGGCTATCTATTGCATAGGTTCGTTTCATATATTTAGAATCCTTTTAAAAAGTTAGTTGGTAGGGGCTAGTATTTAGGGTCGCCTACACGCGTTCAAGCCGCCAGTGCTTGCATCGCGCCGACCCGCTAATTACTATTATTTTTACCAACTGTGTGTAGCATTTGCTATGATTATACCACTTTATAGTGGTATAAGTCTACACGTCCGTTCCGTTGGCAGAGTTATTATTCCCCTTTGCTTCCCGGGCGGCGACGGCGCGCAGGTCGTCGTGCAGGTCAAATTCGTCGACGATTTTGCGGCCGAGTAGGGCTTCAATTACATCTTCTAGTGTGATAATACCCGCCGTTTCGCGGTAGCCATTTACCACCACAAACAAGTGGTGACGGGTTTTTAGAAAGGCAGCTAGGGCGTGGCCAAGCGTTTGGTCGTCGCGGATGTAATAGACCTTTTTTTCCATAGCCTCGCGGGCAGTTTGTGACTGCTTGTTGCCCAGCGTTAGTAGTTCGCGGACATGCAGCATGCCCACCACATGGTCGATATCGCCATCGATAACCGGGAAACGGCTAAAGCCAGTTTTATGCAAATCGTCTAGCACCAGCGGTCCCAGCACCTCACTACTGGCAATGGTGGCCACCACGCCGCGTGGCGTCAGTATCGATTCAACGGTTTTTTCGGCAAAGCTCAGGCCATTAGTAATTAACTTTTTTTCATCGCCCGTTAGTATATGCCCGGCCGTCTCTACCATGTGCAGCAGTTCCTCGCGCGAACTCAGCACCGGGTCGTTTACATCTAGCGATATGTTGCGAATAATTTTACCCAGGCCAGGTCGCTTGGTTACGTAAGCCACCAGCGCCGCATCGTACGGCTGGTATATTTTGTCAGCCAGGTTGCGGACAGGCTCAAACTGAGCCAAACGGCCATAACCCAGCGCCACCAGCACTGCGGCCAGCGTGCCAAATAGCCAGCCAAATGCCGCCACAGCACACAGCACCGCCACCACTAGCAGTAGCGCGGCCAGGGCCTTTTGCAGCGACATAATATCATCTAGCACCATTTCCCTGCCCAGCTCATCGGCCGCCGTGCCATTGCCAGCCGTTTTGCGCCGCTGCAGCTCGTACCGCGACAAGCTAGTGCGCCGCGGCACCACACCAGCCACCAACACTAGTGTGGCTAGGGCTACAAAAAAACAAATTATCAAAACTGTTTGCATACTACCACCATTGTATACCGAATATGCTACACTAGATAGTAGATAATTACTCTTTAAGGGGGAGTGCGATGACAAAAAAGACTTGGATTATATTTGCCGTAATTTGTATCGGTATTATTGGTGGGCTGGTGTATATGTCTAATGGCAACAAAATAGATGTTAGTGATGTTGACGAATGGAGTATCCAATCAGCCAGCGCTAAAAGTGGTGACATAGCCGACCAAGTGTACGGCAACAAAGATGCCAAGGTAGTAATAATTGAATACGGCGATTACCAATGCCCGGGCTGCGCGTCGGCCCAATCCGCGCTCAAAACGGTGTCCGAAAAATACAAAGACACTGTAGCCTTTGTGTTCCGCAATTTTCCGCTATACTCAATTCACCCTAATGCCTTTGCGGCTGCATCGTTTGCCGAGGCCGCTGGACTGCAAGGCAAATACTGGGAAATGCACGACAAACTATATACCACTCAAAACGAATGGAAAAACCTAACTGGCGAAGACCGCACCAACTACTTTGTTAGCGCGGCCGAAAGCCTAGGTGTGGATGGCGACCAGCTGCTTGACGACATAAACAATAATAAATCACTAAAGCAAAAGATTAATTTTGATACCGCCCTGGGCAAAAAAGTTAATATATCTGGCACGCCGGGTATATTTGTAAATGGCGAAAACTTTAGCGACAAACGCTTTGCCGACGGTAAATTTACCGACAGCACTAGCGCCGCGTATGTTTGGAACGATGCATCCGCATTTGAAACATTGGTGATAAAACCAGCGCTAAAAAAGGCTGGCGTTAGCGTGAAAGAATAAGGAGGGGCTTACCCCTCCAACTCCACTCCCTGAAGATCGGGCTGAAGCCCTCTAAAAAAACAATAACACCCCGGTGCCTTGGGGTGTTATTTATTTGTTTGCCCACTTGTATGAGCGGTTTTTAGCTATTCGCTATTCATGTGCGATATACAGCTGCCAGTTGGCAGGCACCACATCCACCGCGATCTTTTTGCTCCGCGATGGGGCAATTTCGATTGCTATTGGCATGTGTTTGGTATTACCTTTGGTTCGTTTAGCGGAGGCGATTCGACCGATTTTGATTACTCTTATTTTGATTTACGCGCCTCTTTGAACCAAGAATTAGCGTATCAAACCCAAGCATTTTAGGGCAAGCATGGGCATAATGCCCATTACCTGCTACCCCTGTTATTCACCTGGTGTAGCTTTTACACCATCGCGCAGTTGTTTGTTCTGGATAAACGTCACTAGTATTAAACTTATTGTCATTAGGCTAGCACCGGCCAAGAATATATGGTGCAACGATTCAGTGAAGGCGTCGACGATATCCTCTGAAAATTCGTCTTGCTGGGCGGTAAATTGCGCCTTAGCCGCGGCACTTGCCGTAGCGTTTGGTATGGCCGCAAAGGCCGCATCGGCCTGCTGGCTAATCGTCTCACCTTGTTGGTTAATTTGCAGCAGCACATCAGCGTCAACATCATCACCCAGAAGTTGTGACGAAGCCGCCGATTGCTTAAGGCTTTGCACGTACGGAATATCGTTAGGGTCGCCCACTGCCGCCAAAATACCCATGGTCAGCATGCCGCTAAATACCGCTGTACCGACTGTCGAGCCAAGGCCGCGGAACAGCTGCACGCTAGAAGTCGCCGCACCCAAATCTTTTTGCTCAAATTCGTTCTGCACTGCCAGGCTAAGTATTGGCATAGCCATGCCCAGGCCCAAGCCGGCAAAGGCCATGATTATCGCCTCGTGCCAGTATGGCGTGTCGGGCTGCAGTGTAACTAGCGCCAATATACTTAGTGTCGCCATGCTAAACCCAGTAATGATAAATGGTTTGTAGCGGCCAAACTTTGATACCAACAGGCCAGTGGTAATCGATGACACCATCATACCACCCACCATTGGTAGCAGCATGTAGCCGGCCTCGCTGGCGCTGGCGCCATAGACTTGTTGGTTAAACTGCGTTAGGTACAGTATAGAGCCCATAAAGGCGGCGCCAAACAGTAATGTCACTACGGTCAAAATAGAGTAGGTACGATTCTTGAAAAAGCTCAGCGATAGTATCGGCTGGCGCGCCTTGCGCTCCACAATCACAAACCACACGACCGATAGCATAGCAACTGCCCATAGTGCCACCTGAATTGCCGTCAGTGATATACCGTTGTCTATCAAACCAGCAAACACTACCTTGGTGTTATCTACTGCCAGCACCACCGCGGCTAGGGCTAGCGACAGCAATGTTGCACCCTTGTAGTCGGGGTAATGTTTGCTATCGTGCTTGGTATTTGGCAAGTTCATGGCAATCACAATCGCCGCAATAATACCAATTGGCACATTGATAAAGAACGTCCAGCGCCAGTCGGTGGTCATACCTAGGAACGATTGGCCATCGGTTAGCCAACCACCCATTAACGGGCCAACAACCGAGCTCATGCCGAACACCGCACCGATAAGCCCCTGCCAGCGGCCACGTTCGCGCGGGCTAAACAGGTCGCCCACAATAGTAAAGGCCTGCGATGTAATGATACCACCACCAATACCCTGCAGGGCTCGCCAGGCAATCAGCCACTCCACTGATGGCGACAGGCCAGATAACAGCGAGCCAATCGTAAACACCGTCACACCGGTAATCAGCATTGGCCGGCGGCCATACATGTCGGATAATTTACCGGCCAGCGGCACAGTAATCGTGGTGGTCAGCATGTAGGCCGTCACCACAAACCCTAAGCTCGAAAAGCTCTTAAACTCCTCGACAATCGACGCCAAGGCCGTAGCAATAATCGTTTGGTCGAGTGCCACCAAAAACAGCCCACTCATCACGGCCAGCATGACAATTATTTTTTGGCGTGTTGAAAAATGATGCATCATATATTTTACTCTCCCTTACCGAGTGTTTGTTTAAACTGCGTGTACTGTTCGCCCATTTTTACCACGTGCTCTTGAGCCTGCTGCTCGGTAATAAACACCACCGATTTTTTATCGGCAAAGTACATTGCCACCAGCTTGTCGCCGGGCGCAATTTCCATTTGCTCGCGCACCTCGGCCGGTATCACCACCTGGCCCTTAGGGCCCACCGTCACCGTGCCCACCAATTGAATAGATTTATGATATGTCATAGTTATACATGTTATACTTGTATAACTTTCGTGTCAAGACTTTTTAGTGACTTTTATCACCCACGCCACTAGCCCCACCCAGGCTGCTGCCAGCAACCAGCCGGCTAAAATGTCGGTGGGATAATGCACGCCTAAGTACAGGCGAGTCAGGGCAATTAATAGCACATAGGTGCTACCTAAAGTTACGGCCAGCCAGCGCCACTTGGTGTGCCAGGCCATCAGCACCACGCACATTGCCACCGCCATGCTAGCCACGGCGTGGCCGCTGGGTAGCGAATAGCCGGCCTCGGCCACGCGATCCCACAGTTCGGGGCGCGTCCGGGAAAATATATCTTTAGCGATTTTGCCGAGTATACCGGCGCCGCCCACACCAGCCAGCCATAGCACCGCCCACGCCCATTTGCGGCGCAGTACGTACACCAGGCTAACGCCTATCGCAAAGGCAGCTACAAAATCTGGCTCGGCCAGCACGGTAATTACCGGCACAATGGCGTCTAAAGCTGGATTAGCCACTGTATGAATCGCTAGTAATATATTGTTTTCCATCAGCTACCGCTTTCTCAAAAAGTAATAATTCACACCAATCGCTATCACCACGCTCGATGCCACCATCACCCAAAAGGCGGTCGGCCCATGTACATCAAACGGAAAATCAACGTTCATACCCAATATGCCAGCTAGCATAGTCGGGATAGTCAGTGCCAGCGTAGCCACGGTCAGTATACGCATGGTTTCGTTTAGGCGCGTGTCCATCACGGCGCGGTAGCTGTCGCGCACATTTGTAATGGTACGCAGCAGGCTTTTACAGCGGGCAATCACCTGCTCAATATCCACCGACAAATCCTCGACCATATCTTGGTCGTCCTCGGCCAGGCGCAACAAATTAAAGCGCGGGTTAAGGGTTTTTTCTAGCGCCGTGTTGGTCGGTATCAGCGCATCTAAGTAGTCGTTCAGCTTGCGCTCATATTCTACCAGCGTGGCAATATCGCCTGGGCGCAGCTTTTGCACATCGCTGGTTACCGAGCGCATTTGGCGGTTTATCAGCGCCACGCGCTTTTGGTACGATTGCAATATCATTTCTACCATGCTCAAAAACAGTTGCGATTGGTGGCTCGTCACGGCATTTTTGGCATCAATAAACGGCTGCCACAATCGCCCCAGCAGGTCACGGCTCACCGTAACAGTATGCTCGCGGCCCAGCGCAAACATAATTGGCGTGGTAAAGTCGTTAAAGTCATCGCCCACATCGGGCACGCGGGTAATAAAGTAGGTCCAGCCATCATCGTGCTCAATACGTGGCACCTCGTGCGGGTCTAGGGCGTCGGTCAGCAGGTCGGGGTCGATACCAAATGTATGCAGCGTTTCAATATCGCTAGCACTGGGGCGCTCCGAACGCACCCAGTCACCTGGCTGGGCTTTATCTTGCTCGGCAATCACCGCGCCATCTTTTTCACTGCGATAATAAGTCAGCATATATATAGTATACTAGTAAGTATGAAAAAATTACTACATCGCGACCATCCATTTAGGATTTTTTGGCTATCTGGGCTACTTACACTCGGTATTGCCGCATTTGTAGTTGGCGAGCTAGGCGCCGCTTGGCTATGGATTTTCACCATATTGGTGGTACTAGAAGTCACCTTTAGCTTCGACAACGCCGTTATCAACAGCAAGGTGCTATCGCGCATGTCGCCGCGCTGGCAAATGGTGTTTCTAACCCTTGGTATATTTATTGCCGTATTTTTGGTGCGGTTTATGTTCCCTATTCTTATAGTCATGCTGGCATCGGGCAATAGCTTTAACAATGTGCTAGACCTAGCCCTAAACAAACCCGAGGCCTACAGCGAAACCCTACACCACGCCGCGCCGATGATTGATGCTTTTGGCGGCGCCTTCCTAATTATGATTGGTATCAGCTACTTTATGGATCGCCACAAAGACATCCACTGGCTAGGCCGGATAGAACGCACACTAGCTAGGGCGGGTAAGTACGAAAACCTAAAGGCATTTGTAATGCTATCTACCGCCCTAACCCTATACTTTACGGTCGATAGCGAATACCGCCTTACCGTGCTGGTGGCCAGCATCACCGGCATATTGTTGCATATGGGCCTAGAGGTATTTGGTGGCTACTTTGAATCTAAGCAATCCAACGCCAAGCACCTAGTGGGCATGGCGGCCTTTGTGTCGTTTATGTACCTAGAGGTGCTAGACGCTTCGTTTTCGCTAGATGGCGTGATTGGTGCATTCGCAATTACCGACCACGTGTTGCTAATTGTCGCTGGGCTTGGCGCCGGCGCGCTATGGGTGCGCTCGCTAACCATTTACTTGCTGCGTAGTGGCACGCTGGGCAAGTACCGCTACCTAGAGCACGGCGCGCACTGGGCAATTTTGGCATTAGGTATAGTTATGTTTGCTAAGCTGTATCACATCGAGCCACCAGAGTGGATGACCGGCTCGATTGGTATTGTATTTATTGCCACAGCCGTAACTACCAGTATATTAGAGAGCCGGCGCAAGGCCGCTACCGCAGGCGAATAATCCCTAGGCTAGCTTGGCTGCGGATGGTTTGCCTATTGGCCTGCGCCCACTCGATAGCTGCCTTGGCCGCACCCGGTAGGGCTTCGCTGGCGTAATCATCCACCAGCACCACCGCGCCTGGCGCTAATTTTGGCGCCACTACCCTAAACGAATCTTTAATGCTTTCATAATAATCGCCATCAAAAAAGGCAAACATCACCGGGCCTGGCACATCATTGGCCGTTAGGTCGCTAAACCAGCCTTTGTGCACGCGCGGCAGTTGCAGCCCAGCCTTTTTAAAGTTTTCGGTAAATACTTTGCGCGGCGCGTTTAGCTCGCCCGTTACAAATTGGTCGCCAGCCACGCTTTGGTCGGGCGCGGTTTTGGGTGGCAGGCCAGCAAACGAATCGTACACATGAAACTCACCAGCAAAATGGTAGGCATTTAGTAGCCGGCGGATAAATAGCGAGGTTGTGCCCACATAGCAACCCAGCTCTACCACGTTGCCCACCACGCCAGCTTGCAATTGCTTTTCTAGCTCCAGCAAAATCACTCTTAGTTCCTTGGCATCTACTTGGTCGCTAATTATTGGGTATTTTTTTAATAATTCATCGGTTTTCATGGTCTATATCATATTATACACCATAGTTAGTGTATATTTTACAATAACTAAATTCACCTCTGTTAAGTCACCGTAAAATCCCTTACTCAAACTGTATTGAGTTTACATTGCACCCCCCAGTGCTATGCTAATAGTATGAAAGAACGCACTATACGCAGCAGCGCCCACATACTAACCGGTAGTTACAACCCCGAATTTGCGGCCAATGTGGCGGCACACGTGGGGCTGGAGCTAGAGCCTACCAAGCTCACCTGCTTTGCCAACACCGAAATCAAGGCCGAAGTGCCAACCGTGCGCGGCGACCACGTATTTGTAATTCAATCGCACGGCGCGCCAGTCAACGAAACTTTTATGGAGCATTTAGCGATAATAAATGCCGCCCGGCGTGCCAGCGCCCGCGAAGTAACCGCCGTTGTGCCCTACCGTGGCTATGGCCTCGCCGACCGGCCCGATAATTCGCACGAATCTTTTATGGGGCCGCTCACTATGCGCATGATGGTAGAAGCTGGCGCCAGCCGCATTATCGAGGTCGACCCACACGCCGGGCAATCGGCCGGCTTTTTGCGCGATTTTAGCACCGAATACACCACAATACCAAGCATGCCCGTCATCGAAGACTATATTAAGACAATGTTAGCACTTGGTAACACCGGCATTGGTAACGCCTGTATTGTGTCGCCAGATGCTGGCCGCAGCAAGCTAAGCGAACGTTATGCTGGCAACCTACAGCTACCTATGGCCAATATTCACAAAAGTCGCCCTGACGCCAATACCGCCAAGGTGATGGGTGTCGTGGGCTATGTAAAGGGCAAGTCCTGTTATATGATCGATGACATGATAGACACCGCCGGCACCATAATTGAAGGTTCGAAAGCGCTGATGGAAAACGGCGCCGAGGACGTTACTATCCTAGCTACCCACGGCATATTCTCGGAGCCGGCTATCGAGCGGTTGGTCAAGGCCAAGGCCGAAGGCATCGTCGGCCGCATAGCCGTTACCGACACCCTAAAGTTGCCCGAAGGCACTCCAGAAGGTTTGGTGGACGCCATTAGCGTGGCGCCACTCGTCGGCGGCGCCATCGACCATGTGTTCAAAGACAAATCGGTATCGGGCAGCTACCGCTAGGTACAATGCTTGTGCTATGCTAGTAGCATGGATTTAGAAACTTTACTGGGCGGCACATCGGGCGACTCGCTGCTCGACCCCGCCACATTACTAGCACCACTGATGCCGTTTATTGTACTTATTAGCATCGCCACGATTGTGATTGGCGTGCTGTACATACTAAATATGATTACGGTTTACCGCTCGCACAAGGCCACCATCGAAACCCGCGATATCCTGCGCGAAATGAACGAGCGCGACAAAGCGCGCTCGTCGTCGGCTAGTGATAAGCCTAGTGTGTCAGCTGGGCTGCCCCATTAGTCGCTCGACGGCCTCGGCGACCTCTTCGGGCGTAAACTCACGATCGTTCAGGCGCTTGGCCATTTCAAACTGAACATGCATCAGTAGCTTGCCGGCGCTCTCCTGCCAGCGCTTTATGCGTTGCTCGGTGCCTGCGTCATAATAGCTTTTCAGCTCATCATGGCGCGTGTTCAAATCGTCAATACTCAGGCCGGCTATTTCGCCAATCCTTAGTTGATGCCCGTCTAATGACAGTCCTGACTTTGGCATAGTTTCTGTGTGTGCCATGATGCACCTCGCTTCCTGTTTACCACCACTACGGTGGCACTTTTAATATATATTTGGCTCGGGGAGAAGGATTCGAACCCCCACTTCCTGCTTCAAAGGCAAGCGACTTACCTGGCTTCGTCTATCCCCGACCATGTGATCACTGAACAAGAAAACCGCGGAGTTCCGCGGCTTTTTTAGATTCATTTTTTCTTCTAAGAACAAATGCTAAAAACCCGCGTCTGGGCTTTTGATGTTGGTTTGTTGCTTACAGAAAATTGTGTTCACGCCTTTATATAACCACACTACGGCACCGTTGCCAATAGTTTTATTTACTTTTTTTCCATAACTTAGAGGGCCACCACATAGCGGTGCCTATTTCCAGAGTAAGACTTGGCACCAGCAGCGAACGGACGATAAGGGTATCTAGCAATACACCGAACGCCACGATAAATGATATTTGCACCAAAAATAGAATTGGTATTACATTCAGTGCCGCAAAGGTTGATGCCAGCACAATTCCGGCACTGGTAATTACTCCCCCGGTTACTACAAGCGCCTTCAAGGTGCCTTTACGCACACCCAGTTTCAGTGTCTCTTCGCGAACTCGCGTCATCAGGAATATATTGTAATCAATACCAAGCGCCACCAGGAACACAAAGCCAAATATAACTACCGCGGGGTCGGCACCAGCAAAGTTCCATACATGATTAAATAGCAGCGCCGCAATACCTAGCGTTGCGCCAAAGGATACGACAGTCGTGAGCAGTAGCAATAGTGGCGCAAGAATTGCTCGTAGCAACAACATAAGAACAATCGTAATTGCGGCAAGTATAAGAGGAATAATAAGATGTAGATCATGTTCAGATGCGACATTTGTATCAAGCTGGATAGCGCTCAAACCGCCCAACAATACCTCAGGATGGTTAGTATGTATAGCGCTACGGAGCCGTGCAACTGTTTCGCGAGCCGCCACCGAACTTGCTGCGTCTTTTAGGGTTGCCTGTAGCACCACCACGCCGTCAACAACTTTTGGTGACACGTCATTAAATGGATAGGCCTTTGCCACCAAGCTATCCACACTTGGGACATTGCTAGCCGCTTGTTCGTAGGCACTTGCTATGTACGCATCAGGCATGCCAGCCATTTGGGCTGCAATTTGGTCGTGGAGTGTGGCCAGCTGTTCATCGCGAGCTTTTGCAACACTCTCGGTAATTTCACGTTTTAGCTTTGCCTCGGCGCGACCAATTGGCGCAGCACTTTTTACCGCATCTGTAGTTACAATGCTCACCGCGTCAACACCTTTATCATCTTCAAGCGCCCGTACAATGGTATCTGTTTTACTTTGTGGCACCAGCACATAGGTTGGCGAGCCGGATCCACTTGGGAAGTGCCTATCGAGCACCGCCTGGCCGTCGCGCGCCTCTGATGGACCGATGATTAATTCGCTTTGCGCTACACCCTCTGCCTTTAGCTGTGGTACAAACACACAGGCAACGAGTAGCAGCACCGAAATACCTACCCATAGGCGCCGTGGGTGTTTGCCAACAAATCGACCAACGCGAGCCCAGGCAGGGTGTTCATTGTGGTAGTCGGCGATGGTTTTACGCGGCTCGTAAGCTGGGCGACGAGGCCAAAACGCACTACGGCCAAATAGCAGTAAGGCGGCGGGCAAAAAGGTTAATGCAGATAGCACAGAGAACATGACCCCAATCCCACCAACCGGTCCCAGGGCTTTATTAGAGCCGAGGTCTGATACGAGCAAACAAACTAAGCCCAGGGTTACCGTACCGCCCGCTGCCAAAATTGGCTCCCAAGATGCCTTCCAGGCCGCCTTTGTGGCCTCTAGCGCGCTGGCATGGTGGGTCAGCTCTTCGCGGTAACGCGCTATGTATAGCAGTGCGTAGTCGGTCGCCGCACCTATTACTAATATAAACAAGATCCCTTGCACTTGGCCATTTAATTGCACAATACCGGCATCGGCTAGATGCCAAACAACCAGGATAGCCACCGCTAGTGCTATACTCGCTCCGGTGAGCGTAAGTATAGGCAAGATGGGCGATCGGTACACAATAAGTAAAATGACAAACACTACTCCTAACGCCACAAACAGTAGCGTACCATCTATGCCGGCAAACGCTTTGGTAAGGTCGCGTGAAAACATAGCTGGCCCAGTAAATGTGTGCGTAACAGAATCAGCGTTACTATCAACTGCCGTACGTAGTGCAGTAATTTCTTTCGTAAATTCGCTATCAGCATTTAGCGGTACCACAATAAAGGCAGCTTTTTCATCATCAGCATTAATAACGGCCGACACATCACCTTTTACTACGCCGCTGGCCTGCATCGCATCTTTTGCGGCAGCAATCTGGTCGTTCTGTTTACTGGTCAGGGTATTGCCAGATTCAAACACAACTATTATTGGCAATGTGCCCGAAGTCTGGAACTTTTCTAGCTCTTTTTTTACTGTAGTAGATTCAGCATTCTTTGGTAAAAACGTCGACAAATCGTTACTTGAGACTTCATCAATCTTACCAAAGTAAGGCCCACCCACGCCCGCAGCACCAATCCATACCAGTATCAAAGCGACCGGCAGCAAAATACGAAGCCACTTTGAAGGAGCGTTTGATTGTTTACCTGCCATAGTACCCTACCTATATCGCTAAGCGATTTTATTTCGTTATGATAGCTTATTATAGCAATTTACGAAAAGCTTTACACGTCTTTTTCATTTAGTCATGCTACTGTTACGCTAGTAATGTAACCACAAAATGATTATACGCAAGATCTACTTATTATCATTAAGCTAGCGTATTGTATGTCTAAAACCAAAAGCCAAAAACCTATATAACGCCGATAGTAGCAAGTGTATCGTGCACCGGCTTACTAGTTTCTACAGCGCGTAGCTCATCTACCGTAAACCACTGCGGCATATACCAATCATCGTCTGTGCACAGGCTCACATCGGTCGCGTTTTGCGATAAATCAATGCGGTAGTCGTAAAACTTCATTTCTACATACACGCGCTCACCGGTTTCGTGGAGCGTTTTTTCATGTGCGCCGGTTGATTCGTTAATTGGCGCTACCGTAGCGGCGGTAATATCAATACCGGTTTCTTCCAGCATTTCACGGCGCAAAGCTTGCAGCTTGGTCTCGCCATCATCTACCCCACCGCCAGGTACTACAAACAATCCTTCGTACACCCCGCCCTTGCGGTTTTTGCCCAGCAATAACTTGCCATCTGCTGAAAATATGAAGCCCCCTACAATATCGCGCTGTATGGTGCGCATACTAGCGGCGGTAACCACCGCTGTTGCCACCACCAAATTTAGCACGGCGTCGCGCCCTGGCCTTGCGGCGGCGAATTAGGAATATAATTACAATTACCAAAACAATCAGGAACAGTAATGCACCGCCAGCAATCGCAATTGCCGCCCACGATATAATCCAAAAGTCCTTTTGCACTTCTACCGTTTGGTTGCTGCTACCGTAAGTTAGCGTGGCGTGTACGGTGTATTTGCCAAAAAAGCCTTCAATATTCTGCAGCGGCACATCCCAGCGGCGGGCGCTATCGGGCAATATCATGTCTTTAGGCGTTTTATCGTTAAAATCGGTTTGGTAAACTAGCTTATCGCCCTTGGTCACCGAAATTTTACCAAACGGCGCTACCTGCACATTGCTGGTGCTAGCAAAACGGAAGGTAAGCTGCAGGTTATCTGGAGTCCGGAAGATAGTGCCATTGGCCTTGTTTTGCTGGATTTGAAAATCGGTTAAATCTAGTTTTTCGGTAGTTGGGCCAGGCACGGTCATCAGGATTAACGATGCCACGCTAGCACTCAAATTAACTTCGCCACCGTTAGCAGGGTCGGTGGGCGCAAAGCGGAGTGCGCCAAAGTATCCACCCGGCTGAGCATCTTTGGGCACGGTAATCACAACATCAACCAGCATAAGTTTGCCTGCCGGCACCACCACATCGCTAATTGGCATCATAAAACGCTTTAAGCTGTGTGTTGGTGCGTATTGGTCGGCATCCAGGATCAGTGCTGGGGTGCCGCGCTCGTCGCCAGCTATAAAGTCGTTGGTAATCGGTTTCACCGACATATCGCTGGTTGTAAGATTAGTAATGCCCACCTTTAGCGTGTAGGTTTCACCGGCTTTTACCTCTATATCACTGCGGACAGGCGATACCTTTAGGGTGTTGGCGTTGTTGGTTTTATCCTCAGCATTGGCACTAGGCACACCAAGCACAAAAACACTTGATAAAATTGTCAGCGCCATAACTACACGAAGACTCGTCTGCACTCGTTGCTTCAACAACACACTATTCCCCTTTTACATATAACTACTACTAATTATACCATACAAAACAACACCTCCCACCATGGGAGGTGTTGTAACTATTGCTACATTGGTACTAGAATGTACCGGTTGCAATTAGCGATAGTGTTGCGCGATATTTACCAGCTGGAGTACCGTTGCCAACGCTGGCACCAAAGGTTAGGGTTGCACCTTGGTCGGTTACAGGCTTTAGGTTGGTGTTCATGATCTCGTCGCCATAGGTACTCGATACACCGCTGGCATTACCTGATACCCAGTTAAAGCGGTAATCGCTAGCATGGTAGCCACTTGCAAGCTGCAGCTTATCGGTAGATGGATTGTCGCCTAAGTCGGCTATGGCAACTTTTACGCCAAACTTGGCGGTACCAGCAGCAAATGTGCCCGAGTTGCCAGCCGCCGCAATGCCAGTACACGCTGCGTTATTAACCTGTGAGCTATCGCCATCACGGATCAATCCGCCACATATTGCATTTGACTTAATGCGCACAACTGCACCCTTAGAGGCATTGGTTGATAGCTGCGTGTACACGTTAGCCGTATCTAGCGCAGATGTATCAAGCGCTATCACACCACTACCAACATCATGACCAAGCGTTAGCGTAGGAGTAGTTGCGCTCTCACACCAGTTGTTATCAGTATCGACATCGGTTAGTGCAGCACCTGACGTACAAAAGGTTAGGCTTTCCAATACGGCGCCAGATACGTCAATACCGTTGGTGATAGCTATTGCCGCCGCACCTTGGTCTTGCACACCACTACCCAGGTTGCCCGATGCGTAGGCTTGTGCGTTAGTTGTATTGTCGTAAGACACAATGCGGGCGTAAATTGTACCCTCACCAGATGGGTTAGTGATGCCAGCTAGTGTAAATGTGTTTACGCCAGCAGTTACTGATTTGGTTACAAATACCTTATTTGCAGTCCAAGTACCAAGTAGTGTGCCGCCTGATGCAACGCTGCCCGACGCAGCATTCATACCAGTTGGCGCCGTACATGTTTCTGGCATTAGCGGAGTATTACTACAAAACTCTACCGTTACAGCCGCCGCTGTGTTGGTTGCCGTAAATGTAAATGTATACTCAGCAGTTACACCCTCGTTTGACGAGCTTAATTGTACCGACCTGTCGGTAAGCTGTGCAGCCGAAGCCAGCGCTGGCGCGAAGCTTGGCACGATTGTTGCAACGAGCAATGCCGCAGTCGTTGCTATGCGGCCAGCCTTTCGGCCGGGTATTCTAAAGGACCTCATATTCCTTCTCCTCACTAATTTTTAACTCACTATTTGTTTTGTTTAGTAACGTTTGTAGTATAACACAATGGTACTTATGCTTGTCAACTACTTTTTGTGCAAGTTATCCACAGGTTAAAGAACTACGCCTTATTCTGATCTTTCTCATAAGCCGCCCGCTCTTTAAGCATCTTATTACGTATACTTACCAGCATACTGCGGCGGCCTAGCCAGTAGGTAGGTAAAAGTAGCAATAGCAAAATTATGTACGGCACCCACAGTATGCGTGCGCCGCTGGTGGCGGCAGTGGTTTCGCCGGTTTGTGTGGTGGTGGTGGCATCTACCTGCCCGCTAGCCACGGCTATCACCTGCAAAAAGCCTTTTACGCCGTTTACATCGGTAACCGTAATGTTAATTATGTATATACCGGCCTTTTTGTAGGTGTGCGATATATTTATTACGCCGGCCATGGCTTGGCTCATCAGCTCGGGCTTGCTGCCATCGCCCCAATCTATACTAAAAGCATATGGCCCGGTGCCGCCAGTTAGCTGCAGCGGCCAGGTGAGCGTGCTACCAGCCGGGGCCGAGCGCCGGCCGTACGAGCTAGTTAGGGTTAGTTGCTGGCCAAAGGCCTTAAAGCTGGTATCGGTGTAGGTTACGGTTACAGTGTTGCTTACCGGGCTGGCTTGCTCTAAATCATCGTACTGTATGGCAGTTAGTTCGTTAGTACCGGCAAATAAGCTAATTTCTACACTATAGGTGTTATTGGTGCACATTACTGCGCCCACCAGCACGCCGTTGTTATACACTTGCACCAGTAAGTCGCTAATACACACACCATTTACGGTAATGGGCGATGTGCTAAAGCTAGCACCGTTGCCCGGCGTGCTAATGGTAGGGCCAGTGGTAGGTGCTGGCTGCTTTTTGGTGGCCTCTACACCAAACGATCCTGGCTTGGGGTCGGGTGTGGGCAATGCGTTAATTGCCCCTGCTGGCATGGTAGCAAACAGCGCCAGCAAACCGGCGGCTATTGCAGCCACAAACAGTTTGCTAGCGCTGATGTAAATTTTTTGTACCATGCTTATGGTTATATTGTACTACACTAGCTGCGGCGCGATGACTTCTTTTTGCCAGCCTTTGGCCCGTATAGCGCGGTGCGGATTTTGATGTACAACTTGCGGCCGTAGTAGAACAGTGCGCCAGCCACCACAATTACTAATGCTATGAACCACCATGGCAAGTACCAAAATCCAGCAGTCATCGTCGTTTCTTGAGTCATATTACCGTTCACTCCGTAAAACAGATTTGCCGACACTCGGTAGTAACCCGGCCATAGTCCTGGATTTACACAAGTTGTCGCCGGTGAATTAGATTCCGCCTTAGCCACCTCTACCGGATCATATTTCAAGCAAGATGAAAATGTACGCGTCTGACCGATAAGTACCAGGCCTTGGGTAGGATTAATGTTATCGATTTGGAATTGGCGACCAAACCAACCCTTTACGGTAACACTGCCTAGTGGAGATTCAGCCCAGTTACCCTTATTCTCTAGGCTATATCCGATACTCTGAGGCATATTGGTGTTAAAGTATGGCATAAACTCTTTAGCGGATTTATCGTAGGGTCCCAGTTTACGTAACTGCAAATCCTCGTGTACTTTGCCTGGGACATTTGCAAACACCAATGTTACGCCTGATGCGCTCAGGCCAACGTTACTAGTTGCGCCAGTTGGATTACCTTCACTATCTACATCGCCAGCACCAGACGAGTAGACGATGGCGCTATATAGACTACCGGCACCTTGATTTTTAGGTATCGATAGCTTGATGTCTACCGATTTTGACTCCCCAGGACCGATAGAAACCGACTGAGGAACCTCTAGGTATGAGCGTAATGACCAAGGAGTTTTCTCGGCATTTTCATCTAGAAACAGCTTGGCAACGCCTTCATCTTGATTATCGTCATAAGTAAAATCGATTACGCGCATCGTGAGGTACAATGTTGCTGTATTATCTATATTTCGTATCGTCAGTTTGTCGTCTATTGATTGGCCAGCCTCAATTGCATACTGTTTTTTAGGAGTAATACTAAGCGCCGAAGAAGATGTCTCGGCAACGGCTGGCATGGCCGGCAAAATATAAAATGTAGCTATTAGTACAGCCAAGGCGGCAGCTGCAACGCTTTTAATACGGTTCATTTTTCGCTTCCCTCACGTTTTACAATTATGTAATAAGTATTAGCACGATTATATCACTAAAATCGCCCACTGGCTACAAAACTAATGGTTGTGGTATATACACCAGCCTTTAGTGTGGGGCTAGCGTTTAATATATAGCTGACGGTGAATTTTTTCATCAAACTGACATTGGGCGAGCTAGCCACCACGTCACCTGGCACATATTTATACATATTTGGTTGGCCGTAGTCGCTTGTTGGCTGGGCATTTAGCCAGGTTCCCTCGGGGTCGGTACCGATGGCCGGCAAAGTGTTTTGTACTAGATTTATACCAAACTGGTTGGTGCCTGGCTGGCTAGGCGTAGGAGCGCTAAGTGCGCTAATCACATTCGTGCCAGCTGTAGGTGGCGTACCGTAGGCGGTAATCGCAAACCCACCAGTAGCATTGGTACCTACCGCCATTTGCGATCGCGCCACCAGAGTTTGGTCGGCAGTTAGCTCGCCCATATCTTTATAGTAGTTTTCATTTGTACCAGCACAGTCGTCTTCTACCTCTTCAGCTAAGCAAAATATCAGCATTGGTGGCACCTGAGTTTCTAGGGTTATTCCCTCACCCACTTGGCCGCGAACCGAACCAAAATCTACATGCGCACCATTTGTAGTAGCTAGCGCATGGGTGCGCAAGCGGATGGAAAATGCTTCAGACTCATCACTTGGGTTAATAATATTGCTAAGAGTATACGAACCAGCCGTACCGCTAGCCACTGGGCTAGGTAGGCGCGACAGTACTATATGGTTGGCGGTATGCGTGCTGATACTATAGCCCGTTTCGCCGGTTTGGCTACTTAGCGTGGCGCCACTTATATCTAGTCCAGCTGGCATCACACATGGCTCCCCAGGTATTGGATTAACGCAAAATAGCAAATCTATCGAACCAATTGGCGAAGGTGTCATATAGTTGAACGAGATCGTATAATTAGTGGTTGCTCCCGGCTCGCTGCTTTGCATAAAAAGCGAACGTTCAGTTAGGCGCGTGGTCGCCCCGGCCGGCAGCGCAAACACAAACACCACTAAAAGCAGTGCTAGCATCTCTTCGGTAAATACAAACCGCCAATTGTGCGCCAGTGCACGCAAGGTATACAACTTATGCTGCATAGTTATATTGTACTAGATGTAGGGTGTAATGGGCAAAACAAAACACCCGGCCGTAAGTGGCCGGGTGTTTGCTACATTTTAGCGTTAGTTAAACCTGTATAAGTTTAGTACTGAGGTGCTGCAATGTAGTTGATTTTGGTAGTGTAAATACCAGCTGGGGTGGTGGCTGCAATATTTGCAATGTAACGCACCTTGCCAGTTACACAGTCCACAACATTTGCACTATCCGATGCTAGTGGCACGGGTATTAGCGTTGAGCCAGCTACAAAGGCAAACGATGTGCCGTCGGTGTTGAATTGATTATCTGTAGCAGCGTTGTTGTTGTATATAGCGTTTACATAGCCGGCACCATTAGCATAAGCTGCGGCGGGCGTAAGCGATGCTAGGCGTGGTGTATGCCAGCTACCGTTAGCATCTACGTTAGATATTGCATCATCTTCCACGCTGCTATGTATGCCTTGGGTTGGGTAGGTCGTTAATCCAGCAGCGGTATCATCGGCAGCGGTTTCGTAAACATACCCAGCCTTGGTTTCAGTGCGGTAGTCAATACCGTATGGGTTTGTGTTGTTGATTGACAAGCCTAGGCCAAACTGCTCGTTGCCTGGTGCAGGAGCGGTAGCCGCAGCGCCGATAGCGTCAATGGAGTCACCTACGGTGTTGGTAAGCGTATTACCACTGTAGTAAATGGTAGCACCAGCACTAGAGTTAGAGCTTAGTCGGAAGTAACTGTGAGTGCTATAGGTTTTATCTACCTCTAGCGAATATTCAGCCGTTGGGTTACCCATTGATAGACGGTTCGGTACGCCAACATTATTAACCATAGAGCGCAGCACTGGCTCACACACGCCATGAGTGTATGGCGATGCACCGCGGGCAACACCTAGCTGGCTAGTTGGATCTGGAACTTCTGGAGTTAAGCCGCCATCAGAGTCGTCGTCCCAGGTTGAAGCTTCTAGTGTGTAAGGGTCGACTGTACCCACACTAAAGGCCATGGTTTCCAGCACCTTGGTAGTAATCTGGATACCTAGGTTCATTACGTTGGCCACTGTTACGCCACCATCTATGACATTAGCTTCATCATAGCGAGACATGGAGTTTATAGCCGTATTGCCACCAGTGTTGTAGGTATTGATACGCACAAAGAACGCACCGCTACCTGGGTTTGTAATGTAGTTAGTGTCGGTGGCAAAGAACACCACACGTACACGTGTGCCTGCGGCAAAGCCGGTAGTAGTGCTATGCACTAGGCGGATTTCGTTGTTTTTACCTGTAGCTTGGTTTTGTACAGCGCCAGATGTCTTGGTGCTACCGTTGATTTCAAAGTTGGCAGCGCTCATACTCCAGCCAGTACTTTCCGTCCAGGTGCCTGCATTATCGTAGTATACGGCAAAGTTTTTGCCTGCTACTGCACTACAGTCGCCAGTTTGGTAGCCAACAACCCCGGGTGTAGAGTCGTTAGTACATGGGACACTAGTAAAGTCGCCATTTGGGTTAGTAGACACTGTTGTATTGCTCATCGTTACGTAATCGGTAGGCGTATCGGCAGCGATAGTTGCCTGTGATGGCGATGCTACCGTAACGTTTAGGTCGGATTTGCTAGCGGTGTCAGCGTTACGCGTGGTAGCATCAAGCCATCCATTATCGCCAGGCGCCAAACAGCTACCCGCAGGTGATGTACAATACTGAAACGACATTGCTTTTAGCGTATTGCTAGTTGCTGTGTCTGTAGTTACCTTAAAGTCGTAGTAGTTGGCGACTTTTTGGCCATTGGCGCCACTGTTTGGTGGTGCGTAGGTGCTGTTACCAGAACCATCCTTAAAGTCCCACCCTGGTGCTGAGCTTGATAGTGTCAAGCTACGATCCGTTAGGGGGTTCAATGCGTCGGCGTAGGCGGGTACGGCTTGCACTAGCGATGCTGCAACAACAGCAAACGCCGCAGTAAGCATACTGCCACGTCGGGCGATTGACTTGAGTGTTTGTTTACTCATATGTCTCCTTTTTGTTTTATATTTAGCCCTAATTTACAAGGGATATGGCTGCATTGTACCACCTTTATTACCACTAGCGCAATAGCAACTGCCCGCTACTTTTCCACAGGCTAGTACATCGGCACTATCACGGCCGAAAAGGTGGTGCTGTACAGGCCGGATGGGGTGCTGTCGGCCACGTTTATTATCATGCTGATGGTGTAGTCGGTTTGGCCCGATGCCACGGTGCTGTGGGCAACGGTGGCGCCACTTTGGTACATGTATTGGTTAGCTGTGGAGTAATTGGCATTTACCTGGCCGTAGCTAAAATCGCTGCTGGGCTGCTGCACGGGGTTGGCGCCAAAGCTAATGGGCGACGTGTTGGCCACGGCGTTAATGCCAAACTGCTCGGTGCCAGGGGCCGATGCCGTGGGCGAACTGGGTGTGGCTAGCGATCGGCCGCTATAGGTGGGGGGTTGGCCGGTAATTTGCATTATGTAGCCTTCGCTTAGCCAGCTGCGTACTTTTACCACCATGGTGCGGGTGGCGGTTGATTCGGTAGTTAGCACGCCGCGGTACGAATCTTCGGGGCCGGGCTCTACAATAACTTCTAGCGTGGGAACATCTGGCGTATCGGGGCCAAAGGTGGCCGTGCCGCTGTTGCCCGATATGCTACCTAGCGAAGCGCGGGTACAAATACCGTTTTGGCACACCTCGGCGTTGCTACTACTGCCAAATTCGGTTTCGGTAACCTGGTAGTTGGCCGAGCTGCTGGTTTCGGCCAATGCTGCTGGCGCTAGGGCAAACGGAACACACGCTACCACCAGCGCTGCCGCAACTACCCAAAGTAACCTACCATACTGCATATGCTATATCTATAATACCATTGTTTACTACTGCCCGTTTGTAGTAAAATAATGGTAAGCATAAACAATACGTATATTTAGCATGGATAGCGACAAAACTACCCCGGGTGAGGGCGACAAGCCACAAGACACCAGCCAGCAAGCGCCGGCTGATGCTTTGAGTCGCACACCCGATGATTTAGAGGCCGAACAAGCCGCCAACCCCACCGCCGCACCGGCCGAGCCCGACGCAAAGCCAGTTTCGCCCATTAAGCGCCTGCTGCGCAAAGTCAATATTTACCTGCTGATGTTCATTTTGGTGCTAATTATCGCCGCCATAATTACCGCTGTGTACTATTTTAATAGCCAAAAAGACCCCATAACCGCCGGCACCGACAGCCAAACCCTTAGCACCGAGGCATTACAACAGCTAGCCAACACCGACGCCAGCGTGGGCAACACGAACCAAACATTGACCATACAGGGCAACGCCATTATCGCCGGCCAAACCCTAATGCGCGGCGACCTAAATGTCGCCGGCAGCCTGCAAACCGGCGGCGCGCTGACAGTACCCAGTGTGACGGTAGCCGGCGCGGCCAACCTGGGCGAAACGCAGGTCAGTAAACTGCAGGTATCTACCGACATGGCTATTCAGGGCAGCACTACTATGCGCGATTTAAGCGTATCGGGCGCATCGAGCTTTAGTGGCACACTGACTGCCGCCCAAATTACCGTTACCAAGCTAGTACTAAGTGGCAACGCCATTTTGGAAGTGCCCAACCACCTTAGCTTTACCGGCCCCACACCCAGTCGCACAGCCGGCAATGCGCTGGGTAATGGCGGCACGGTATCTATTAGCGGTAGCGACACCAGTGGCACCATCAGCGTAAATACCGGCAACAGCCCCTCGGCTGGCTGCTTTGCCCAAATCACCTTTGCTACCGCCTTTACCAGCCAGCCAAAAGTCATTGTCACCCCTATTGGCGCGGCCGCTGGCCAAACCCAGTTTTACGTCACACGCAACAACACCAGCTTTAGCATCTGCACCACCACGGCAGCACCGGGTAATCAGTCGTTTGCTTACGATTACTTTGTAGCTGCGTAGCTACCTATATTAATCCTGCTAAAAAGTTGAATAATGCTTCATCGACTACCTGTATGCCAGTAGAGTTAAGGTGGGCACCGTCACTCGTGTAGTCATCATAGCTTTGATAATATTGATTGCCGTCACTAATACCGCCGGAGCGAGTGCCGTTTGGTGCGGTAGATTCTACCTCGGCTAGGTCGAATAGTCGGCCGGTGCTGGCATACTCGTTACGTATCATATTATTTAATTGTTCGCGCACCACAGCCGCCGCCACACTATAACCGTCTAGGGCTCCCGTAACATATATGAAGGTTATGTCAGGGAATTCTGCCACTAGGCCATCCATCATGGCCTTGTAGGCGGTGAACACCTGCAATATATCGGTGCCGGCTACGATATCGATGTAGCAAAACTTCATAAAGGCGATGTCTAGCTTATTATGGTAAGTGTGTACCATAGAATTAAAATCAGTTATTTTACTAAGCGGATCTTCATTCACGCCAACATAGAAATCTGCAAAGAAACCGCCCGAGGTGCTATTTATCAGCCCGGCATCCATTTGTGTTGGGGGTGTTACACCGTACGAATTATATAGATTGGATATACCACTAACCATATTAGCACCCACCGATTGGTGGCCAAACATGATACGCTTTGACTTTAGAGCTTCTAGCTTTGAGGCTGTTAATTCACCGCTTACTGCGGATGTTTCCTCAAGCAAAATACCGGCTGCAGCTTGACTCGCCCGTCTCGTTAGTCCACCCATATTACGCGCAGTTATCCATTATCATACCTATTATAGTACCGCTATACGTCCATAAATACCACTACGCGGTCAGACTTAACGTGCATTAACGCGCGGTGGATTTTGATGGATTTGGCCGGGCCGTCGACTGGTTGGACTTTTAGGGTGCAGGGCACGAGCATGCATAAAAAGTTGTGGTGCTTGGGCAAAATATCAAACGGGCCGGTGGCGTTGGTGGCGCTAACGCTAAAGGCTTCGCCCTCAAAATACACCTGGAACGGCGCATACACCTTCACCGCCATGGTGGGTTTGGTGGTGTGCACGGCCGGTGCTTCGTCGGTTACTTCGGGTGTTGGGGTTTCGTCGGCCATAACGCTAGTTGTCATCCCGCACTTGCCCGGTGATCCAGTTATAATTGATTATTTTTTGACTGGATTCCGCAATAAATGCGGAATGACAGTCCGTAACTTTTATCATATCGATTCCTCTTTTGGCGGTTCTGCTTGTTCTGTTTCGGGAGCGGATTCAGTTGGTTTGGCTTCTTCGGCTGGCTTAGCCTCTTCAGCTGGCGCATCATCAGCTACATCGCCCTTACCAATTATCGCCTCCACGCCATCTAGCGTTTGGGCGCGGGTCATGTGCTCGCCCTCTACACCAGTCACCTTAAACATCACGTTAAAGCGCTGCTTAAAAAATTCTATCAGCTGCTTGGCTTTGGTGTAATCATCGCGGTCTTCG
This sequence comes from uncultured Candidatus Saccharibacteria bacterium, assembly GCA_964454245.1. GTDB lineage: Bacteria > Patescibacteriota > Saccharimonadia > Saccharimonadales > Saccharimonadaceae > Saccharimonas. The sequence continues at coordinate 5,879 of CAYVSX010000005.1, read as the reverse complement.
GCGCTCAGTTCGCTCTCGCCAATAATGGCGATGATACCCTTAAGCGATTCGTACTTTTGCAAAATCGCCGTGGCGCGGGTGGCTAAATCGTAATGCCGCTGCCCTACCACCTCAGGTGTTAGCAGGCTAGATTTGCTGGCCAAAATATCTACCGCCGGGCGAATACCCTGCGCCGCCACAGCACGGCTTAATACAATCGTGCTGTCTAGCTCGTGCGAAATCATCTGCACCGCCGGGTCGCTCAAATCGTCGGCCGGCACGTAAATAGTTTGCAGGGCGGTAATCGAGCCGTTGGCGTTACTGGCCAGGCGATCCTGAAAAGTTTTTACATCGCTAAACACCGTTGGCTGGTAGCCACCTTCGGCTGGAGTTTGGTCTACAATCGTACTCACCTCGTTTTTGGCCTGAATATAGCGGTACATATTGTCGGCAAATAGCAGCACGTCCTTTTTCTGATCATCACGAAAATGCTCGGCCAGCGTGATGGCCGAAAGGCCAATTAGGCTACGCTGCACCGGGTTTTCGTTCATCTGGCCAAAAAACATCGCCGTGGTTTTTAGTAGGTCGTTATCGGCCAAAGTTTTGTACAGCTCGTGGCCCTCGCGTATGCGCTCGCCAATACCAGCAAACATACTGATGGCGCCCGAACCTTCGGCCACGTTGTTGATGATTTCCATGGTAAGCACGGTTTTGCCCACGCCGGCACCACCCACAATACCAATCTTGCGACCCTTCACAAACGGCGTAAAAAAGTCTAGTACTTTTAGCCCGGTTTCCAAAATGTCATCGGGGCGCGATTCCAAACTGGTTTCCTGAAAAGCCGGGGCAAATATCGCCCGCTTGGGCATTTTGGCCAGCACGTCGTCGGGCAGTTGCGGCTTGCCGTCAATCGGCCGCGCCATGGCATCCCACACGCGGCCAATCATGGCATCGCCCACCGGGATTTCTAGGCTGCGGCCACTGCGGGTTACGCTTTGGCCTTTTTCAATGCTGTAATCGCCACCAATATTTAGGCACACTGCCATATCGCCGCCGCTTAGGCTACTAACGAGTAGTGGCGACTTTTTGTCGTTATCAACATACAGCATTTCGTTTAATGCTGGCATATCTTCAATAAATTGCACCTTAATCACCAGGCCTTTTAGGGTGCGCACGATGCCTTTTTTGTAAACGGTTTGGGTGTTGTCCATTACGCTGCTCCTGCCCTAATCTTTTTAAGTCCTGCCAAGCTCTCTTTTAGTCGCGTGTCCACCTGGTTACGCTTGGCGCGGTTGTATTCTAGGTGCAGGGTGTTGGCGTTATCTATCGAGCGCTCTTTGGCGGCCGACATCGACTTAAAGCGGCTGGCCACCTGTGCTAGGCGGCTATCGTAAATAAACTGCGATATGGTTAGGCGCAAAATTGAGTTTTCCAAATAAGCCGCCACTTGGTACGAACTCGGTTCAAAAATGTAAGTTTTTTCGCTCACCACGTCGTCGCCCACAGTGTCTAGGTCGGCCACGCGGCCTTTGCTAGACACCACTTCGCTTAGGTCAACATCTTTAATGGCCTGCTGGCTAAGCGAAATATAGTTTTGGTAAAAAATTCGGCTTTTGGCGTATTTGCGGATGATGTCCATTAGCGGGTCAACGTTAATGTAATCGTGCTCGGGCAGGTCAAAATAGTAGGTGGCATCTACATGCGCTTGCTTTAGTTTTAGCAACCCGTGGTGGCCAATAACCAGCACGTCGTTTTTGGTTTCGTCGTAACGTTCCATAAACTTTTTAATCAGCCGTTGGTCTATATCGCCACTTAGGCCGCCCTTGGCGGTGATTAAAATTAGTAGTTCTTTATCGATCGGTTTTTCGCCCTCTACGCGCCCAAAATTAAACAGCACATCTACACGGATTTGCTTATAAATGTTCCACACTTCGTCAAAAAACTGGTTACTAATTAGCACCTTGTTTTTGGTTTTAGCAATTTGCATGCTACTCAGGCTTTCTAGTGCCGATGTAAGGCTTACAACAGAACGCACCGAGGCTTCTTCAGCTTTGATTTCTAGCGGCCGCCTCATGATTTTTTCTCCTCGCCGGCCGGTTCGGCGGGGGCGGATTCGCCCGCTGCGGCACGGGCGGCTTCTTCGGCTTGGCGTTGCTTTTCGGCCTCGGCTTTGGCGGCTTTTTCAATCGCTTTTTGCTTCACTTCATCTATGGTGGTTACCTCGGCTTTTAGCGCCGCCTCTAGCTCGTCATAGTTGCCTACCATGTCTTTATCTTCTTGCAATTTTGCGGCGTAGTCACGCACACGCTCCTTCAGTTTTTCGATGTTTATCACTTCTTGCGGGGCACTACCCAGCACAATGCTCATTAAAAACTGCTGCTCGGCAAAGCTGTACACCTCGCCAATTGCTTGGTTCATTAGCTTAAATAACACCTTGCCCTTATCGTAATCGGCCTGGGCCTGCGGGCTGAGTTCGGTACCAAAGTGAGCGTATTCTTCGGCCGTGCGGTAACCAGCCAAAGTTAGGTTCAGCTTATCGGCCAAGCCTTTTTGGCGCTTGTTTTGCCCCACGCCGCCCACGCGGGTTACCGATAGCGCCGTGCTTACGGCTGGGCGCATGGTGTCCTTAAATATCTGGCCGTCTAAAATCCACTGGCCATCGGTTATCGACATAATGTTGGTAGGCAAGTAGGCAGTAATATCGGCACCCGGCGCATACACAATCGGGATCAGCGTTTGGCTAGCGTGGTTGCTTTCGGTTTTGCCGCCGCGCTCCAATAGCGACGAGTGGGTGTAAAACATATCGCCTGGGTAGCTATCGCGGCCTGGCGATACGCCAGCTATCAGCGAGATTTCGCGGTAAGCCTGGGCGTGGGCGGTTAGATCGTCGTAAATTACCAAAGTGTCCATATTGCACTGGTGCCAAAAATATTCGCCGTGCGCCGCACCCACATACGGCACAAGGTAGGTCAAAATTAACGATTCAAACGAGTTGGTAACCACAATCACGGCCTTTTTTAGGGCATCATTTTTTTCTAGGCTGGTTACCAGTTCGGCCACGTCGCGCTGGCGCTTGGCAATCAGCACGTAAATTACCGTTAGGTCGGTATTTTTTTGGTTAATCGCCACGCTAGCGGCTAGGGCCGTTTTGCCCACCTTGCTATCGCCCAGCATGGCCATGCGCTGGCCGCGGGCCAGGCTGTATTCTAGGTCCAAAATGGCGATTCCCGTTTCCACCGGTTTATCTAGCAGTTCGCGCTCGTACAGCATTGGCGCCGGGTGAAACACATCCCACTCTTGGTCGGCAACAATTTCGCCCTTGCCGTCTATCGGCTCGCCAAACACATTGACTACCCGGCCAATGAAGTTTTTGCCAACTGGCGTCATAATGTCGCGGGCTTCAATCACACACACCGCGCCAATGTGCAGCGGGCTAGGGTCTAGCTTCATAACTATCACGTGGTCTTCAAACACCTGGTGCACGTAGCCGCGGGTGTCGTCGTCAAACCGCACCGTGGCGTGCACGTTGGTCGGCTGCAGGCCTTTTATGCTCACCATAAACGAATCCAGGCCAATCACCTCGCCAACTGGGTTGCCGGCCGCCACTAGCTTTTCAAATGCCTTAGGCCCGTCCATACAATGCCTTTAGTTCGTTAGTCAAAATTTGCCGGCCGCCCTTTAATGCACCCTTTAGGCTTAGGTCAAAAACTTTGTTAGCAGTGCGCACATACACACCGGCCACTAGCCCGGGTTGCAAGCCAACGTCAATCACGGCCTGGGGGTGAACTTCTTGCCGTAACCACAGCGCCAGCTCGCCTAGGCTTTCGCGGTCGGCCTCAGCCGCAAAGGTCATGTGAATGATTGGCAAGGTGTCCTTCATGCCATTTACCAGCTTAATTAGCTGACTACGAGTGGGGGCGGCGTTTAAATCTAGCTTGTTTAGCAGCACAAAATCCGCCAGCTGGCGGCTCATTGGTGGTACTTCGTTCGCCGTGGCGCCCACCCTGGTGCGCACCGCGTTGGTGCTCATGTCGTTATCTACCCGTTCCAGTTCCACCCCCAAACGCGCCACATCAGCCCGGCTGACCACACTAGGTGGCAGCTTTACAACACTAGCCGCAGCAGTCAAAGTTTCGTTCATAATTTCAAATCGCCCACCATGGCATCTTTGTTGGTTTGCAATTGTTTAATAATTGATGGCAACTGAGCCTTCAAATCAAACTGTTCGCCCAGCGCGCCCAGCACGTAATGTTCTACCACGGCGGCCATGTTGTTTTCAAAGGCATCTAGCATCATGGTTTGCTGGGCATTTACGCGCTCTTGCAAGGTGGTGCTTAGTTGCTTGTATTGTTCGTCCATTTCGGCGGTGCTGCGGCGCAAGGCCTCAATCGCCTGGGTTTGGGTATCCTTCATGGCAGCTACTTCAGCCTTGCTGTCGTCAAACGCGCCGTGTAGTAGGGCGCTTTGTTCGGTAACGCTGTGCTCCAATGCATCGGCCAGCGCCTTGTGCTGCTGCTGCAACTTGGCGGTGTTTTCGGTTACGCTAGCCATGGCGGCTTCTTGGGCAGTCTTTAGGGCGTCATTGTAATTAGCAAATTGTTCGTCTAGCCGGCGGGTGACGTGGGCTTTTAGGTATTGGTCTATCTGGCCGATTGTTTCGTCTACCTGCTTGGTGACGTGTTCGTCGAGCTCTTGCTTTACATTGGCGATTGTGGCGTCTAAATCTTGCTTAAATAGGTCGCCGTTTTCGGTGATTACCTTTTCAAAATACCAGCGGCCGCGGTTGCGCAGCTCCTCGCGGAAGTACTCATCAAAAAACTGATCCTGATTAGTGCCGTCAGCCGGCGCTGGATCGTCTTTATGCTGTTTGTGCTGGAATAATCCCACTTTTTAAATTCCCACCCTTTGTTTTTTAACTATAACCTTAATAATAAATATACCGCAAATACGCCAATTACCAAAATTAACAGGCTCGTCAGCACCACTTCTAGCAGGGCGCGGAAAATCGATTTTTTACTCATCGGGTTGCGGCCGATGGAAATGACACTGTTGCGGATACCGGCGTACAGCATGACAATGGCGGCGATCACTGTAATAATCGCAATACCGGCACTAAGGTAAATCCGGATGGGGCTGACCTCTTTTTCGGCAATCGCCTGGCCTACCCGCTGCAAAAATTCTGGTAAGTTCGACTTAGTGCTGATATCGTTGGGGTTGCGGCGGATATCGATGGTGACAGCCACAGTGCCGAGTGCCACCGTTTTGCTGCCGCCAGCGGTATCGGTGAGGGTGGAGTTACCTAGCACCGCACCTTTGCCATCAAAGCCGCCGACCGCCCGGCCCAACACCGTGGTGTTATCGGTGCCGGCGTTCATACCGATGCCATTAGTGGATGATAATGTAATGTAATCGCCCGAGGCAATCGGCCCGCCCTGGGTGCTAACCAGCACGTTATACGTGCCCGATACGGCCACAAAAACTTCGTTTTCAACACCGCTCGATATAGTCAGCGGTTGCTGGGCTGGGTTTACCACTACGCCAAAGATATTCTGCACGTCATCTTGGGTGGCGACTTTTACCTTCTTGTCGCTTAGCTGCACAATGGTGCCGGCGTCAATCGCCACCTCGGCCGCATACCCCTGCACGCTACCGCCACCATACGTAGTGGTTTCGGCCATAGCTGGCGCGCCGCCAGCCAATACTAGGCCAACAGCAATAACTAGCGCAACGATTCCCCTTATGTTCATGGGGTAATTATAGCACGCCAGGCCGCCCGGCCACAAACCATTAAAAGCGTGACAAAAAGCACATAAAAATGTGGTGAAATAGTTGCAAATATATTGGCCTTTTGGTACTATAAGCACAAGCTTTGATGACCCACCACACGTCATAGTGAAACA